>CALXEH010000008.1 GCA_944387285.1 uncultured Oscillospiraceae bacterium | reverse complement strand
AAGTTCACCATGCCCTCGGGCAGCTCGTTCAGGCGCAGGAGCATCTTGCCCGCGCCGTAGGCCGCGCAGGAGATGGGGTCGTCCACGACCACCGTGCGCAGCTTGGTGTCGTGCTCGACGAGCATGTCGATGCCGTAGATGAGGCTGCCGCCGCCGGACATGACGATGCCGTTTTGCGAGATGTCCGCCACGAGCTCGGGCGGCGTGCGCTCGAGGACGTAGTGCACGCTCTCGAGTATCTCGCGCGCGGGCTCCATGAGCACCTCGGCCAGCTCAGTCGAACTCAGCTTCACCATCTTGGGCAGGCCCGTCACCAGGTCGCGGCCCTTGACCTCCTCGATGCCCACCTCGGGCTTCGGCACTACGCAGCCTATGTTGATCTTGACCTCCTCGGCGGTCTTCGCGCCGATGAGCACGTTGTACCTGCGCCGGACGTAGCGGATAATAGCGTCGTCAAAGCTGCCGCCGGCGACTTTTATGGACTCGCACTCCGCCACGCCGCCGAGCGAGACGACCGCCGTCTCGGTGGTGCCGCCGCCTATGTCGATGATGAGGTGGCCGTCGGGCTTGGAGACGTCGATGCCCGCGCCGTAGGCCGTGGCGACCGCGCTCTCGACCAGGTAGACCTTCCTGGCGCCGGCCTCGACCACCGCGTCAATGACCGCGCGCTCCTCCACGCCCGTGATGCTGCCAGGGACGCAGACCAGCACCCTCGGCTTGAACAGGCTGAAGCTCGTCACCCGGCCGATGAGCTCCTTGAGCATGGCGACGGTCATGTCGTAGTCGGATATGACGCCGTCCATGATGGGCTGTATCGGCACGATGCTCGCCGGGGTGCGGCCCAGCATCTTCTGCGCGTCGTGGCCCACTTTCAGCAGCTTGCCGGAGAACTTGTCCACGGCCACGATGGTCGGCTCCCTTATCTGTACGCCCTTGCCCCTGGAATAGAGCAGGACGCCTGTCGTACCCATGTCGAGCGCTATATCCCGTTCAAATATCAGCATAGCTTTAGCACCTTTCCAGTCTTACCGTAATCATTGACCGCTTCCGGCCATATTATTCCACCCTGGCCACGGCGGCGCAGACGACGCTCTCTGCCCCTGCCATGCCCAGCATACGCGCACATTCGGAGACCGTCGCGCCGGTAGTGATGATGTCGTCGATGAGCAGGATGCGCCGGCCGTCCACCAGCTCCGGGTCTATGGTCTCGTAGGCGCCGGAGATGTTCGCGCGGCGTTTTTCGAGGCTGCCCGTGCCGGACTGCGGCGCGACGTCCTTCTTCTTGCGCAGGGTCTCGACCGCGACGTCGCCCAGCTCCAGCGCCGCCGCCATGGCTATGAGCATGGCCTGGTCGTAGCCGCGCTCTTTGAGCCGCTGGCTCGAGAGCGGCACCCAGGAGATGAGGTCATACTCGCCCTTGAGCCGCTGCTCGATACACTCGGCGACGAGCCGCCCGAACACGCCGGCATAGGCCGTGACGCCCTGGAACTTGTACCTGTGCAGGGCCTCGCGCACCGCGCCCTCGTACTTGAGCGGCGCTACGCAGGCCTCGACAAAGTCCGTGCCCGCCCGGTCCGTCGGCTTGGTGTAGGGCAGGGACTTTTCGCATGCCGCGCACATCCCGCTCTCGCCCCGCTGCAGCAGCTTGCGGCAGAACGCGCAGCGCGGCGGAAAGAGTATGTCCAATATCCCGCTTCTCGACTTCGGCACGGTGATCACGTCTCCTTCTCTATTTTTCAGATCAGCCTGAGCCTCAGGCCGCTGTACCGTCTGGACTGAACGTGGTTGTCTATCATCCTGTGCGCCGTTTCGATATCGCCTACGGCTATGAGCAGTTCTTTCGCCCGCGTCACCGCGGTGTAGAGCACGCCCCGCGTGAGCAGCCGGGGCGCGGCCTGGGCCAGCGCCAGCACCACTGCCCGGTACTCGCTGCCCTGGGACTTGTGCACGGTCATGGCCCAGGCGTGCTCGAGCTGCATGAGCTGCTCGAAGCTGAGCGCCGCCACGCGCCCGTCAAAGTCCACCGTCAGGGCCTCGTTATCCGCGTCTATGCCGAGGATATAGCCTATGTCGCCGTTGTATATGCCCGAGCCGCTCTCCGGCTTCTGCCCGGGCAGAGGGCTCCTGTGCCAGATTATATCATAGTTATTCCGAATTTGCATCACCCTGTCGCCCTCGCGGAAGGTGACTTCGCCGAAAATTTTCTCGTTTTTGCCCTCCATGGGCGGATTGAGCGCCGCCTGCAGTCTGCGGTTGAGCGCCGCCGAGCCCAGCTCGCCCTTGCGCGTCGGCGTGAGCACCTGTATCTCCTCCGGCGCTATGCCCATCCGTTTGGGCAGCCGCTCGGCGCACAGCTCGACTATCGTGTCCGCCGCCCGGGCCTCATCCCTGCGCCCAAGCAGGAAGAAATCGCCCGAATTCACGCGCAGGTCGGGGTGCTCGCCACGGTTTATCATGTGCGCATACTTCACGATGCGGCTGTCCTCCGCCTGGCGGAAGATCTCCGTCAGCCGCACGGCAGGTATGGCCTCCGAGCGCAGGATGTCCGAGAACACCCGGCCCGGGCCCACGCTCGGCAGCTGGTCGGCATCGCCCACCAGTATCAGCCGGCAGTCCGGCGGCATCGCCGCCAAAAGCGCGCGCATGAGTGTTATGTCAACCATAGAGCACTCGTCGAGCACTACTGCGCCGCAGTCGAGCGGCTCGTCCTCGTCCCGGGCGAAGACGGTCTCCTCGCCCTCGGCGGAGTAGCCCGCGCCGATCAGGCGGTGGATGGTGGAGGCCTCCCGGCCCGTGAGCTCGGACATGCGCTTGGCGGCCCGGCCCGTGGGCGCGGTGAGCAGGGTCTCGATGCCGAGGCTGTCGTAGAGGCTGAGGATACCGCGCAGGGAGGTGGTCTTGCCCGTGCCCGGCCCGCCGGTAAGGGCCATGACCCGGCAGCGCGCCGCGAGGCTCAGCGCCTGACGCTGCAGGGGCGCGTAGACTATGCCGCTTTCCGCCTCCACGCGCTCAACGAGGAGGTTTATCCGCTCGTCCTCCGGTTCGGGCTCGGAAGCCAGGGCGCGCAGGCGGCTGGCGACGTAGGTCTCGGCCTCGTAGAGCTCTGTGAGGTAGCAGGCGTCGCGCCCGGCGAGCTCGCAGCGCGTTATCGCCCCGCGCTCCTGGAGCTCGGCGAGCCCGGCTGCCGCCTGTTCCGGCTGTGTGCCGACAAACTGGGCCGTGGCGGGGATGAGCTTGTCCGCGGGTATGAAGCAGTGGCCGTTGTTGGCGTTGTGCCGCAGCTCGAAGAGCACCGCCGCACGGATGCGGTTGGGGTCGTCGGGGTCGCAGCCGAGGTCGAAGGCGAGGTGGTCGGCCTCGGCGAAGGAGCCGCCGATGTGCGGCGCGGCCAGTATGTAGGGGTCGCCGCCGAGCACGTCCATGGCGTCCTCGCCGTAGAATTTGTAGAGCCTCACCGCAAGCAGCGGCCGCAGCCCGTGGCCGCAGAGGAATTCCATGAGCCTGCGCAGCCCGGCCTGGCGCCGGAAGTCCGCGGATATGCGCAGGGCCTTTTCCCGGCCGATGCCGCGTATCTCGGCGAGCTTTTCAGGCTGGCCCTCGAGCACGTCCAGGGTCTTTTCGCCGAAGCGGTCCACGATGAGGGCGGCGGTAGCGGGGCCTATGCCCTTGACGGCCCTGCCGGCGAGGTAGGAGTAGATGGCCTCGGCGGTACGGGGCAGGCTGCGCTCGGCGTACTCGGCCTTGAACTGCCTGCCGTGGCTGGGGTGGGTCATCCACTCGCCGAAGGCGTGCAGCTCCTCGCCCGGGCAGGCCGAGGGCAGGGTGCCGACGACGGTGGTGACGCCGCCGTCCATGGTGTCCAGCCGGAGCACGGTGTAGCCGTTCTCCTCGTTGGCGTATATGACGTTTATGACCCGGCCTGAGAGCTCGGTCTGTTCGCCGCGTTCGTCCATTCTTCCCCATCCCATCCGAGGCAGACGCAGTCCCAGCGCTTTTGAAGCAGCCGGGCGAGTTGCCGCGTTTCCTCGTCCATTCCGCAGTCTTCTATCGTGATGCTGCCCCGGAGCGTGCCGTTCTCGCGCAGCCAGACGAGCGCACAGACGCTCTCCTCCAGGCCTGGCTCGGGCCCGGTGACGCGCAGCCTCAGCTCTAGCTGCGTGTGCTTCCCCAGCCTGACGGGCAGCAGCAGCGAACCCCTCAGCGCCCAGAAAAAGACCACCAGCAGGCCCGCGGCCATGGCGCAGAGCAGTATCTTCCAGAACATCACGCCACCCCCTCTGCTACAGTCTATGGGGCGGCGCGGGTTTTAGTTAAACAAAAATCGAGGTGAAGCCGTAGGTAAGGCCCGTGACCAGTATGCCCGCGATGACCACGCCCAGCAGCACCGAGGGCAGGGCATTGCGCAGGCGCATGTTCATGACCGCCGCGATGAGCGCGCCCGTCCAGGCGCCCGTCCCAGGCAGGGGAATGGCGACGAACAGCGTCAGAGCGAAGAATTGGAAGCGGTGTATCCTGTCCCACTTGCCCTCGGCCTTGGCCTCGAGCCTCTTGGCGAGGCGGCCCAGGCGCTCGCTGTGCTTCGTCATCCACTTGAATATGGGCCGGATGAACAAAATGATGAAGGGCACCGGCAGCATGTTGCCTATGACGCTTATGACCATGGCCTCCACATGCGTCAGGCCCAGGCCCACGCCTATGGGTATCGCCCCGCGCAGCTCTATGACCGGGATCATGGAGATGATAAAGGTCGCGAGGTATTTGCCCACGTCCGCGCCGGTTACGGCTTCTACGATGAAATCTGTCATGTCTTGATAACCTCCGAAAGATGCAAGTGGGGAACCCCGGCGAGGGTCCCCCCTTGGACCCCCTCCTGCGCTTATTCAGCATCAGGCATTCCGCGTTCTGCGGAGCGCGGCCAGGGGCGCCGCCCCTGGACCCCGCCGCCTTTTGTGAAAGGCGGGCGAAAACTTCATACTTTCAGGCGAGCACCTTTTTCAGGTACTCCCCCGTGGCGCTCCCGGCACATTCTGCACAGGCCTCGGGCGTGCCGGTGAAGACCACCGTGCCGCCGGCGTCGCCGCCCTCGGGGCCGAGGTCGATGATGTGGTCGGCGACCTTGATGACGTCCAGGTTGTGCTCGATGACGACGACAGTGTTGCCCGCGTCGGCCAGCCTGTCCAAAATGGTGATGAGCTTCTGCACGTCGGCGGTGTGCAGGCCGGTGGTCGGCTCGTCCAGGACGTAGACCGTCGCGCCCGTGGAGCGTTTGGAGAGCTCGGTGGCGAGCTTCACCCTCTGCGCCTCGCCGCCCGAGAGCGTCGTGGACGACTGCCCCAGCTTCACATAGCCCAGGCCCACGTCGAAGAGGGACTGGATCTTGTCGCGTATTTTCGGCAGGTTCCTGAAGAACTCCAGGGCCTCCTCGACGGTCATGTCCAGCACGTCGGAGATGTTCTTGCCCTTGTAGCGCACCTCCAGCGTCTCGCGGTTGTACCTCTTGCCCTTGCAGACGTCGCAGGGGACGTAGACGTCGGGCAGGAAGTGCATCTCGATCTTGATGAGCCCGTCGCCGGCGCAGGCCTCACAGCGCCCGCCCTTCGTGTTGAAGGAGAAGCGCCCGGGCCCGTAGCCGCGCAGCTTTGCGTCCTCGGTGGAGGAGAAAAGCTCGCGGATGTCGTTGAACACGCCCGTATACGTCGCGGGGTTCGAGCGCGGCGTGCGGCCTATTGGCGACTGGTCGATGCAGATGACCTTGTCCACGTTCTCGAGCCCGTCTATGCCCAGGCAGCGCCCGGGCCGGACGTGCGCGCGGTTTTTGACCGCGGCCAGGGTCTTGTAGAGCACCTCGTTCACGAGGCTGGACTTGCCGCTGCCCGAGACGCCCGTCACGGCGGTCAGGACGCCGAGCGGTATTTCGACGTCGATATTCTTCAAATTGTTCTCGCTCGCGCCGCGGATGAGCAGGCTTTTCCCGCTGCCTGCGCGCCTTTTTGCGGGCACAGGTATCTTCCGCAGGCCGGAGAGGTACTGGCCCGTGATGCTGCGGGGCTCGGCGCAGATGTCCTCCACCGTGCCCTGGGCGACGACCTCGCCGCCGTGTACGCCCGCGCCGGGGCCGATGTCCACTATCCAGTCCGCCGCGCGCATCGTGTCCTCGTCGTGCTCGACGACTATGAGCGTGTTGCCCAGGTCGCGCAGCTCGCGCAGAGTGTTTATGAGCTTGGAGTTGTCCCGCTGATGCAGGCCGATGCTCGGCTCGTCGAGGATATACAGGACGCCCATGAGCGAGGAGCCTATCTGCGTAGCGAGCCTGATGCGCTGGCTCTCGCCGCCCGAGAGCGTCGCCGCCGCGCGCGAGAGGGTCAGGTACTGCAGGCCCACGCTGGCGAGGAAGCTCAGGCGCGAGCGTATCTCCTTGAGGATGCGGTCGGCTATCATCCTGTCCCGCGCGCCGAGCGACGCGGGCAGGGCCTCCATGAATTCCAGCTCCTTCGTCACCGGCAGGGCGCAGAAGTCGATGATAGACATGCCGCCCACCGTGACCGCAAGGGCCTCCTTCTTGAGCCTTTTGCCGCCGCAGTCCGGGCAGGGGTATTCGCCGAGGTATTCCTCGTACTCCTCGCGCATGGCCTGGCTCTGCGTCTCGCGGTAGCGGCGCTCCAGGCTGTTCACCAGGCCCTCGAAGGGCTGGCGGAGCGTGCCCGTGCCGCGCGCCGTCTCGTATTGCAGCTCCAGCGGCTCGCCGCCCGTGCCGTACATGATGACATCCATGACCTCGTCCGGCAGGTCCTTGATGGGCGTTGTGAGTTTGAAGTGGTATTTTTTCGCAAGCGCGTCGTAGTACATCTTGGCGATGCTGTCGCCCTTGACGTTGGCCCAGCCGGGCGCCTGCAGGCCGCCCTGGAGTATGGAGAGCTCCGGGTCCTTGATGAGCAGGCTGGGGTCTGCGCGCAGCTGGCTGCCCAGGCCCGCGCAGGTGGAACAGGCGCCGTAGGGGCTGTTGAAGGAGAACATCCTCGGCGTGAGCTCCTCGATGGAGATGCCGCAGTCCTCGCAGGCGTAGTTCTGGGAGAAGAGCTGCTCCCGCCCGTCTGCCGGGCAGTCGATGAGCACGAGCCCGCCCGCGAGCGAGGCCGCCGTCTCGATGGAGTCCGTCAGCCGCCGCGCGGAGTCCGGCCGCACGACCAGGCGGTCCACCACGACCTCGATGTTGTGCTTCTTGTTCTTCTCGAGCTTTATCTCCTCGGAGAGGTCGTAGACCGACCCGTCCACGCGCACGCGGACGTAGCCGCCTTTGCGCGCGTCCTCGAGCACCTTGGCGTGTTCGCCCTTGCGCGAGCGCACGACAGGCGAGAGCACCTGGATACGGCTGCCCTCGGGCCAGGAGAGCACCTGGTCCACGATCTGGTCTATGGTCTGCTGGCGTATCTCCTTCCCGCATTTTGGGCAGTGCGGCACGCCTATGCGCGCCCAGAGCAGGCGGAGGTAGTCGTATATCTCGGTGACTGTGCCGACGGTGGAGCGCGGGTTCCGGCTCGTCGTCTTCTGGTCGATGGATATGGCAGGGGACAGGCCCTCGATGTAGTCCACATCGGGCTTGTCCATCTGGCCGAGGAACATGCGCGCGTAGCTCGACAGGCTCTCGACGTACCTGCGCTGACCCTCGGCATATATGGTCTCAAAGGCCAGCGAGCTCTTGCCGCTGCCCGAAAGGCCAGTGAACACCACGAGCTTCTCCCGCGGTATCTCCAGGTCTATATTTTTGAGGTTATTTTCCCTCGCGCCTTTTATAAAAATGCTCTCTCTCATATGCCGCCTCTTACTTCTGGCTTAAACTATATTATTATACCTCATACGGAGCGCATTTTCAACAAGCTCTTGCACCCGCGGCCAAAGGCGAGATAATTTGTAACCATTTGTATCTAAAGTTTTGCTTGAATACCGGCTGTAATATGTTTAATATCAAATTATGAGAAGTGTTATGTAACCCGACAGTTATGGTTCGGAGGCATATAGAACATATGTGGAGAAAAGTGCGATGAGAAGACATACGATAACCCTGCCGATGCTCATATTCATAGCCGTCCTGCTGGTCTCGATGGCGATTTTCCCGACAGCGGCCTCCGGCTCTGCGGGAGAGCCTGACGCGGTCGCGGGCAGCGGCGCCATGCTCAGCCTGGCGAGCGGCGGGGAGAGCTTCAACGTCATAGCTTCCGCGCACAGCGGCGGAGTAGTCCTGCCCAGCGTGTCCGATTCCGCCGCGGGCAAGACCGTTTCCTTCAGCGTGGACCCCTCCAGCGGCTATGAGACGGCTTCGGTCGCCGCCATAACCGCCGCGGGCGAGATGCTGCAGGTCGTGCGCGTCCAGGGCGAGAAATACAGCTTCGTCATGCCCGAGGAAGCCGTGGTCATAGACGTCACCTTCCAGTATACCAGAACTTGATCTCTCATACATTCCACCACAAACAAACAGGCCCGGTATCCGGGCCTGTTTGTTTTATGTATACATTCTTATGTTGACTTGATAAACTACCTGGAGTTATAGGCGGCAATGCCCAGGGCAAGCACGTCCATGGCCCGCTCGAGGTCGGCCTGCTTGAGGACGTAGGCCAGCCTGGCCTCGTCCACGCCCTTGCCGGGAGTGGCGTAGAAGCCCTCGCCGGGCGTGAGCATGACGGTGTCGCCGTCGGCGTTGAATTCCTCCAGCAGCCACTGCTGGAACTTGTCCGTGGAATCGACGGGCAGCTTGGCCATGAGGTAGAACGCGCCCTCGGGCTGCTCGCAGACCACGCCGGGGATGGCCAGCAGCTTCTTGAGCGCCGTGTCGCGCCTGCGCTTGTACTCCTCGCGCACCGCCGCGAAATAGTCCGGCCCGACGGAGTAGAGCGCCGCCGCGCCCACCTGGTCGAGCGTGGCCACGCACAGCCGCGCCTGGCAAATCTTCATCGCCTCCGTCATGAAGGCCTTGTTCCTCGACACGACCACGCCGACCCTCGCGCCGCAGGCGGAGAAGCGCTTGGAGACCGAGTCCACGACGATGACGTTCTCGCGCACGTCGTCAAACTCGAGCATGCTGGTCATCTCCTCGCCGCCGTAGACGAACTCGCGATAGACCTCGTCGCTGACGACATAGAGGTCGTGCTCCTTGGCGATGTCCGCGATGACGCGCATCTCGGCCCTGGAGAGCACATAGCCCGTCGGGTTGCCGGGGTTCGTAAGCAGTATCGCCCGCGTATGCTCGTTGATGAGCGGCTCGATGCGCTCGCGCACGGCGTAGCGGAAGCCCTCTTCGGCAAAGGTCGGGATGGGCGTTATCTTCGCGCCGGTCACCTGGGTGAAGGTACTGTAGTTCGGGTAGAAGGGCTCAGCCGTCAGCAGCTCGTCCCCGTCGTCCAGGATGCAGGCCAGGGTCATGCTCAGGGCCTCGCTGCCGCCGGCCGTGGCAAGCATGTCCTCGGGAGCGAGGTCGAGGCCTATGCGGGTGTAATAATCGTGTACCGCTTTGAGGTAGGCCGGTACGCCGCCTGAGGGCGCATACTCGAGCACCGGGCTCTTGAACTGCCTCACCGCATCGAAGAATTCCGCCGGCGTCTCTATGTCCGGCTGACCGATGTTCAGAGGGTAGATCTTTATCCCGCGCGCTCGCGCAGCGTCTGCAAATGGGGCGAACTTCCTGATGGGCGAAAGCTCACATTTCTGGATCTTGGATGATAGTTTCATATTAGTCCCTCCTCAGACGCTCACTTCAACAATGTAAATTAATGGCTCTTTTATTATACTACCGCCCGCCTGAAAGCGCAAGAATGTTATTTTTAGTCATATAAAAAACACCCGGGACATAGTCTGTACAAAAACTATGCACGGGGGTAGAAGCATGAAAAACACTGTGACAACTGCGCTCATGTACATAGAGCGGCACAAGAAGGCGGCCTCGGGCGCGGCGCTGGTACTGGCGGTGGTGCTGCTGTTTGCCTTGGTGAACAGCCCGGCGGTGGTTGGGGCGTCGGCGACGAAGCGCTCGCTGCCGGTGTACAGCGTGGAGCGCGACGGCAAGTTCGTGGCGCTCAGCTTTGACGCGGCCTGGGGCAACGAGGACACGGAGCAGCTCATCGAGATACTGCAGCGCTACAATGTGAAGGCGACGTTTTTCCTGGTGGGCCAGTGGGTGGATAAGTACCCCGAGTCCGTGAAGCAGCTGGCCGACGCGGGCATGGAGGTCATGAACCACTCGAACGACCACGCGCACTTTGCAAAGCTCTCGGCCTCCGAGATAGTGGAGAACGTGAACGCCTGCAACGCGAAGATAGAGGAGATAACGGGTGTGCGGCCGACGCTGTTCCGCTGCCCCTACGGCGAGTACGACGATAACGTCATAGAGACGGTGCAGGGGATGGGCATGACGGCGATACAGTGGGACGTGGACAGCCTGGATTGGAAGGGGCTGGATGCGTCGCAGATCACGAAGCGGGTAGTCGAGGGCGTGGGCCCGGGCTCGATCGTGCTGTTCCACAACGCGGCGGAGCACACGCCGGAGGCGCTGCCGGGGATAATCGAGCAGCTGATAGCGGACGGGTACACGATAGTGCCGATATCTGAGCTGCTGCTCAGCGGCGAGTACAGCATAGACCACACGGGCCGCATGCACCCGGCGGCCTAGGCTTTGGATACATAGTCGAGCAGGGCGGCACAGCCGAGCTGGATATCGTCCCAGCAGGCGTTGAAGTCACGGGTGTACCAGGGGTCTTCTACGTCGCGTTTGAGGGGTGTGAGGTCGAGCAGGCGGAGAATTTTGCGCTCGGGGTCGCCGCCGAAGATGCGGTTCATGTTGCGGATATTGGCGGAGTCCATGCCGACGAAGAGGTCCCAGTCGGCGTACTCGGAGCGGCGGAGCTGCCGCGCGGTCTTGCCCGAGGGGTCGAGCCCGTGTGCGATGAGCAGCCTGCGCACGGGCGGATAGACGGGGTTGCCGATCTCCTCAGTAGAGGTAGCCGCCGAAGCGACCTCAACCTCGACACCCGCCCGGGCCGCCATGTCACGAAACACAAACTCCGCCATAGGGCTGCGGCAAATATTGCCGTGGCACGTCATCAGCACTTTGATCATGGTCTCTGTAAGCCTCCAAACACCTGCATATCCTCATAATTTGAGGATATTACAAACAAATCATTTCTTTTAAACTTCCGTAAATTTCCATAGGTCTGCGCCGTTTTTGGGCCGTTTGGTGTAGTAAACGGCGCAGTAAAAGCTCAGCAAACGGCGGCGCAGTCCGCCGTTTATTATATTGGCCTTCAGTATAGCATGGGAGATGCACTTCGTCGAGACCAATATCAAACGTCGAATGCTTTTATGTGTCCATCGGGGTCATATCTCGTGCTCTAAAACATTGTAAACGGGCACTCCGCATCTTTTTGCATAGAGGACTGTATTCCTTGTTCCTCCCGCTTTTCCGTTATACGCCGCAATCACCAGCTGGGAGTGGGAGACCATCCATTCATTCCGTCGTCGAAAGCAGCCAGGGGAGTATTTGTCGCTTATTGCCAGCGCGTGGTCGGCTTGGGACAAGATAAGTGAGTACAGTGAGCGCCAGTATGAGTCCCAGCAGTTCTCAAAACCAACAAATGGTGTCGCACAAATGAGGTCTATCTCCGGCCGTGCTTTTTTCTTTAGAAGTACGATCCGTCCTGCCCACAAATCGACCCCACGCGCCATGCCACAGATAAATGTAAAAATGCCGTCTTTCAGAGCAAGTTCTACTGCGTCATCTAGCCTTTGACAAACAGCAGTTTCTGGTAAACTGAGCTTTTCCGGTCTGTGCCCAGTAAAACAACAGCTATATACCCTGTTTTCAGCTCTTGACTGTATCATTATATCGCCGCCTTCATACCTCATATTTGTCGGGCAAATACAGTTTAACATAACGGTATAAGCACGACAAGTTAAAGGTATCATACCGTTTACGAGTCGGATAAACTAATAAAGTAAAGGCGGGTGATGGGATGGACGTGCTCGAAAGGCTGCGGAGTCTGTTGAATGAGCGGGGCTGGAGCGAATATCGTCTTGCGCAGCAGGCCGGATTGAACGAATCCACGATATCTAATATTTACCGCAGGAACACGGTGCCGACCATTACAACGCTCAAAAGCGTGTGTGATGCTTTCGGGATAACGCTGTCGCAGTTTTTCGCGGATGGCGATTCGGACATGATTGAGGTGACCCCGGAGCTCAAAGAGCTTTTGGATGCCTGGCTGCCTCTGACGCCTGAACAGCGTGCTACAGTTTTGCAGGTAGCGAGGTCATACCATAAGTAATATCGCCGGGCTAGGGATGCGCTTTTTGTGTATTGTATGCCGCGTTCCACCCCATTTATTTGGCCCTTGCCCAAAGAAACGGGGTGGAGCCCCAAAGAAAAGCGGCTTTTTTATGGGCTGGGAGCACCCTTCGTACGTTGGTGGGCTCACCCGCCTCTCCCTCGGACGCTCTACGCCTACATGACGTTTGGGCGTGGGGAGGTTGGTGCGTATGATCGTACAGGGGTGGCCGTCTTAGCTAACGATTGAGAATAAGGTAGCAGCCGCCCCATAGGGGCGGCATTTTATTTTAAATATTGACTGACGTCGTCGATGCGGCAAAGGGCCGCATCTCCTCCGCAGTCTCTGCGTTGGCACGAGCAGTGCGGAACGTTCCCTGTAGGGGCTGGGTTCCATCCCCGCCAGGCGTCACGGGGTTCCGCGCGCCCATCGTAGGGCGCACCTACCCCTACGGACAGTCTTTTGTCCTGCCCAAAGCGTTGCCGTGGGGGGCGGCGCATCGAGGTCGATGCGCCCTACGTTGACGTTGTTGCGTTGAGTTTGCACGCACGCAATCCGTAGGGGCGGGGGTGGAACCCCGCCCCTACGGGTTTGCGTTTCCGCGTTTGGTTTTGCGCGGGTGCGTGTCCGAGGTGAAGGGTTGGCGTCCTCGACGACCCGGGTGCACGCCTTTGGCGCGGATACGCAGGTTCGACGTTGCCTAAACCCACAATGTCGGGCGGGGGTGAAATTACCGCACCCGCTTCCCGGCGGCGTAGATGTTGTTCGTGGCCTCCACCTTGTAGAGCGCCTCGTTCTGCGCAAGCTCCGAGCTGAGGCGGTTTGCCGAGAGCGGCTTGCGCACGTTGTCCTCGCACCAGAGCTTGTAGGCATCGTACAGAGCCCGCGAGCTGGCCTCTGCGTCGGCCCGGAAGCGGATGTAGCCATCGGAGCGCAGGAACTCGATGACGTTGTTGCTGCTGCGCTTCACCGTCTCGACATTCTCCCGCGCCTTACCGCTGAGGCTGAACTGGTAGTTGTTCGCGAGCAGCCGGTTCAGCCCCTCGAGGCACCAGAGAAAGATGCCCTCCGCCTCGTCGGCCAGCTTCTCGGCGAGGAAGGGGTCGTCCACCCGCCCCGCGGGCCGGTCCCTGGTCGTCAGCACGATCTGCCGACGGAAGAAGCCGTCGGAGCGGTCATGCAGCGCTGTCAGCGCCCCGTTGCCGAAGCAGAGGAAACGGGCGTAGAGGCGGCTCTGGTAGCTCTGCACGCCCTTGCGCTCAAGGTCCATCTTGCACTCGGCGGTGACGATGGACTTGATATAGTTCGTCTTGGGCAGGGCGGCCATATCCATGTCGTCGTCCACCATCAGCAGCTTGTTTTCGAGGTCGGCGCGGCTGAAGCGGTTGTTCTCCACCTTCTGTATGCTGGTCATGTTCATGCTGTCGCCGAGCAGCGAGCGCATGACGAGCCCAATGCGGCTCTTGCCCTCGCCGCCCTTGCCGATGAGCAGCAGCATCTTCTGCCCCTTGGTCGAGGGTATGAGGCAGTAGCCCAGATACTCCTGCAAGGTGGGGATGTCCTCCGGCTCCAGCAGCTCGGAGAGGAAGCCCAGCCAGCGCTCCGGCTTTGGAGCGTTCGGCTCGTAGCGCGCCTTCAGCCGGTTATTGCACCAGGCCTTGTCCTCCGTGAAGCTGCCGTTCAGGAAATAGGTGCCGTTGGCCACGTGGATGCGGTCGGTCTCGATGGGCAGGGGAGGGGAATAAGCCGTCAGCTTGAGCGCCGCGAGCAGGTTCGTCACCGCCTTGGAGATGCCGGAACTCAGACAGCCCGAAACCTCCTCAAGTATCATCCGGCTTATCTCGCCCTCGTCCTCCACCGCGCCGTCCACCGTGAAGAGCCGCCCGCGCACACATTTCATCGGGTGCCGCCCCAGGAAGTCGGAGCAAAACTGCACCTCGTCTATTTTCTTCCCGTCGTACCAGGAGGGCAGCTTCGCGCCCTCGGACGTGTTTTCGTGCCTGTCTTCCAAAGTCTCATACCTCCATTTTCAAGTCCCGCGCCAGCCGGGCCGCCTCCGCCCGCGCCCCGGCGCTGCCGAAGGTCAGCTCGTCGAGCAGATACTCCGCGTATTCAAGCTCCCTGCAGGCCGCCGCAAAGCGCGCGTCAAAGTCGTCGCCCGGCCTTCTCGGCGCAAACTCGGCCTTATGCCGCCTGAGCGCCCGGCAATGCTCGGATAAACGCAAAAAGCACAGCCGCTCGTCTTTCCCGAGCCGCTGTGCTTCGTCGTGTTTCTTCGGTTTTTCCTGAGCCGTCCCAAAGTCCGCCGCCAGCTTCCGCGCCGCCTCAAGGGGCGTGAGCCGAAAGAGCCGGGCCGCAAAGTCGATGCAGTCCCCGTGCGCCCCGCAGGCGAAGCAGTGGAAGTGACCGTCAGCCACGTAGAGGCTCGGCCGCCGGTCATCGTGAAACGGACACCGCGCCATCCCGCGCCCGCCCACCCGAACTCCATACCTCTCCGCCGCCTCCCGAACCCCGACCAGTGCCTTGACGCTTGCAAATATATCCATCCAAGACCTCCTTTCACCCGAGTATACGCGAAGAAAGTCTTAAACCCACAAAATCCGGCACTTCCGCAAGAATCCCACCCCGCCGCCCCTCCAAGCCTTGCAGAAATGCAAGCCGCCCGGTACCAGCAAAATGTAAGAGCTTGTAATACACGAGTCGGCAGTTTATAATACAAAATATGATTTAACACGCATCAATAGGCGGGGAGGAAATACAATGGATGCACATAAGCTCTGGATGCTCAGAGATTTTATAGGGACAAATAAAGTCCTGTTCCGCATTCCAGTCTATCAGAGAAATTACGATTGGTCTGACAGCAACTGCAACCGGCTTTTGGATGACGTTTACACGATAATCGAGACGGGTGAGAAGCATTTTCTGGGGACTATTGTATTCATGGCGGCAAAAAGCGGGGGCTTTGCGCTTCAGGAGTATATCATCATCGACGGCCAGCAGCGCCTCACTACGCTCATGCTGATCTTAAAGGCCCTCTCCGTTGTTGCGCAGTCTGTTGGGGATGAATGCTACCATGAAATCGAGGAGCAATACCTACACAACAAATACTGCGACGAAGAATTCAAGGTCAAGCTCAAGCCTATTAAGACTGACAACAGGCAGTTCCTCCTGCTTCTCAACGGGAAGCTCGATGAGATGGACGAGGAGACTCATATCTATCAAAACTTCATGCTGTGCAAGGAGCGGTTTGAGCGCTGGTGCAGCCGTGGGATAAATCCCTCTGCGGTGCTTGACGCCCTGACAAAACTGGAGATAGTTGAGATCGTGCTCACCAAGGGCGAAGACGACCCCCAGGTGATATTTGAAAGCATCAATTCGACAGGCCTTGAGCTCTCAAACGCTGACCTTATTCGCAACTATCTGCTTATGAATGCGGATGACCAGGAGAGACTGTATGAAGACTACTGGCTCTTCATTGAAAAGACGCTGCGCAATAAGATGGATTACTCCAACCTCGACGACTTCTTCATGCAGTACATAGTCTACAAGACCAGCAAACCAGTGAACAGCCGACAGCTGTACAGCAGTTTCGTGAAGCTCTTTAAGAACAGCGGCTATACACAGGAATCAATTCTTGAAGAGCTTAAATACTATGCTGAGATATTCGGAGCATTTGTCTATGGCAGCAAAGCTTATTCTGAAAAGATAAACAAATATCTGAAAAGTCTGCGTTTGTTGAACCAGACGACCTGCTACCCATTCCTGCTTCACGTATTTGACGACTATCATCATAATGATGTCATAGATGAGGCGACGGTAGAGAAAATATTGCACTTCATATTGTCCTATCTACTGCGCAGGCTGGTCTGCGGCGTTCCGTCAAATACGTTGCGAGGCTTGTTTACATACCTGTATAACCGTATCTTCAAGGTGTCGTCAAACAAGAAAAAATACTATGAATCTCTAAATAAATTCCTGTTTACAGTCTCATCGAAGGATGTAGTCCCATCTACGGCAGAGTTTGAGCGCTCCTTACAAAGGGCAAATATCTACGGCAACAATGCCCTGTGCCGCTTTTTGCTTCTTGATATTGAAAACGGTGACGGCAAAGAGGTGCTGCGCGCTGAGAACCTGACCATCGAGCACATCATGCCCCAGACACTCAGTGCAGACTGGAACTATATAAATCCGGAAGAGCATGAGCAATACCTGCACACATTGGGAAATCTCTCGGTGACGGGCTATAATTCTGAGCTGTCCAATAAGAGCTTCAAGGAAAAGCAGGAGATTATCCGAGAAAACTCCAAAGCGGTCGTCCTCAACAGCGACGTTCTTGCCAAAGACAGCTGGGGTATAGTTGATATCCAGGCGCGCGCAAAAAGGCTTGCTAATATCGTTTTGGCCAGGTATAGGATCGACAAGGTTGATGATGACAGCATCGAGTTTGAGTATATCGACACGATGACGCTGGACGATTACGATGATGTCACCGGGAAAAAGCTCGTCTCTTTCAAGCTGTTCGGCGAGACTTACAGACAGAACAAATTCGTTTTTATGCTGTTTGATGTCATCAAATTGCTTGATAAAAGACAGCCCGGAAAGATAGAAGAGCTGGCGCGTAACAACTACTCTTTCAATGCCACAAAAAGAAAGCATGTGCACCTCAATACCAACGGAGAGGGTATGCGCGGCCCCTGGAAAATAGCTGATGGGATCTACGTAGAAGCAAACCTGTCGGCGTGGTCATGCATCCGGTTTATTCAAAACCTGCTTTCCGTATTTGGATATGACAAAGACCAGTTTTCCTTCAATGTTGTGGCCGAAGAGCCGAGCGAGAGCTTAGAGGATGATGATTAAACCATTGCCTTATGTTTAAGGGGAGGTGCCGCGATGGAACAGACCTGGCTGCCCGGCAAGATACGCGACCGTATCCGTGACCTGATGAAGGAGCGCGGACTCACGCAGGCCGAGCTCGCCCTGCGCATCGGCACGACGGAGAGCACGCTCAGCCGCTTTTTGAGCGGCAAAACGGACAAGCTCGGCGACGAGAGCATCATCCGCCTCGCCCGCACCTTCAACGTCTCCACCGACTTCCTACTGGGCGAGAGCGACGTGCCTGACCTCGTGAATTACGACATCTCCGAACTCGGCCTCTCCGTCCAGGCCGCAAGGAACCTCTATACGAAAAAAGTCGATCCCCGCGTCGTCAACCGCCTGCTCGAAAGCCCCAGATTCGCCGAGACGACCTACCAGATCGCCAGCTTTCTCAGCGACGAGCTCGCCTCGGGTTTCGCCGCGCAGAACCAGATCTACGCCTCTGCTGCCGCGCTGCTCAAGGGCTCGCCGGAGGCTGCCGCGGACGCAGAGCGCCTGAAAACGCCGATACATCAGGTCGAGCTGCAAAATATCGAGGACTCCTTCATGCGCGCAGTCCGCGAGATTAAAAGGGAGGTCGGCTCCGACGTCGCCGCATCAAAGGAGCTGACCGCGCAGGCGGTGAAGCGCATCTACGCCGAACTGACCCGAGGCCAGAGCAAGCCCCTGCGCAAGATATCGCCCGAGCAGCTCTCTCAGGCCGTGGCGCGCTCGGTGTCGCACCTGCCCGGCGTGGACGAGGAGAGCGTGAAGCGGCTGTTCCTGTCTATGATAGGCGGCGCGAAGAGCAATGAATAGCCCGCCGAGCAATGAGGAGCTCTGCGCGTCTGCCCGCCTGGGCGACGCCGGAGCGCGGAACGAACTTGTCGGGAACAACCTGGGATTCATCCGAAAAACGGCCAATGAGCTGTGGAGCTCCCAGCGCGAATTGAACTCCGCCCTGCTTCTCGACAGGGAGGACTTGGTGCAGGAGGGCGCGCTCGGACTGCTCCGCTGTGTAGATACCTTCGACCCGGAGAGCGGCGGAAAATTCCTGAGCTACGCCGCCCCGGCCGTGCGCAATGCCATGCTGGACAGCATACGCGAGCGCAGCAGGACTTTAGAGGCGCAGAACATCGGCAGCCGCATTTCACTTGAGTCCGCCGCCCTCTACGGGACCGGAAAAACGCCTGAGCAGCTATACCTGGAGCGGGAAAGTTTTGAGGAACTGCACGCGGCGCTGGGCCGCATCGAGCCGAGGCAGCGGGGCTATATCGAGTACCGCTTCGGCTTTGACGACGAGGACACAGAGCGTACGCTGACGCAGACGGCCCGGCACTTCCACCTGTCGGAGAGCCGCGCGAGGATGACGGAGCGCCAGGCACTGGACGACGTGCGGCTGGAGCTGCCGTGGTGGTATTGAGACGCGTCGCTGCGGCGGGTGTGTAGCCCTTTTGCGCCCCGGCGACGCCGCTTCGCCGCGCCGCCTCAAGACGAACAGAGGATATCCGCCGGCTGCCCCGCCAGCGGATATCCTCCGTTCTGCCGGCGCAGGAAAGTGCCCGTGCTGCCCCGCACAGCCCCTTTCCCGCCCTGGCGGCCGCAAAAGGTCTAACACACTAGACTTTGCCAGCAAAGCCGTGCGCCAACAGGGCGCTCCCGCCCCTGTTGGATGACCCCGGGCCAAGGGGCAAGCCCCTTCGGAAACCCCACATGCCCGCACCCCACCGCGCCCGCCGTGCTCCCGCACCCCGCCCCCGCCGTGTCCGGACATCAAAAACAGGCACATATATCCGCCAAAAAGCTCGCGGATATATGTGCCTGTTTTTACCCAGCTGCGGCTGGGAAGGGGAGGAGCATACGACAAACGCAGAGAGAAAATTTCGCATTGTGATGCGAAAAGCCGTTGTTCTAAGTTCTGTCATCTGCTAAAATTAAAAAGTCGAAATCTCTGCTGGAGGTACCCATATGGCCATATCTTATAACAAACTCTGGAAGCTGCTCATCGACCGCAAAATGAGCAAAGCAGACCTGCGCCGAGCAGCCGGGCTTACTCCTAATACTTTGACAAAGCTCAACCGCGACGAAGAGGTGACGCTGGAGACGCTGGGCAAAATCTGCGGAGCGCTGGGAGTAAATGTAGGCGATATAGTGGACATTATTCCCGAGGCAAAATGATAAAAAACACATCAAAACGATTTTGGAGGAAACAACTGTGGCAGATATGAAGAAAGAGCAGGAGCGTGAGGAGCTGCACCGGGCGATATGGGCCATTGCTGATGAGCTTCGTGGTGCCGTGGATGGCTGGGACTTCAAAAACTATGTGCTGGGCACCATGTTCTATCGCTATATTTCGGAAAACCTGTGCAATTACATAAACAGCGGCGAGATCGAAGCAGGAAACGCCGACTTCGACTATGCCAAAATGCCTGATGCAGAGGCTGAGGAGGCCCGTGAGGGTCTGGTGCAGGAGAAGGGCTTCTTCATCCTGCCGAGTGAGCTCTTCTGCAATGTGCGCGCTCGGGCTGCCGGGGACGAAAACCTGAACGAGACGCTGGAAACGGTCTTCCGTCACATTGAGGAATCGGCCAAGGGCAGCGAGTCTGAGGGCAGCTTTGCCGGATTGTTTGACGACTTTGACGTGAACAGCAACAAGCTGGGCGCCACCGTCGCCAAGCGAAACGACAAGCTCGTCAAGCTTCTCAACGGCGTGGCTAACATGAATCTGGGCGAGGTGAAGGACCACGATATCGACGCCTTCGGCGACGCCTATGAATACCTCATGACCATGTACGCCAGCAATGCCGGCAAGTCCGGCGGCGAGTTCTTCACCCCGGCGGACGTATCCGAACTGCTGACCCGGCTGGGCACCGTTGGCAAGACCGAGATAAACAAGGTGTACGACCCGGCCTGCGGCTCCGGCTCTCTGCTGCTGAAGGCGGAAAAGGTTTTGGGCCGGGATGCTATCCGAAACGGCTTCTTTGGCCAGGAGATTAATATCACAACTTACAACCTGTGCCGCATCAATATGTTCCTCCACGACATCGGCTATGACAAGTTCGACATCGCCTGCGAGGACACGCTTACCAATCCGCAGCACTGGGACGACGAGCCCTTTGAGCTGATCGTCTCCAATCCTCCATATTCAATCAAGTGGGCCGGGGACGATAACCCGCTGCTCATAAATGACCCGCGCTTTGCCCCGGCGGGTGTACTTGCGCCCAAGAGCAAGGCGGACATGGCCTTCATCATGCACAGCCTCAGTTGGCTGACGGCAAACGGTACCGCAGCCATCGTCTGCTTCCCCGGCATCATGTACCGTGGCGCGGCAGAAAAGAAGATACGCCAATATCTCATCGACAACAACTTCATCGACTGCGTGATCCAGCTGCCCAGCAATCTGTTTTTCGGCACCAGCATCGCCACCTGCATCATGGTGCTTAAGAAGAACAAAGCGGACAACAAGACCCTGTTCATCGACGCCACAAAAGAGTGCATCAAGGTGACCAACAACAATAAGCTGACGCCGGAGAACATCGACCGCATCGTGAACACCTTTGCTGACCGCAAGGAAGAGCCGCATTTCTCACATCTGGCCAGCTACGAGGAAATCAAGGAGAATGAGTATAACCTATCCGTCTCAACCTATGTGGAGGCCAAGGACACACGGGAGAAAATCGACATCGTACAGCTCAATGCCGAGATAGCCCAGATCGTGGCCCAGGAGGAAGTGCTCAGGGCAGAGATCGATAAGATTATTGGGGAGATTGAGCGCGATGCGTGAATATCTGCTAAACTATATAAGGGACCCAGACACTTGGCTTTCTGTTATAGCAATTGCTGTTTCTGTCATTGCTTTGTGGCAAACACAAAATCAAATTAAGGTCAGCAATAAGCAACATTTATTTGACAGACGTTTATCTGCCTATTTAACAATTAAAGATTTACTTGGCTCATATTTAACTCAGAAAGAGAACAGCACATTGCTAGACAATGATGACTTTGTGTTCAATATTAAAATGACGTGGTACTTTTTAATGGGAAATTTGTATTTGGAATCTGTATCAAATGCAATCGAGTATCCCATAGGCTCTCCAGAGGGGAAAGAGTTTTCAATTAAAATGGTAGAACTAATTAAAAAAGCAGAAGAGATAAAATTGCTATTTCCAGCAAAAGTATCAGATCCGATAACCGATTTTGTTTCATCATATTATCATGTCGTGAGATCAATTTATCAGTATCAGCTAGCTTGGAACTATACAGATGAAGATCCTGTGCTTAAAAGTATGACCATAAAAGAAAAGGCAAAGCAAATTGGTGAAACAGCTTATAGAAGGAAGGTTCTGGATTCTCTTGAGGAATTAGATTCCTCATATCAGAAGTTATTAAATCAGGACTCGGAAGGACAAATGAAAAATTGCATCAGGCTTTAAGCCTTTTAGAAAAGGATGATAGTGTGAGCAGGTTGGAAGAATTGATTCAGCAGCTTTGCCCGGATGGGGTGGAATATAAAACGATTGGCGAAATAGCCATTGAAATATTTCGAGGCAGCGGAATCACAAGAGAGCAAGTGACAGAAGCTGGGGCTCCATGTGTACGATATGGTGAAATCTACACTACATATGGCGTTTGGTTCGATGCCTGTGTATCGCATACTGACGAATCAACAATTACAAACAAGAAATATTTCGAGCACGGTGATATCCTCTTTGCCATAACTGGTGAAAGTGTCGAAGATATTGCGAAATGTTCCGCATACATCGGGCAGGAACGCTGTTTAGCTGGTGGAGATATTGTTGTGTTGCGCCACAATCAAGACCCTAAATATTTGAGTTATGCATTGTCCACTACAGATGCCCAAAAGCAAAAAAGCAAAGGTAAAGTCAAGAGTAAAGTAGTTCATTCCAGTGTACCAGCAATCAAAGAAATTGTAGTTCCGATTCCCCCTCTGGAAGTCCAGCGGGAAATTGTGCGGATCCTGGATCAGTTCACGGAACTCACCGCAGAACTCACCGCAGAACTCACCGCAGAACTCACCGCAAGGAAAAAGCAGTATGAGTATTATCGGGATGAGTTGCTAACGAAATGCAATCCTCCGAGGGTTGAGCTCAGGCAGATTGTTAAAAAGAGTTGTTCCGGCGCTACCCCTGCAAAAGGTCATAGTGAATATTATGAAAATGGCACAATTCCTTGGCTTCGGACGCAGGATGTACGATTTAATGAAATACATGATATCCAAAGTTTTATCACAGAAAAAGCTGTTAAGGAAACGGCAGCAAAATGGATACCGGAAAATTGCGTAATTGTCGCAATTTCTGGTGCTTCCGCCGGTCGGTGTGCAATTAACAAGATTAAAACTACCACAAATCAGCATTGCCTAAACATGGAGATCGACGATGCCAAAGCACTATACAAATATGTGTATTATTGTGTGGCAAGTCAGTATCAGGAACTCCTCTCCAGAAAGCAGGGGGCAAGAGGCGATTTGAACTCTTCATTAATTCTAGGGTTGCCAATTCCTCTTCCCTCCATAGAAGAACAACTCCGCATCGTCTCCATCCTCGACCGCTTCGACGCCCTCTGCAACGACCTGACCAGCGGTCTGCCCGCCGAGATCGAGGCCCGCCGCAAACAGTACGAATACTATCGGGACAAGCTGTTGACTTTTCCAGAGAAGCATTGAAAGGAACTATAATGGAAGAATATAGGTGCATTAAACATACAATTCCCGAAGATATAGTTAAGTTCTTGAGTAATGTATTTGAAATATATGAAATACGTGGGCAAGTCGGTCACCAAAATGGCATTAAATTCATTGTCCATACGATGGAGCAAAACCACGTAGTACCTCACATTCATGCAGAGTATGGAGAATACAAGATTTCAATTGCACTTGAGGATCAAAAGATATTGGCGGGAAATCTACCAAAGAGCAAGCAGCAGATTGCCCAGCAATGGGTGAGGGATCATAAAGATGAGCTGTATTCGAAATGGTCGAACATTGCAATATCTGCTATTTCCTCAATGACAATGACAAGACTAAACTGGCCAGAATGATTGGATACATGAGGTGAGAAGTGTGCAGGCATTCAACGTCATAGCTACCACAACCGAAGATACCGTGGTTGCTCAGTACGAGCCGGCGAAAAAGCGCTCGGACAGCTATCAGAGTGAGGCGGCGCTGGAGAAAGAGTTTATTCAGATGCTCACCCAGCAGGGCTACGAGTACCTTCCCATCCACAAAGAGGCTGACCTCATTGCCAACCTGAGAAGGCAGCTGGAGCTGCTGAACGACTATGTTTTTACCGACAGCGAATGGGAGCAGTTCTTCTCGGACGCCATTGCCAACCCCAATGAGCATATCGTGGAGAAGACCCGCAAGATCCAGGAGGACTATGTTCAGGTGCTGCATCGTGATAACGGCGCTTCTAAAAACATATCCCTCATAGACAAAAAGAACATCCACAACAACCGCCTGCAGGTCATAAACCAGTACGAGGTCAGCAAGGACCAGGGCGCAAAACATGACAATCGCTATGACGTTACGGTGTTGGTCAACGGATTGCCGCTGGTACATATCGAGCTCAAGCGCCGTGGCGTTGCCATTCGTGAGGCCTTCAACCAGATAAACCGCTACCAACGGGACTCCTTCTGGGCCGGCTGCGGCCTGTTTGAATATGTGCAGATATTCGTCATCTCCAACGGCACCAACACCAAGTACTACTCAAACAGCACCCGCTTCAACGCCATACGTGAGGCGTCATCCGGCAAAGTAAAAAAGCAGAAGACCAGCAACAGCTTTGAGTTCACCTCCTTCTGGGCGGACGCCAACAACAGGGTGATCCCTGACCTTATTGACTTCACGCGGACCTTCTTTGCCCGGCACACACTTTTGAACGTTTTGACCCGGTACTGCGTTTTCACCTCCGAAAATCTGCTGCTGGTAATGCGGCCGTATCAGATAACCGCCACCGAGCGGATTCTGAACCGCATTGAGATAGCTAACAACTACAAGAAATACGGCACTATTGAAGGCGGCGGCTACATCTGGCACACCACCGGCAGCGGCAAAACTCTGACCTCCTTCAAGACGGCCCGTCTGGCCTCACAGCTGCCCTACATCGACAAGGTGCTGTTCGTGGTAGACCGTAAGGATCTGGACTACCAGACCATGAAGGAGTATGACCGCTTTGAAAAAGGTGCGGCCAACAGCAACACCTCCACTGCCATTCTGAAAAAGCAACTGGAGGACGATGACGCTCACATCATCATAACCACCATTCAGAAGCTGTCCACTTTCATCAAGAAAGAGAAGAATCATCCGGTCTACGGAAAACGGGTGGTCATCATCTTTGACGAGTGTCATCGGAGCCAATTCGGTGATATGCACAAGGCTATCGTCAAGAATTTCAAGAAGTATCACCTGTTTGGATTCACAGGTACCCCCATTTTCGCTGCAAACGCCAGAGCCGCCAGCGGCGCGCAATTTTTCACCACGACCCAGACTTTCGGTGACCAGCTCCACACCTATACCATTGTGGACGCCATCAATGACAAGAACGTCCTGCCTTTCCGCGTGGACTACATAAAGACGATGGATGCCGAGCCGGATATTGACGACAAGAGCGTCTGGGACATCGACAGGGAGAAAGCCTACATGGCGCCCAAGCGGATAGAGCTTGTGACCCGTTATATTCTTGAGCACTTCGACCAGAAAACCTATCGCGGCGACAAGACCTACATGTTTAACTCCCTAGCCAACATTTCCGAGGTGGCCTCCGGCAAAAACGGCGCCGTGGAAGAAATCAAGCGCAAGCAGAGACTCAATGGCTTCAACTCTATTTTTGCGGTAGCTTCAGTTGATATGGCTAAGCTCTATTATCAGGAGTTCAAAAAGCAGATGGCCGCGGATCCGACAAAATCGCTGCGAGTAGGCCTGATTTACAGCTATGGAGCCAACGAGGAGGAAGCGGACGGTATCATTGACGAGGAAAACAGCGAGGACACCAGCGCCCTGGACCAGAGCAGCCGGGACTTCCTCGACGCTGCGATCCGGGACTACAACGAGATGTTCCACACCAACTATTCCACTGACAGCGACAAGTTCCAAAACTACTACAAGGATGTCTCCCTGAGAATGAAGAACAAGGAACTTGATCTGCTGATCGTGGTAAATATGTTCCTTACCGGCTTTGACGCGACTACGCTGAACACACTGTGGGTGGATAAGAATCTGAAAATGCATGGTCTCATCCAAGCCTTCAGCCGTACGAATCGTATATTGAATTCCATCAAGACCTTTGGCAACGTCGTCTGTTTCCGTAACCTGCAAAAGTGCGTGGACTCGGCGATCGCGCTGTTCGGCGACAGAGAAGCCGGCGGTGTTGTCCTGCTCCATAAGTTTGCTGACTATTACTATGGTTACACCACGCAGGACGGTAAAGACAAACCAGGATATGTGGATATGATCAGCGAACTTACGGAGAGATTCTCACTTTCTGAGCCCAAAATCGAGGGAGAGCAGAACCAGAGAGATTTCATAATACTTTTTGGCGCAATTCTCAGAATGCGAAATCTGCTGCTGTCTTTTGATGAGTTCAAGGGCAAAGAGCTGCTCTCAGAGCGTGATCTGCAGGACTACCTTGGCCGCTATCAGGATTTGCGGGATGAATGGCAGAAACGCCCAAGGGGAGAAAAAGAAGATATTACTGACGACATAGTCTTTGAAGTTGAGCTGATACGGCAGATAGAGATTAATATCGACTATATCCTAATGCTGGTAAAGAAATACCACGATTCCAATTGCAATGATAAGGAAGTCCTGATAACAATCAAAAAGGCTGTCGATGCCAGTCCGGAACTGCGCAGTAAAAAGCAGCTGATAGAAAACTTCATAGCTGGCATCAACGATGTGGATGATGTCATGTCAGATTGGAACAGATTTGTTGCCGTTGAGCGGGAAAGGGAGCTCAAGCAGATAATCGATGATGAAAAGCTCCGGGAGCCTGAAACCAGGAAATTCTTAGAGAACGCCTTCCGCGACGGCGAAATCAAGACCACGGGAACCGAAATTGACAAGCTGATGCCTCCAGTATCCAGATTTGGAGCGGATGGGGCCAGAAGCAAGAAAAAGCAGACCATAATCGAAAAACTCAAAGTATTCTTTGAGAAGTTCTTTGGAATAGGAGAGCCGAGCTTTGTGAAAAAGGATTAGCTGTAAGAAATCACATTTGGCAAAGCTCTGCTGACTGCCCCGCAACAATACCGCCCATCTGCCAAATGGCCGATGGGCGGTGCGCTATATCAACGGTCGTGTCAAGAATTATTCTCAAATTGGTTTTCAGAGCGTGGGCGTGATGAAGTCAGCCAGCAATGGAGGCGCCCTCAAGGGCCGCCTCCAAGTGCTTCATGTTCATGTACTTCTTGCTGCCCCACAGGGCCTCAGTGATGTCCTCCACACGCCGGACGGACACACCTGCTTGGTACATCTCAATGAGCGCCTCTTCCACACTGCTCTCCCGGCGGCGATACCACTCAATAATAGCGGTCTCAAAGGAGAACCCTTTGAGCTTGTGCACCTTGAGGGTGACATCCCCGGAAGTGGTAGTGAGGCTGCGGCTGTAATGGCCGCTGCGGTAACCTTAGAGCTGCTCATTGCGTTCGTTCCGAGCCGCCTGAGTGAGTTTATCCGCCTCGGCCTCCAGCAGCTCGTTGAGGGTTTCCTCTACGCTGCCTCGCCCCAGATCCTTGAGCTGTTCATTGATTACTTCCTAATTTAGCTGTACAATCTTTTCGGACATGGTTTGTTGTCACCTTTCAGAATGGTGTGTGCGACTTCATTCTAGCAGGGATCTGCAAACCATGTCTCTTTGTGGTTTTGCGAAACTTATTCTACCCAATACGATAAAACGCGCGTTCCAATTTGGTGTCGCTGCGGTTTACCAAATACATATTATTATTCCATGTTATACCACATTTCTGAGGTGGACATTAAAATTATTCCGCGAGTTGCAGGAGAGGGGATGTTTTTGGATGAGTATTAAACGTAAATCGATTATTACTTTATAAAACCTCAGTATAAATCTGAACATGACGAAATATATTGAATTGGTTGCTATTGTTTGGTATTATTAAACAAAATGGGTGGAGGTGAATTTGATGTTACAATATGAATACCCTATTTTTGACTTTAGTGCTCCTGTTGAATTTGCTGCAAGAGCAGAAGAAGCTAAAAGTAAAAATCCGCCTTATCGTTCAGATTTTATGCGAGACCGTGATCGTGTAATGTATAGCGGGTCTTTTCGTAGACTAGCAGGAAAAACACAAATCTATTTGGCCGGTAAAAATGACAATCAACGTAACCGGTTAACACATACTCTGGAGGTCTCACAAATAGCTCGGACTATTTCCCAAGCATTGGGTTTAGACTGTGATTTAACAGAGGCAATCGCTTTAGGACACGATATAGGACACACCCCCTTTGGCCACGCAGGAGAACAAGTTTTGCATGAAATTATGGTTCCAGGCAGCAAAGTTAGCATCAAAAATTCTCCTATGGCTGAGGGTTCTCCGTTAGTTTCAAGCGCCGAACGGAAACTCCCTCTTTTTGGATTTAAACATAATGTTCAAAGTATACGCGTTGCTATATCAGTTGAAAATAATTACGGAAACTATGGTCTTAATTTGACAAATTATACTCTTTGGGGAATATTGCATCATTCATCCCTTTGTTATAAAAAAGGCAGAGTTAATACAGAAATTTGTGAGCCAGATTATTGCAAGCAGTATGAACCATTTTATAGCATTCCGGGTTCTTCAGGAAAAGAAGCGTGGTCTTTTGAGGCCTTTGTTGTTGCACAGGCTGACGAGATTGCACAGTGGCACCATGATCTGGAGGATGCTCTTCGTGGTAATGCTATGAGCGGTTCTGATGTTTGCAACACTCTTAGGAGAAACCTAGGAAGTATTATGAGTACTGAAGATTCTTCAAAACTTAGAACATTAAGAAAAAAGAAAGTCATAGACTCAAAATATATTGCAGATATTTCAAGAATTGTGGTCAATACACTTGTAAATCGTTTAATTGAGTGCTCACTTTACAATTTAGGGATGCTTTGGAATCAATATGTTGGAGATATTAGTAAAAGAAACGATTTCTTTCTTAGTCACGACTGGAATGAGCGAGAAATCAAAGATGCTATTAAATTAGGGAAATTGGATGAGGATGACAAAAAGATTCAACTTCTCGAATCTCAATACCCCAATACTATTAGTGAAAAGATTCATCACTCTAGAGATGTCGAAAGAATGAATGCAAAAGGGCAATACATCATTAAAAAGCTATTTCAAGCATACTTTGCCCACCCACAACAACTTCCTGATAGTATTATTACTCAGTACATGATTGATATTGAACAGTATACGAGCTTTCAAAAAACTGCTCAAGTAGGCATGGGTGCAGTTCGAACAAAGTTTGAAAAAGTGCTTTCTAACAAAGAAACTTATGGGATACGTGAGCAAATTATGTTAATGAGAAGAATATGTGATCATATTGCAGGAATGACCGACCATTACGCGATAGAGGAGTACAAGAACCTTTATGAGTAATCTTAGAATTTGTTATGCCTATAATTCAAAAGACTGCATATAAAAGCGATCTTCTCCTCCCTTTAGGTTGGTGTTATACGCTTGTATGAATGAGCGTGTGAACAGCATATTATGGCAGCGATTCGATCGCGCTTGTCTCCGTTAAACGTGAAGAACTTTGAAAACAATATGTTATCAAAGCACAGTCTGTCGGGGAAGCTGGCATAAAATAGGGTTTATCGCGCATATGGAGTTGAACAGTCTCAGGAGGTTGTGGCGATGCCGGAGTGTGCGAAAATGGTCATGGACCTGATCGAGATTGTGGGGATAGAAGACTTCATGCCCCGTGACAACCTGCTTCATAAGATCGATATCGTCGTGGATTTCACGAGCCTGTACGAGATGGTCGAGCCGCTGTAGGAAGAGATGCCCTATTTCTCCACCATGAGTTACAACTTCCGCAACAGGTTTACCAGAGCACCACAGACCCCGACAAAGGCCTGTTCGCGCAGGGAGGGCACAGGAAGTGAGGTGCACACGGCCTGCGACGAGCACGATTCCGCGCATGAGACAGTGGTCACACCATGGTAATATTCATGATAGCGTGGCCTTTGACGAGGCGTACGACAAGGTGACGAAAGTGCTCTCCGAGACGAAGACCATAGTAACGGACTTAGCCTACAAGAGATCGCATATCTGAAAGTAAAGGTATTTTGAGAACGGCCGGGTACTGTCTACGTTCTACAAGCGACCGCAGACAATGAATGGCGGGCATAAGTAGTTGAAGTATGTGTACGACGAATATTACGACTGTATCATATGTCAAGTGCACCATGTGCTGAGCTACCTGATAATCAGCTGTGAGGGCAACCGGGAGTACAAGAACTACCCAAGGATATCTGCCGATTGTCCTACGTGGCATATGTGCACCAATCCGAAGGACTGCATAAAACCGCGCAGCGGCATATTTGGAAGGACTACAAGGAGCTGTTCGAGCGGTGGAAGGAGACGATAGAACGTGTTTGTGGATGCGAAGGAGAAGCACACGATGAGGTATACGCAATACCGAGGATTTGCCTAGGTGGCAAACTGAGTATAGTTCAAATTCGCTACGATGAATTAGAGAAACTGCCTTTAGGCAATGGCGGGGCAAGTCCGGCTACATTGCGCTACTGTTTTTGTGGTTGAAAAACACGAAGAACTTGGTCAGTGCCTGATGCGCTGACCAAGTTCTTAGACAACAACACCGCCCATCGGCCAAACGGCCGATGGGCGGTGCTCTATATCAACTTACCCCTCCATGACTTCCAGCATGAGCCTTGCGCCCAGGCGAAAGCTGTTTTTGAACAGCAGGCGCTCGGATATCGACTGCAGCTCGCGCCGGCTTTCGGCGCAGCGGGTGAAGAGGGCTTTCTGCTCGTCGCTCAGGGTACTGAGGAGCTTTTCCTCGTTGCGGCTGAGCAGGTGGAGGGCGGTTTTGTATTCCTGGCAGGGGGAACAGTCATACTCCGACGGCTCGATATTGCCGTACCAGAGCTCCTCCGGGACACTCGCGTATTCCATTTTCTGTACCTCGTTTTATCAAAAAATGTTCGTCACACCGAGGTTCCAAATGGTGTAGTAATGGTGTAGTAGCACTACCCGGAGGCCCGGAAACCCTTGATTTATCAGGCTTTTTTGCCCCTCAGCAAATATTGCCGTGGCAGTCATCTCGGGCGCAGTCCCGGTCAGATTTATACATCAGCCGGATTTGTGTTGCTCATAAAGCAGAATTTTCCGATATAACGCATCACTGCGACAATTGTTTATGAATTGTCGGAACATTACACATTGTTAGTTTGTTGACGGTGTACAGAAGGCACAATATAGGCTAAGCTAAACGCAGAATTAGTATTTAAATTATACAATTTTATAGGAGGTATAGGTTTTGTACAAGAAGCTTTTTGAACATGGCTACATCGGAAATTGCCGAATAAAAAACCGTGTGGTCATGCCGGCTATGACCACGATCTTTGCCGGGCAGGACAATCTTCCGACCGAAGAGATGATGCTCTTCTACGAAGAGCGAGCCAAGGGCGGCTGCGGCCTCATCATTACCGAGTGCTTCGGCGTGGAGCCCAAACACGGCGTGCTCGTCCCCTGCGAGCTCAGGGCAAACCCTCTGGGGACCATAGTTTATGAGAGAATGCTGGCCCGCGTCCACAAGTACGGGGCGAAGATGTTCGCACAGATCAACCATGGTGGACTCAACCTTTCGCCCGATTTCAACAACGGCTATATCGTCGCGCCCAGCGATATCCCGGGCTTGTCCGGCGTCGTCCCGCACCCGCTCACGCTGGAGGAGATAGAGGAGATCAAGACCGGCTTTATCACCACGGCTTTCCTCTGCAAGCTCGCCGGGTTTGACGGGGTCGAGATCCACGCGGCTCACGGCTACCTGCTGTCCGAATTCCTGAGCGCTTACTTCAACAGGCGCGAAGACCAGTACGGCGGCAGCCTTGAGAACAGGGCCAGGCTGCTCATCGAGATCCTCTGCGGCATCAAGGCTGCCTGCGGCAAGGACTTCCCGGTATCCGTCCGCCTGAACGCCAGCGAGTACGACGACGAGCACGAGAACTCGTTCAAGCTGCCGGAGGCCGTCGAAGTGGCCAAAATGCTCGAGGCGAACGGAGCTGACGCCATCAATGTCAGCTGCTCGAACTACTTCACGAACGAAACTGCCTGCGAGCCGTATTCCTTCGAGCAGGGCTGGCGCAAGAATGACGCGGCTACGATACGGAAGGCCGTCAGCATTCCGGTTATCGGCACGAACACCATTAAGGATCCGGAGTTTGCCGACGAGCTCCTGGCCGAGGGCGTGAGCGACTTCGTAGCCGTAGGCAGGGCGCAGATAGCCGACCCGGAATGGTGCCTCAAGGCCCGCGAAGGGCGCAGCAAGGAAATAAGGCGCTGCCTGAGCTGCTGCTACTGCCTGGAATCCGAGGGCATAGTGGCCCATGCCAGGTGCAGCGTGAACCCCAGGATGGGCAAGGGCGTGGCTTTCAGCGAGCCGCCCAGGAAAAACGGCAATGGCCGCAGAGTGGCCGTGGTCGGCGGCGGGCCGGCCGGCATCGAGGCCTCCATCATCCTGGGCCAGCGCGGCTTTGACGTGACCCTGTTTGACAAGGGCTCGGAGTTGGGCGGCTCGATGAACCTCGCGGACAAGACCATGCCCTATAAGGACAAGCTTACCAAGCTGACCCGCGTCCTCATAGGCGAGGTCGAGAGGGCCGGGGTCCATGTGCGGCTCAATACCGAGGCCACGCCTGAGCTGGTCAAGGAGCTTGACCCGACGGCGGTATTCCTCGCCGGAGGCGCGGAGCCCTTCGTTCCCCAGATCCCCGGGATAGACAGGGAAAACGTGGTGCTGGCCAACGACTATATCACCGGCAAACGCGAGGTGAGCGGCAGGGTCGTGCTGGTCGGCGGCGGCCTTACGGGCCTTGAGACCGCGGAGATGCTGACTCACAGCGGCAAGGTCACGGAGCTGACCATAGCAGATATGCTGCCCGAGATCGGCATGGGCGTTTTCAACGTCATGATGCGGGATATCGAGCACCACCTCGACAACCCGGCCAAGCTGCCCGGGCACATGCTGAGCGCCATAACCGAGCGCGGCGCGGTATTCACGAAGACCGCCGACCAGAGCACCGTGGAGGTCGAAGCCGACTATGTCGTCCTGGCCCTGGGCCTCAAAAAGCGCGATGACGTCCTGCGCGCATTCGACGCCTGCTTCAATAACGTCATTACGCTCGGTGAAAACCGCAGGGCGCCCGGCAGAATAGCGGAGGCGATAAGCGACGGCTTTGAAGCGGCCTATTGCTTCGAGCCCTGAAGAAACATGGAGGTGAGTTATGCCGTTCATTGAGAGAGAAAACGGCCAGCAGCTGTATTTTGACATTACCGGCCACAAAAACAGCGTTGGCATCCTGACCCTGCATGGCTGGATCGAAAACGGCGGCTACTGGGGCCGCACGGGCATATCCGCAAGGCTGGCGGAAAAGGGCTTCTGCGTCTGCGACATCGACATGCGCGGCCACGGCAAGAGTTTCCCGGGCGAAGCGCCGGACTACAGCATCGAGGCGATGGTTGAGGACATATCCGCCGTGGCAGACTACATGGGATTTGAGAAATTCCACCTGCTGACGCACGCCACGGGCGGCATGGTCGGATGCAGGTACGCTATCACACACCCGGACAGGCTGCTGTCCATGATAGCCTCCGATACCTCAGCCTCCACGGCCCTGACCCCTGAGTATGCTTCCGCCGACTGGGACGACAAGCCGATACCCAAAATGGTGGGCAACCCGGGCGCCCTCAACAAGATGTGGCTCATGAGCCAGCCGAGCTACGACTACATGATGAAGGAACTGTCTGCCAAGACCAACGAGCACCCGCTCGGGATATTCTTCCAGGGCTTCCTGCGCAACAGCGAGCCTGAGCGTTGCTGGCGGTGGACTGAGGAGATCTACGATTCCGCACTTCTCAAATACGGCGCGGACTTTGCAGAGGGCTTCATGTTCAACGACCAGGACCGCTATGTGGAAAAATTCCGCCGGCTGGGCTTCCCGGTACTTGCCATGGCGGGCGAGCTGGACTACGCCCTGGTACCCTTCACTGAGGCCATAGCACGCTGCGTGCCCGGCGCCGAGCTGCACATCTTCAAGGGCCTGGGCCACATGACGGCCATAGAGGACGCGGACGCCACCTTCGATGTAATAATGGAGTTTCTCGGGAAGCTGAAATAACGATTTTATAACACAGGAGGGTAAAAAATGTTTGCCAACTACAAAGTGGTGATAACAGGCGCCACCTCCGGCATAGGCCTTGCCGCTGCCAAGCTGTTTTTGGAGCGCGGCGCGACCGTGATAGGCATTGGCCGCGACTTCTCAAAGACGGACGGGCTCGGAGAGAAGTTCATACCCTGCCCCTGCGACCTGCTGAACGCAGACGAGATCGAGAAGGCCTGCAAATTCGTCGCTGAAAAGTTCGGGGGCGAGCTGGACACACTGGTGAACTGCGCAGGGGACCGCGTGCCTACGACGATATACGACATCACGCCCGAGCAGTTCCACCACGGCTTTGACCTGCTCCTGCTGGCGCCGATGCTCATGTGCCGCTATCTGTGCCCGCTGCTTGAGAAGGCGCCGAGCGGGAACGGCACGGTGGTGAACGTGTCGTCCGCCACGAACAAGCACGTCCAGCCGAACAACACGGTCTTCAACCTTGCAAAATGTGCGCTGTCGCTCTACACCAAGCAGCTCACGCTCGGCTACGGCGGCCGGAAGGTGAGGGCGGTCAGCGTATCGCCCGGCGTAATAGACACGCCCATGTATGAGCGCGGAGGCATGAGCCCTGAGGAAGTGCAGAAATTCTTTGCCGAGTGCGCGGCAGAGGGCTGCGGCAGGGTAGGTACGGCCGAAGAGGTCGCGGAGCTCATCTGCTTCCTGGCATCCGACGCCGCGCCGATAATCAACAGCACGGAGTTTACCATCGACGGAGCGCTGTCCACCATCAAGATTTGGTAGTTTATAGGCAACAGGGAGGTAAAAGAAATGCTAAAAGGCTATAAAGCAATGATCACCGGCGCCACCTCCGGCATGGGCCTGGCCACGGCAAAGGAGTTCATAGCCCAGGGCGCTGATGTGATCGGAATAGGCCGCAATTTTGAGCGCACAAAGGATCTGGGCGAGCACTTTATCCCCTTCAAGTGCGATATCCGCGAGGAGGACCAGATAATCGCCGCCGCCAAATTTGCCGAAGAGAAGTTCGGAAAACTGGACACCCTGATACTCAACGCCGCAACGGGCGAGGCCGCGACGCCCAGCAACGTGACCTCGGAGGGCTATACCAACGGCTTTAAAATGTACGTTTTGGCTCCGGCCCTCTTCACGAAATACTGTGAGAAGCTGCTGCGCCGTTCGGATAACCCCAGCATACTCCACACCGCGTCGCAGGGCGCCTACGCCATCGACGATATCTGCGTGCCTTACGAGTCGCTGAAGGCCGGCCAGGTAGATTACGTCCGCCATGCCGCCCAGTGGTATATAAACCTGCACGGGCAGTCCATCTACAATATCCCGGTAGCGCCTCGCGACCCCATTGAGGAGGGCGGCAATCCTTACATCCGCGTGAATGTGGTGTGCCCAGGCCTCATACGCACGAACCTTCTCCCCGGCGAGATGTGGGACGCGCTGAGTTCGGACCAGCTCAATTGGCAGATACCCAGCCGTCGTGTCGGCGACGCCGAAGAGGTGGGCAGGCTCTTTGCTTATCTGGCCTCCGACAAGGCGAGGTTCATTTCCGGCTCCGTCGTCCTCATCGACGGCGGCTGGGGCACATCCCACACCTCCATGACCCAGTTCATGTGATCGCGGCCTGCAAAGCACAGACCGCGCAAGATCAAAAGACTATAGAAAAGGAGCAATCAAAATGGGAAAACTTGAAGGCTACAAATGCGTAATAACGGGCTCCACCTCCGGTATAGGGCTCGGCATTACCAAGAAGTTCATCGAGGAGGGCGCCACCGTAATAGGCGTCGGCCGTGATTTCCACCGCACGACCGAGCTGGGCGAGCGCTATATCCCTTACAAGGCCGACCTGTATGACCTTGACCAGCTCAAGTCGATCTTCGATTTCGCCGCAGAGAAATTTGACGGATCGCTCGACGTCCTCGTAAACTGCGCGGGCCGCGGCACCTATGGCACCATCGAGAACTTCGAGCTGCCTGAGTGGGAGGAGAACTTCTATCTCATCATGCGCGCGTATCAGTTCACCACGAAATACGCCATTCCCCTGATGAAGAATTCCAAGTGCCCCTCCGTGCCCAACATCATCAACATCGCGTCCACCTCCGGCCACGGCGACGACGCCATGCAGTGGATGTATTGCCTCGGCAAGCAGTCTGTCATCCGCTTCACCAGGCTGACCGCGAAACAGAACCACTGGCTGCGCGCCAACAGCATCAGTCCCGGCATCATTGATACGCCGATCTTCCAGTGGTGCACTCCCGCAGTCAAGGAGATTTTTGATTACGAGAACCACTTTGAGAAATTTGCGCAGATCTTCCCCTGCAAGCGCGTGGGCGTGCCTGAGGACATCGCGAGGGTCGCGCTGCTCTTCGCCTCCAAGGACGGCGAGTACATCAGCGGCACCGACATAACTGTTGACGGCGGCCTGGGCGTCATGTAAGACATCCGGCTTTTGGAGGGCAAAATGGGCAACGCAAGAGACAGGGCCATCTTCACCCCGATCAAGATCGGCTCTAAAATCGCAAAAAACAGGATCGCGCTTTCTCCGATGGGCGTTAACCTCGAGAATGCCGACGGTTCTGTGAGCCAGGCTGCGCTTGAATACTTCTCCGCCCGTGCCCGCGGCGGGGCCGGCATAATCATCACCGGCTCCGCCAATGTGAGCTACCCCGCCGGGCGCTCTGTTCCGCATCACCTGCGGCTGGACAAAGCGGAATATATCCCAGGCTGGGGCCGGCTTGCGGAGGAGGTACACAGATACGGCAGCTTGCTGTTCATACAGCTCATGCACGCCGGCAACTCGGCAAACCCGCTTTTCCTCAACGGCTGTCAGCCCGAGAGCGCCTCGGAGATGCCGAACGCCGCCGGAGGTACATGCAGGGAGCTGTCAAACGACGAGGTCAAAAAACTGGTGTCCGCATTTGTTACCGCGGCGGTCTACGCAAAAGTCGCGGGTGCGGACGGCGTAGAGATACACGGCGCGCATGCCTATCTCGTCAACGGCTTCCTTTCGCCGTACAGCAACCACCGCAGCGACGAATATGGCGGCAGCCTGGAGAACAGGGCGCGATTTGCCGTGGAGATAATAAGCGGCATAAAGGCCGCCTGCGGCGCCGACTTCGTCTGCGGCATAAGGCTCGGCATCGAGGAGACCGTGGAGGGCGGCTACAATATGGACGAGGGCCTGAAGCTGGCTCAGATGATGGCAGATGCCGGCGCAGACTACATAAGCGCCAGCCTCGGACATACTGCCTTTGGGGATTCGCGCCTTGTAGAGACGCACAAGCACCCGGAGGGCGCGCGTGTCTATCTCGCCTTGGCAGCAAAAAAGGTGCTGAACATACCCGTGTTTACCACGGGCAAGCTCCGCACCCCGGATCTTATGGATTCGTATATCGAAAGCGGCAAGGCCGACGTGCTTTGCCTGGGCAGGCCGCTCATTTGCGACGCCGACTGGTGCAGCAAGGTCGCGGCCGGGCAATGGGAGGATGTGCGCCCATGCATAAACTGCCTTGAGGGCTGCATCATCAAGGTAGCCCAGGGGCAGGCACTGCAGTGCGCCGTGAACCCGATAGTCGGCAAGGAGTACCGCATAGATGAGCAGGCGCCCGCCGCGGAGAAAAAGAACATCGTCGTCGCAGGCGGAGGCGCCGCCGGCATGGAGACGGCCCGTGCCGCGGCCCTGAGAGGGCACAAGGTGACCCTGTTTGAAAAGGCCGAAAGGCTGGGCGGGCAGATAAACTACGCCAAGATGCCGCCGAATAAGTCGCGCATGGGCTTGATCGTGGACTGGTACGAGCGCCAGCTCACCAAGCTGGGCGTTGACATGAGGCTGGGCTGCGAGGCGGACTATGAAAACGTGAAGGCCCTGAAACCTGACCTCGTGGTCATGGCAACGGGTGCCGTGCCGATGATGGACAAGCTGCCTTCAAGCGTAGAGCTCGTGAGGCCCTGGGACGTCCTGAGCGGGAAGACCGACCTGAGCGGGGTCAAAACCGCAGCCGTGCTCGGCGGCGGCATGGTGGGCTGCGAGACGACCGAATACCTTAACGAACACGGCTGTGAAGTCACGGTGTTTGAGATGCTGCCCATGGTCGGCACCGGGGCCGCGCCGCTGAACCTGCTTGACACGATAGTGTATTTCGCAGAAAAGGGCATAAGCTCCAAGGTCTCCACGACCGTACTGTCCGTGGACGAGGAGGGCGTCCACTACAGTAATGAGGCCGAAGGCGAGCAGTGCTTCAAGGCGGATATCTACGTCTGTGCCATAGGCCAAAGCAGCTGGTGCCCGGACTTCGCCGGCAAGCTCGAGGCCGAAGGAGTGCGCGTCTGCAGGGCCGGGGACGCTGTCAGGGTGGACAAGGTCTTCAGCGCCGTGAACAGCGGCTTTTACGCCGGCCACGACGCATAGGCCTTCAGTCTTCCTGCGGTGGGTTAACGACCACGCCGTAGGCGTTCATCCCCATGGTCCCGGCGAGTTCCAGCAGCCCCGCAATGCGCTCGGGCGGCTCTTCCATCCCGCCGAGCACCCAGGTCTTCATCATGGAGAAAGCGCCGTAGGCAAGATAATCCGAGAGGTAATACAGGTCTTTCAGGCTTGAGCCCTCGGCGATGAGATCCAGACTGCGGAGTGACCTGTCCGCAACGATACGCCAATTTTCAAGCACTTCGCTCAGTATAAAGCTCTGAATGTCGTTTTGGCCTGTTATCCTGAAGGCCTGGCTGTAAAAATCCTTGGACTTATACATCAGCTGAAGGGAATACAGAGTGAGCTCGTCCCACTTTTCTGAACCCGGGTAAAAGCACTCTCGGAGCGGCTGCGTGACTTCGACATGGTAGACGTAGTTTATGACGTCCTGCTTGTCGACGAAGTGGTAATAGAACGTGCTGCGATTGATATCGCAATGCTCCACGATGTCGCGTATCGTTATTTTGCGCAAAGAAGTTGTCTTGCACAGCTCTTTGAGCGACATGGCTATCATCTTTTTCGTTCGACCGCTGGCCTTTGACCTTGTCTTGTTTTGCAACGTCGTATGCTCCTTTCTCGCACATATGTCATTAAAACTGTAGGAAAACCCGACACTTACGATGAAATCATAAAACAAGGTTAAAAGTATGTCAATGAAATGGCCATGTGCAAAACTCAACAAAACGTAATAGGAGTGCAAAAAATGAACTTTAACCATGTAATGTTGGTAGTCAGCGACATGGAAGAGGCGTTGAAGCTCTGGAGGGATCTGTTTGGCTTCAAAGTGGTCTTCGACTCGCCTTGCCCCGACGGTGTATTCATAGACAAGAAGACCCAGGACACCTGCTATGGCGTTGAAAATGTGAACACGCACCTCATCCTGCTGGCCAGCGACGAGGGCGCGATCATCGAGCTGCAGGAGCCCTTTACGCCGGAGTGCAAAAAGACCCCGAGGGAGTACCTGAGCTATGCGTACACCGGGCTCAACGAGCTGGCCTTCACGGTCAGCAACATAGAGGAATGGTTTGAAAAAGTCCGTGCGGCCGGCTACGAGACCACTACGGATTTCATATGGAAGTTTGGGGACGTGACCAAGAGCTTCATCTTCCGCGATTCCGACTATAACCTCATCCAGCTGTGCGAGGCCATCCCGCAGGCCTGACAGCGGGAATGTGTCTGAAAAAAGGAGGACAGAAAATGCAGTTGCGGAAAAGCAAAATGACGGTCGCGGCTATTTACATAGCCTGCACCTTTGTCTCCACCAGCTATATAACCATCGTCTCGATGGCCTATATACTCAATTCCTACCCGAACGTCCCGTCCTCGACGGTGACACTGCTGCTGACGCTGCCTTCACTTGTGGGGCTGGTGGTATCCTTCCTGATAGGCCCCATCTCGATGAAGGCGAACAAAAAGGTCCTGCTCATAGTGAGCTACAGCTTTATGATACTGTCCGTGGCCGTTTATGCCTTTGTGGGCTCGAAGAGCATAACGCTGCTCATGGCGGCGGCCGTGCTCTGCGGCCTGTGCCAGGGAAGCTGCGGCACGCTTCAGAACTCGCTCATAGCCGAGCGCGTTGAGGCAGAAAAGCGCGCGAATGTCATGGCTGTGGTGAACGCGCTCACCTACGGCGGCACCATATTCTACAACATCGTCGGCGGCAAGCTCGCTGCGGCCAACGGCGGCGAGAACTGGAACCACGCCTATTTCCTTGGCTTCATACTCATCCCGACTACCATACTGTTTGCCATCCTCTTCCCCAACAAGAAAGAGGACGCGCCCCAGGAGGCCCCGGCGGCTGCGGCGGGCGCTCCTACGGCCGAAGCCCCGGCTGGCAGCCTCGAGCAGAAGCAGTCCAAGCTTCCGGCCTACTCCGTCGGCCTCTGTCTGCTCTATGCGATAAGCATGGTCTTCCAGTACGCCACCGGCCTGAACATGTCCAATTACTTCGTAAACCTCCTGCAGCTGGGCGACGCATCGCTCGCCGGCGTCGTCATGAGCGCCGGTACCTTGGGCGTCTTCGTGAGCGGCCTGCTTTACAGGTATTATAGCAAGCCTTTGAAGAATTATGTGCCTGTGGTCGGCATGCTGGGCTATGCCATTGGCAGCCTGCTGATAGCCTACATCCCCAATGTGACGGTTTTCATCGTGGCTCAGTTCCTCATGGGCGCCAGCACCGGCTGCTTCACGCCCTACTTCGTGGCGACAATCTCCATCCGCACCCCGCCCAAGTATGTGCCCATTGCAATGAGCCTCTTTATGGGCTTCATGAACGGCTTCATGTTCCTTGCCCAGTACATCCTCGACGCCCTGGGGAAGATCGGCGTGGACCCGAACGATATGGTCGCCTATGTCGGCAACAAGTTCGCCGTCGCCGGCTACGGCCTCATAGCCTGCACCGTCGCGTGCATCATCCTCTTCCCGATGTACGACAAAAAGCATAAGATCTGAGCGCTGCATGCTCTGCCGCGGCTGATGCCGGCGGCAGGCAGACGCGAGGGAAGCCGGCAAATGCTGCCGGCTTCTTTTATTATGCCCGCACGGGCGGTAAGGGCCCGGAGCCGGCGACTGTCCCACCGATTGAACCGGCGGTTTTGGAAAAGCTGGACTGATTGTACTGCCCGTGCATGTATTTGGCGCGCGGCCCGTGTTAGAATGTTGGAAAAAGGGGAGGGGTCATATGAAAACTTCGCTTTCACAAAACATCTGCAGGCTGCGCCGGGAAAACGGCATGACTCAGGAGCAGCTGGCGGAGGCCCTGGGCGTGAGCTTCGCCGCCGTATCCAAGTGGGAGCAGGGCGTTTCACGCAGTTAAAGACACGCAGCCCGCGCTTTTTGATTTGCAAATTGAATGATTGATATTACAATTGTATCAGCAGGATACTGCCAAAAGAAATAGACAAGGCTCAGAAGGTTTGATCCTTCTGAGCCTTTGGTACACTATAGATTACTTAGCACGATATAGGAAAGTGACTATTTGTGCGCGGGTGCATGGACTTCCGGGGGCGAACGACGTTGCGCTGACACCGTCGGTAATTCCGTTTGCGACGGCCCATGCCACGGCGGCGGCATAGTATGCGTCACTGTCCACGTCTGAAAACCTGCTGCCGCTTGCCTGGGGCGAACCCGCCGCACGATGGAGGAAGGTTACAGTTTGCCCTCTCGTGACGGTTGCATCCGGACTGAACGTTGTTGCCCCGGTGCCGGTGGTTATGCCGTTTTCAACAGCCCAGAGAACTGCTTTATAATAGTAAGCTCCTGCAGATACATCGGAGAACCGGTTACCTGAGTCCTTCGGCTCGGGACTTCCGTTGGCTCTCCAGAGGAAGGTCACCATCTGTGCGCGGGTGCACGGAGCGTCCGGGCTGAACGTGTTTTCTCCGGTGCCGGAGGTTATGCCGTTTTCGACCGCCCACCTGACGGCGTCGGCGTAATACGCGCCGTCGGGCACGTCCGTGAACCGCACAGGCGTCTCTTCCGTGCCGCTCAGGCTGTCGGAGGCTGTCGACACAGTCACGCCGCCGGGAGTGACCGCTACCGACTTGGCACCGCTGCTCTTATCCGTGTACACGTTGCTGCCGACTATTGTGGCGCTGACGTTGTTGGCAGAGCTGACCTTTACAGACGAATCGCCCACGTCGAGGGTGAGGCGCGTATCCGCTGCACTAACCGTTACACTGTTCCATGTGCTGCCCAGCTTGTCGGCAGTGACAGAGATGTTCTGCTGCCCGGCGCTGGCAGCAGATACGCTGACGCTGCTGCCTGAAATGCTAAAAGCGTTGAATCCCTTGCTCTCCAGCTCTACATAAGTGCCGCCCGCCGAGATAGCGACCTCACCGGTCACGTCCCGGTCGGTGCTGATAGAGTACGAGCTGCTGGCCGGCAGAACATAGCGAGATGCCGCGCTGCCTCCGACTATGAGGCTAACGCCGACGTTCAACGAACCGGAGACAGGCGCGCCGTTCTTGAAAATTGCTTTGCTGCCGTCTGCAGCCGTAAGAGTAAAGTCGCTTAAAGTGGTTTCAAGGGTATACATGCCGCTGCTTGCCTTCCCGGACGTGCTTCCCGAAAGATATTTCTGGATGTTTACCTTATCGAAGGTACTTGCACAGCTGCTCACAGGCTGTATGGCGCACACGCGCGCATATGTATATCCACCGGCATCAAAGTTGAGCGTCTTGTTGTCGCTGCTTACGGTCAATTTGTCCACTGTCTGCAGATTGGGGTCCCAAACCAGGATCTCATGGGAGCCGTTGCTGTTCGTCTTGCAGCTTAGGCCGACTATGGCGTGCCCCTTTATGTCCGCGTCGTGATCATACAGCTCTGCAGCAGTAAAGTATCTGTTGCCGAAAACGAACGAAATAAGCACCGGGCCGCTCCCGCCGCTGAGGGCCGAGACAAGATCAGCGTTATATTTGCCTGTCACCTGTTGGCTGGGATAGTAGCTGGCGGCTCCCCACGGTGTGGCCTGCTGCAGGAAGTAATAATTGACCAGATTGAATACAGTCTGGCTGGAGGCCGGGGTAGCGAGATCAAATAGATACTCCGCACCCGACTGGAAATACCCGGGGTCCATTCTGTCGGCCCAGCGCAGGCAGTAGAGAGCAGACATGCCGTAGCAAGAGCCTCCCCAGTTGCTGTTCATAAGGGCACTCACACTTGCCCATTCGGCGGCATTAAGGCTGCTCTGCAGCGCCTCGAGATATTTGCCGGTGATGACGTAGTTGCTGCGGCCGAAGGCAGAGGCAGTATTAAGAAAGCTGAAGCGATCCACCTCGCTGACCGCATATAAAGTTATGTCCGTGCTGACAGGATTGTCCTCGTTCCAAAGGTTGCTCAGGTTGCCGTCAGGGGTATAACACCAGCCGAGAAATCTGTATCCATCCGGTGCCGTGAAGTCCGGAAGCTCTACAGTGCCGCCGGCTTTAACCTGCTGCGGTTCCGGAACTGTGCCGCTCAGTCCGTTCAGGTCAAAGGTAACGGTGTAGACGTCGGTTATTTCCGACCATTTTGCAACATAGTTACGATCCGATCCATGTGCGGTGGATGTGGTGAGCTTGTTGCCGCTGCTGTCGTACCAGCCCTCGAAAACATAGCCATCACGCTCGGCCTTCGGCAGACTGTACAGCCGCCCGCCGGCGTCGGTGCGGGTCCACGCGTCGCCGCTTTTGCTGTCGATGCCGATAACTCCGTTGGGGTCCATGACGAAGCTGTCGCTGAGAGGGTACGGGATTTTTACCCCTTCAAACTCAGTTATACGGCCTCCGTTTGCTTCAAAGTTAACCGTGTACGGCGCGGTATCCCCCGTGGAGGGGATGGTAAAGCGGTTCGACGTGTCGCAAGCTCTGTAGTAAGGTTTGTCCGAACTGGCGTCGACGTTCTCGACGCAGATAAAATACTCCCCGGCCGCCAAGTCTGAGGGCAGAGTGAAATGATATGTATAGAACCCGGCCATGTTTGGCTCGACGTTCGTCAGTGAGACTGAATATTTTGTGTATGATCCAAAGACGTAATCGTTCGAGCTTGAGCCGGCGGATGTGGTGACATACACGTCGCCGTCCGAACCGACGATATATGAGCCGCCGTCCATGTCATCCGTGTCGACAACGTAGGTGTAGTTCTTTCCGACGCTGGCGTACACAAGCTGCAGAGAAAAGTTGCCGGTCGTTTTGGTCGTTTTGTCCGGATGGTCGAGCCTCCATGTGAGGATCCCGGTCCGGACGTCATACACCACGTCCACAGGCTTCGAGATCACCTCTACAGTCGTTACCTCGCCGTCATCGACCACTTCCACGCTGTACGACGCGGACGCCGTGGCGCACATGCTCAGCATGAGCATAAGCGCAAGCAGGTATGCAGTCAGTCTTTTAATGTTTTTCTTCATATTTTCCCCTCTTTTGCTTTTTGTATCATTTTTCCCGTTCCGCGCGGCGCAGTCTGCTGAGCGTAACGGGAGTCATGTTCAAAAAAGATGCAATATGCCTGTGCGGCACTCGGTCTATAAGGCCGGGGTAGTTACTTAAAAACCATCTGTATCGCTCCGACGCACTGGTGTGGCACAGAATGTGTTTGTGATGTATATGCTCGGCATAAACCTCAGAGGCGCTTTTCATGGCTGTGCGCACAAATTCCGGATCCTTTACCATGTAAGGCATTAAGTCGGCCGCGTCAAAGCTGATTGCTGCGGTTTCTTCCAGCGTCTCCACATAGTACTTCACCACGCGGCGCTCACCGCGGAGGGAGGTCAGCCTGAAATCACCATACTGAAAAACAAAACAGTCAGAAAAATCGGCGCCTGATTCATCCACAAGAAAGCCTCGCAATAGACCGGAAACGAGGAAAATAACCTTTGCATTCTCTTCCTCGGGTCCTGCCACCAGAGTGCGCGCGGGGATAGTATGGAGCGAAGCAAGGCAGCGATAAGTATCTGCATTTGGATTGTTCAGCAAATGCAGATACTCCAGCATTCTTGCAATTTCATCCATGCCAAAATCCTCCCGGGATTTTTAACTTAATTTTACCACATTACGCATTGACGGTCATTAACACAGGTTAATAATCGATGGGTTGTTTAAGCATTTTTAACTCTAACAAGATTATAAGCAATATCTCAGCCAACGGCGCACTTCTATACATGGTCATGTATGTGCGAGAAACAGCCCGGCGCTCGAGTGCCGAATGTTTTGCGTCGCTGCGCTCCGTACAAGGGCAAAGCCCTTGCGCCGCATGGCGGCTATTCCTGTTATGTGGGAGGGGCAAGCAGTGATTCGAGGGCCCCAAAGCCTCGAATCGCATGGAGCGTGGGGTTGTTCCCGCGCTCCATTTTACTTGTTGGTATTTCATCCCAAACCCTGAAAACTCAAAAGCTCCCGACCTCGAGGTCGAAAGTTTTTTCGGCGTCGCGCCCATGCGGGCGCTTTGGTTTTACGCGACGGCTGTGACGGCCGTGACGATGTTTTGCACCTTTAGTTTAGCTGTCACGGCCGTCACGGTTGTCACGTGCATATATGAGTTTATGGGCGATTCGCTATGTACGTACGTACACGAGCGAGCCAGCTGGTACGTACGTACGCAGCGATTAAGCGTAAAGCTCCATATACAACGCCCATGTTCCGCGCTCCCTCGGAGAGCCCACGGCACTTTGCAGCCATCAGGCTGAAAGTGTCATAGTGGATTATTACGCTTTCCGCAGAAAGCGCATCCCCGTACGCTTGTACGCTCGTACGGATGATTTGAGTCAGTTGCGCATTTTATGTGGTTGCGCCATTTCAGCGTAGCTCATCGTTATGCTCAGGGTGTACCGAAGCGTCAACCCCCAGATGAGGGCTACCGTGCCGCGCCGTAGCCCTTTCACCTAAAACGCGAGGCCACGGTGACGATAGGTGACGATGGTGACGATGCTTTAACACCTCTTATTTCATCGTCACCATCGTCACCGCCAACTGAAAGCGCGACGGTTGCGACGATTGCAACGGTTACTTTGCCACCGCCTATTTTACCGTCGCAACCGTCGCAGCCAGAAGCGAAAAGTTTTGCTCTTGCGCGTTTTCAGAATCGATGGTACAATGAAGCTGCAAAGAAAAACTGAACATTCAAGAATCCAAAGAGCACCCAGCTTGACAGCCGGGTGCTCTTTTCACGTCCCTGCGAGGAGGCGAAAAACGTGTAGCAATTCAAAACAAGCGTACATGCGTACAAGCGTACGCAAAGGTCAGCTCAGGTGACCTTTGAGAATCCAACAAGGAGGCAAAATATTATTTACACGGATTACATCGATACACCACCCAAAGAGCTGCTCAAACAGTGGGCGACAGAACGTGAGCCAAAACCCACGCTGGATAACACCTCGTTCTACGCCGTGGACGAGGACGGCGAGACTTACTTCTACTGCGGAGGCTCGCGGCTGAAAGTCTGCGAGCATTTTGCGAACACAGGCAAGCCGGTTGGTGCACTCATCGAGAACGTAATAGACTACGCCGCCCAATAAGTAATTGCGGACAGCTAGCGCTCGCGGTATAATATACTTATAAGCGCGGGCTGTTTCACACAAAGGAGGTTAATTTGAAACAGCCTAAAATTTACAACACAGCACTGTACATGCGCCTGAGCCGCGACGATGAGAGCTACGGCGACAGCGTGAGCATTGAAACCCAGCGCACGATTCTGCGCAAATACGCCGCAGACAACGGCCTGCACGTCATTGAAGAGTACGTCGATGACGGATGGAGCGGAACGAACTTCGAGCGTCCCTCGTTCAAACGCATGATGGCAGATGTAGATGCCGGCAAGGTCAACTGCATCGTCACTAAAGACCTGTCCCGCTTCGGGCGAGAGCACGTGATGATGGACTACTATCTCGAGTTCGTGTTCCCGGAGAAGCAGATACGCTACATCGCCGTCACCGAAAACGAGGACACCGAACGCGGGTTGAGCGACTTCGTTCCCTTTAAGAACTTATTTAATGAGTGGTTTGCGAAAGACACAAGCCGCAAGGTTAAGGCCGCGCTGCACTCCAAGTTTGCAAACGGTGAGCGGATATTTGCCTATGCGCCGCTCGGGTACAAGCGTGACCCGGATAAGAAAAATGCCCTCGTCATCGACGAGGAAACGAAATGGATCGTCGAAAAGATTTTCGATATGGCGTTCCACGGTGCAGGAGCCGCGAGCATAACTCACAAGCTCATAAAAGAGCAGGTGCCGACTCCCGGTTGGCTCAATTACTCGAGATATGGCACGTTTGCAAATATCTATGCTGATGCATCATCGGAAAAACAATATGCTTGGACTATTGCACAGGTGAAATCCATTCTCAAGGATGAAACCTACATCGGCAACACCATCCACAACCGCCAAACGAATATCTCGTACAAGAATAAGAAGCGTGTGCGGAAACCTGAAAACGAGTGGCAGCGCATCGAAAACACGCACGAGGCCATCGTCAGCAGAGACGTGTTCGAGCAGGTACAGGAGCAAATCGCCAACCGCCGACGCAAAATGAAAGACGGCACGAGGCAGATATTTGCCGGGCTCATCAAATGCGCTGACTGCGGCTGGTCAATGGCATATGCCTTGAAAACTCAGAGCAAGACGCCATACGGAATCTACCGTTGCAGTAAATACGGGCAAGGCACGGGGCACTGTACACCGCACTACATCCGCTACGACGTGCTCTACACCTACGTTCTCGCCAGAGTCCGCTACTGGGCTAAACAGGCCGAAATTGACGAGGATGCTCTGCTTCAACGGCTTCTTAAAACCGGAGATAAGGAACGGTTGGCAGCATCAAAGAAACAGGCCAACGAGCTGTCCAAGGCCGAAAAGCGCAAGGCCGAGGTTGACCGCCTGTTCGCCAAGATGTACGAGGACTGGGCCGCAGGACGCATCACGGAGTACAACTTCAACATGCTCTCGCAGAAGTACCAGACTGAACAGCAAGCGTTGACCGAGCAGATTGTAGCCCTGCAAGCACAGCTCACCGCTCAAGAGCAGACAACAGCAGACGCCGAAAAGTGGGTCAAGCTCATACGTCAATACACCGACCCGACAGAGCTGACCGCCGAACTGCTCAACACGCTCATAGAGAAAATCCTCATCCACGAGGCCGTCAAACAACCCGACGGCACCCGTGAACAGGAAGTAGAAATCTTCTACCGCTTCGTCGGTAAAATTGATTGAACGTAAACCAGTGTCTTTAAGTTCGTGAAACCGGCGCGGCTACGCCCGAGCTCGGCCTCATCGTGGACATGGCCGACCTTTTCGACCTGTCCCTCGACGCGCTCGTGGGCTACGAGTCCCGTGACAACAGCAGGGCCGCAACGGTCGAAAGGCTCAGGGGCTATGTGCACGACAGGCAGGCGGAGGGCGCGCTGCAGGACGCGGAAAAGGCGCTGCAGCGCTATCCGAACTGCTTCGAGGCCGTCTATTACAGCGCCGCCGTCTACCAGGTGAGGGACGTCTGCCAAAACGAGCCGGCGCTGCTCAGAAGGGCGCTCTCGCTCTATCACCGGGCCAGCCGGCTGCTGCCTCAGAACCGGGATGCGGAGATAAGCGAGCTCTCCCTCTGGCGCGAGCTGGCCGAGGTACACCTCGCCCTGGACGAATGGGAAAGGGGCGTCGAGCTCCTGAAGGCCCACAACGCCTGCCGCCTGAACCACCCGCTCATCGGCAAGACGCTGGCCTCCTCGGGCAACGACACCCGGGGCGCGCTGCCATATCTGTCCCTGGGCCTGCTGGACCTCTCGGTCGCGCAGATGCAGGTCGTCATCGGCTTCGTGAACGTCTACATCAAGGCGGGCGACTACCGCAGCGCCCTGGACATCCTGGAATGGGCCGCCGGCTTTTTCTCCGGGCTGCGCCGGCCGGGCCGGGCCTGCTGCATAGACAAGGGCGAGGCCGCCCTGCGGGCCATAATGGCCTATGCCCACATGCAGCTGGGCAGCCGGGAGGAGGCCGCGCGCTGCCTGCGCGACGCAAAGCGGCTGGCCCTGGGCTTCGACGCCGAGCCGCGCTACGACGCCGCCAGCCTCCGCTTCGTCGCGGAGGGCACCGTGGCCTCCGAGGTGGATGACCTCGGGCCAAGCGCGGCCGAGGGCGTCTCCAAAGTCGTCTCCGACTTCGGCTGCGAGCAGTTTTCGCGGCTCTGGCAGGAGGTGCGCGATGAGGGCTAGGCGCAGGGAGTTCACCGCGCAGTTTTACCGCGGCAACAGGCTCCGCTTTGCCCTCGCCGCGCTCTCCACGCTGCTGATGGCCCTGCTGAACCTCGCCTTAGCCTGGCTGCTGCAGCAGATGCTCGACTCGGTCTCCGGCGTGCCGGGCGCCATGGGCCTGACCGAGCTGGCCCTGCTGTCGGCCGCGGCCGTGGCGCTAGTCCCGGCCGTCAAGGCCCTGGAGCTCTGCTCAAAGCCGCAGTTCCTGCGCAGGGCCATGGAGCAGTACAGGTGCTTCGCCTTCCAAAGGCTGACGCAGAAGAGCATCGCTGCCTTCGGCACGGAGAACACGGCCCTCTACCTGTCAGCCCTCTCGAACGACGCGGCGACCATAGAAAAGAGCTGGCTTGAGACGCAGTTCGACCTCATCCTGAACGCCGTGTCCTTTGCCGGCGCTCTGGCCATGATGCTGGCCTACAGCCCGGCGATGACCCTCATATCCTGCGCCTTTTTCCTGCTGCCCGCCGGCGCGGCGCTCGCGGCCGGCGGCCGGGCGGAGCGGGCCGAGGCCCGGGTCTCCGAGCGCAGCAGCGCTTTTGTGGCCGCGCTGAAGGACTGCCTGAGCGGCTTTCCCGTCATGAAGAGCTTCAAGGCCGAGGCGGCCATCTGCGGCCTGTTTGCCGGCAGCTGCGGCGAAATGGAGCGCGCAAAATGCGAAAAGCGCCGGCTCATGACCGTGATCGGCACGCTGGCAGGGGCGGCGGGCGTCACAGCGCAGCTCGGCACCTTCCTGGCCGGGGCCTGGCTGGCTCTGTCGGGGCGCGGCATCACGCCGGGCGTGCTCATCGTGTTCATCGACCTGACGGCCAGCATCATAAACCCCATCCGCCAGCTGCCTGAGCAGCTGGCCGCGAGGAGGGCCGCGGCCGCGCTCATAGACCGGCTCGCCGCCGCGCTGGGCGAGAACGTCCGGGACGAGGGCGGCGGGCTCGTAGGCCGCCTCGAGCGCGGCATCGAGCTCGAAGGCCTCTCCTTCAGCTACGGCCCGGGCGGCGAGGCCCTGAGCGGGCTGGACTTCCGCTTTGAGGCGGGCAGGAGCTACGCCGTCGTCGGTGCCTCGGGCAGCGGCAAATCCACCCTGCTGGCCCTGCTCATGGCCGGCCACGGCGCGGACTACCTCTGCGGCGAAAACGGCGCCGGGCTCTCCGGCGGCGAGAAACAGCGCGTCTCCATCGCCCGGAGCCTGCTCAAGCGCTCGCAGGTGCTGCTGGTCGATGAGGCGACGGCCGCGCTCGACCCGGCGGCGGCCTTCCAGGTCTCGTCCGCCATCCTCGGGCTGGAGGGCATGACCCGCATCGTCGTCACCCACGACCTCGAGCCCGGGCTGCTGGGCCGCTACGACTGCATACTAGCGATGAAGGGCGGGCGCATCGCGGAGTACGGCAGCTTTGCGGAGCTGATGGAGCGCAGGGGCTGCTTTTACTCGCTCTTTACCTTGTCCCGCTGAAGGCCGCGCCGCCGTCCCTCGAGCCTGTGCATATCCAGCACGGGCGCGAGGGATATTTTCTTAATGCCATCTTTATGGATGCTGTGTTATAGTGATAAAGAGGTGAGGGGAATGGAGCGCGGACGGCGGCTCTGGCAGGACATGGCTATAACCTTGGGCGCGCTGGCGCTGACGGCGCTGCTCTGCTTCAGCCTGAACGGCCTGGCCAGGAGCTCTGCCGCCAGCACGCTGGTCTTCGTGCTCTGCGTCCACATCGTGGCCAGGCTCACGGACGGCTATGCCTGGGGCATTGCGGCGAGCGTGGCCGCCGTGCTGCTCGTGAACTTCGTGTTCACCTATCCCTTCATGGAATTCAACTTCACCATTGCGGGCTATCCTCTGACCTTTGTCACGATGCTGACCGTCTCGGTGAGCACCAGCGCCCTGACCACCAACGTCAAAAAGCAGGAGCGGCTGCGGCTCGAGGGCGAGAAGGCTAAGGTGCGCGCCGACCTGCTGCGCTCAGTCTCGCACGACCTGCGCACGCCGCTGACCTCTATTGCCGGCGCGGCCGCCGTGCTGCTGGACAGCCCCGAGCTGCCCGAGGACAAGCGCCGCGAGCTGCTGCTCGGCGTCCGGGACGATTCCGAGTGGCTGATACGCATGGTCGAGAACCTGCTGTCCATCACCCGCGTGGGCGGCGAGAACGCGCAGATACAAAAGACGCCGGAGGCGGTGGAGGAGGTCGTGGCCGACGCGGTGCGCAAGTTCCGCAAGCTGCGGCCCGATATAGCGGTGGAGACCTGCATACCCGAGGAGGTGCTCTTCGTGCCCATGGACGCCGTGCTCATCTGCCAGGTGCTGACGAACCTGCTGGAGAACGCCGCCGAGCACGGGCGCACGACGCGGCGGATAACGGTCAAGGTCACGTCGGAGGCGGGCCGGGCGAAGTTCGCCGTGGAGGACGACGGCCGGGGCATCGACGAGCAGGCGCTGCCCGGGCTCTTTGAGGACAAGCCCCGGGGCGCCGCGCCCGTGGATTCAAATGGCCGGCACAACATGGGCATAGGCCTGACGGTCTGCCGCACGATAGTCAAGGCGCACGGCGGGGATTTGACGGCAGCGAACCTGCCGGACGGCGGCGCGGTGTTCTGGTTCGACCTGCCGCTGTCGGAATAAAAGCAGAAAGGGGGGCCGGGCAAATGCCGGCAAAGGACAAAATACTGATAGTCGAGGACGAGAAGGGCATACTGAGCTTTATGACCACGGTGTTCAGCTCAAACGGCTACGACGTGATAACGGCCAACAGCGGCGCGAAGGCGATAACGCTGGTGACCTCGCACTGCCCGGACCTGGTGATACTGGACCTCGGCCTGCCGGACATGGACGGGGTGGAGGTGCTGCGCTTCATACGCGAGTGGACGCACCTGCCCATCATAGTGGTCTCTGCGCGCACGCACGAGCGGGACAAGGTCGAGGCCCTGGACCTGGGCGCGGACGACTACATCACAAAGCCCTTCGGCACTTCCGAGCTGATGGCGAGGATACGCACGGCTCTGCGCCACACGCGCACGGGCGCCACGTCGAGCAGCCTGGCGACGAGCGGCAAGTTTAAGGCCGGAGGCCTGGAGATAGATTACGACAAGCGCCGCGTCTTCGTGGACGGGGAGAGCGTGCACCTGACGCAGAACGAGTATAAGATAGTGTCCATGCTCGGCCTCTACGCGGGCCGGGTGCTGACCTACGACTACATGCTCCGCGAGCTCTGGGGCCTGAGCACCAAGGAAAACCGGCAGATACTGCGCGTCAACATGGCGAATATCCGCCGTAAGCTGGAGAAAAACCCAGCCGAGCCGCAGTACATCTTCACCGAGATAGGCGTAGGCTATTGGATGCGCGAGGCAGACTGAGCGGCGGGGCCCAAAAGGGCCTCGCCGCAGGCTGACGCGCCCCGCCAGGGGCGCGTTTTTTTACGGCGCGCCTTGACAATTTTTCCTCTGGTGTTTATTATGATGGAATACGGATATTTGTCCTTGGGAGGTAAATATGAAGGCATTTGGTCTGAATGAACTCAGGGAGATGTTTCTCTCGTTTTTTGAATCCAAGGGGCATCTGCGGCTGCCCAGCTTCTCGCTTATACCGCAGAACGACCCCTCGCTGCTGCTCATAAACTCGGGCATGGCGCCGATGAAGCCCTACTTCACCGGCGAGCAGACCCCGCCGCGCCGCCGCGTCTGCACCTGCCAGAAGTG
>CALXEH010000007.1 GCA_944387285.1 uncultured Oscillospiraceae bacterium | reverse complement strand
GACACCTCCTTTGCTGGCTGACTTCATTCACCACAGAGTCTGCAAACCAATTTGCGAAAAACTCTTGACACTACCCATCGACTTCCTCATTAAAAAAAGCCTGCCGACACCGCAGGCAGGCTCAGGCGTAGCTCGACGGCCGCAAGCAAAAAACGAACGCCCGCACATTCTGCGTGTGAAGCGCTCGTTACGTTTGTGAACAGTTTATTTGCCGTCTGCGGCTGCTTATTCGTTCCCCTCGAGATCTTCATCGTCGTCAGGGCCGGAAAGGAACATTTCCTCTGTGGTCTGCTGCGCCAGCTTCAGCTTTTCCGTGATCTCCACCAGCGCCTTAGCGGTGGCCTCCAGCGCGTCTATGGCCGTCGCCATACGTCCCGCCAGGTGATAGTACATTGCCTTGTAATCCGCCATCCAGGCCCCTCCTTAGCTTTCTATTAATAATCGGCACTGCTCAACGAGTCAGTGCCGATCATTTCTTGGTGGAGTCGGGGGGAATCGAACCCCCGTCCGAAAGTGCATCCGCGGGGACTTCTCCGGGCGCAGAGAGTCCTTTTTATTCCCTCGCCCGAGCGTGGACGCTCACACTCACGGGTCCGGTAGCTTCATTGTGCATGGTGCGCTCAAAGCTTTGCGCACTCACGTTCGCCGCTGATCGACGCCTCGCTTCCGGGCCGCGGCCCTCCCGGAGGAGACGCTCACTGCTTAGGCAGCGAGAAGAGCAGTCTTATTGCTGTTCTTTAATTTATAATTGCCCGTTTTTAGGATGCCAGGCGCATCCGCCCGCTATCCCCGTTTCCGCACCCCCGTCGAAACCAGTACGACCCCTTATTGCAGCTGCCAGGCCAGCGGGCCGGGCAGGTTCTGCTCAGAACTTCTTCGGCTCGGGGTATTCCACGCCGAAGGTCTCGGCCGTTACCTTTTTCAGCTTCTGCTCCGTCTTCGGCCTGTCGCCGTAGTCGGTCGGCGTGTTCGCTATCTCGTCCACGACTTCCATGCCCTCTATGACCCGGCCGAAGGCCGCATACTCGCCGTCCAGGTGCGGGGCCTTGTCGTGCATGATGAAAAACTGGCTGCCAGCCGTATCCGGCATCATCGACCGCGCCATCGAGAGCACGCCGCGGTCGTGCTTCAGGTTATTCTGACCAAAGCCGTTGTGCTTGAACTCGCCCTTTATCCTGTAGCCCGGGCCGCCCATGCCGGTGCCCTGCGGGTCGCCGCCCTGGATCATGAAGCCGGGGATGACCCTGTGGAAGATGAGCCCATCATAAAAGCCCTTGTTCACAAGGCTCAGGAAGTTGTTCACCGTGTTCGGCGCGATCTCCGGGTACAGTTCCGCCTTTATCACACCGCCGTTTTCCATCTCAAAGGTAACTACCGGGTTTGCCATTATGCGTTCCTCTCTTTCATCATCCTGTCCATGTCGCGCTTCGCCTGGCGCTCGGCCTCGGCGTCGCGCTTGTCGTGCAGCTTCTTGCCCTTGCACAGCCCCAGCTCGAGCTTCACGCGCCCGTCCTTCAGGTACAGCGACAGCGGTATCAGCGCCACGCCGTCCTGCATCACCCGGGCGTTGAGCTTCATTATCTCGCGCTTGTGCATGAGCAGGCGTTTCGGCCGCATCGGGTCGCGGTTGAAGATGTTGCCCTTCTCGTAGGGGCTGATGTGCAGGCCGCGCGCAAAAAGCTCCCCGTCCTTCACCGTGCAGAAAGAGTCCTTCAGGTTCACCGTGCCCGCCCGTATCGACTTGACCTCGGTGCCGAAGAGCTCTATGCCCGCCTCGAAGCGCTCCAGGACGAAGTAGTCGTGGAACGCCTTGCGGTTTTGCGCTATTTGCTTTATACCCTGTGCGCGCGCCACGGCCTCGCCCCCTTTCATTCTAATTGAGTATACCACGCCTGTCAAGCGCCTTTCAACCGAATAATGGCAGCGCCCAGTCAGCTATCTCCACCCTGAGCTCCGGCGCGGGCCGCGCGAGGATGAGCGTGCCGCCGCCGCTGCGGAAAAGTTCCAGCTCCGTCCGCTCCCAGGGCTCACGCCCGCACAGCTTCAGCGCCGTCCTCACAAGCCCCGCCGCCGTGCCGGGAGCCTCTATCGCCGTATGTACACTTATCGCCACGCAGCCTTCGCCTATCACCTGTATCTCCATTTCACCGCCTCCTTAAACCATCATGGCCCGCCCGCAGCGCGCGGTCAAGTCAAAAATGCTGGTAATGCGGCGCAGGATATGGTAATATGGTAAACGGATAAATATGTTCACTACGGAGGCGTCAAAATGTCATACGAAAAAACGATAGAGAAGAACACCGTCTACGAGGGTGTCATCGTCAACGTCCGCAGGGACAAGGCCGAGCTCGTGAACGGCAACGTCGTGGGCCGCGAGGTCGTGGAGCACCCCGGCGGGGTCACGGTCATACCTGTGGAGCCGGACGGCACCGTCTGGTGCGTGCGGCAGTTCCGCTATCCATTTGGGCGCGAGATGCTCGAGGTCCCGGCGGGCAAGCTCGAGCGCGGCGAGGACCCCTTTGACTGCGCCGTGAGGGAGCTCTCGGAGGAGACGGGGCTCACGGCGGACGAGTTCGTCTATCTGGGGCCCTGCTGCACCTCGCCCGGCTTCTCTACCGAGGTGCTGCACATCTACCTTGCCCTGGGCCTGCATCCGGGGAACATGCACCTCGACCCGGACGAGTTTTTGAACGTGGAGAAATACAGCCTCGACGCGCTCGTGGAAAAGGTCATGTCCGGCGAGATAGACGACGCGAAGACCATAATCGCCGTGCTCAAGGCGAAGAAGTATCTGGAGGACAGGAAATGAACAGGAAGGTGCTCATCGTCGATGACGAGCGCTCCATCGTCGATATACTGCGCTACAATCTGGAGAAGAACGACATGACGGCCATCTGCGCCTACGACGGCCTGGAGGGCCTGCGCCTGGCGCGCGAGAGCGACCCGGACGTTATCCTGCTGGACGTCATGCTGCCGGGCATGGACGGTTTTGAGGTCTGCCGCACGCTCAGGGCCGAGGGCAACAACGTGCCCATCATCATGATAACGGCGCGCGAGGAGGAGACGGACAAGGTCTTCGGCCTGGAGCTGGGCGCGGACGACTACATCACGAAGCCCTTTTCTATGCGCGAGCTGCTGGCTCGGGTGCGGACGAACATGCGCCGGGCGGCCTCGATGGCCCCGGCGGTGCCGGACGAGCACGACGACCAGATAAGGATAAAGGACATAGTCATCGACCGCACGCGGCGGGCGGTGTACAAGAACGGGCAGGAGCTGGAGCTGACCCAGCGGGAGTACGAGCTCATCAGGTTCATGGCTGAGGACCCGGGCCGGGTGATGTCGCGGGAGGAGCTCATGGGCTCGGTGTGGCAGTACGACTATTTCGGCGACCTGCGGGCGGTGGACGTGGCGGTCAGGCGGCTGCGCGAGAAGCTGGAGGACAACCCCTCGGAGCCGGTGTACGTCATGACGAAGCGCGGCGCGGGCTACTATTTCGCGGACTGAGGGCGGAGCATGAACCGGAGCCTGTATACGAAGCTGGTGCTGATAATCATCTTCCTCATCATCGCCCTGACCACGGTGACGGGCGTGTTCCTGACGAGGGGAGTGCGCAGCTTTTACCTGAGCGAGTTTTACGACCGGATGCAGGAGGTGTTCTCGAGCGCGGAGCTGGCGGCGGAGCTGCGGGCGGACGCGGCGGCGGAGGACCCGCAGCATATGGACGAGGTGCTGGCGGCCTACGCCGGGCGCCTCGGCATAGACACGGGCACGCGCAACTACCACATCCTGACCGGCGACACCGGGGCCTGGATAACGGGCAGCACGGAGCCGGAAAACGGCATGATAGCGATAACGCCTAACATCATCTCGGCGCTCTCGGGCGAGAGCGGCTATGAGAGCGACCCGGCGGCGGATTACATGGACGTGGCCCTGCCTATCGAGGGCGGCGCGACGGGCTATATCGTGTATATCATCGACAACCGCGCGACGATGCAGGACCTGAACAGCCAGCTGCTGACGATCATACTCGAGGCGATGGGCGTGGGCCTTATCATCTCGGTGCTTCTGAGCCTGCTGCTGGCGAAGACGATGATAGCGCCCATCCAGGACCTGACGCGCGCGGCGGAGAAGGTCGCGGGCGGCGACTTCACGGACAAGGTGGATAACGAGTCGAAGGACGAGATAGGCGTGCTGACGCGCACCTTCAACGACATGGCCGTGCAGCTTGAGGACACGCTCTCGGATCTGAAGAAGTCCGAGCAGATGCGGCGCGAGTTCGTGGCGAACGTCTCGCACGAGCTGCGCACGCCGATAACGAGCGTGAAGAGCTATGCCGAGACGCTGGAGGGCGAGCCGGAGATGCCGGAGGAGATGCGGCAGAAGTTCCTGGGCGTCATACTCAACGAGTCGGACCGCATGACGAAGATCGTGCAGGATCTGCTGACGCTCTCGCGCTTCGACGCGGGCAGCATAGAGTTCAGCTTCGAGTATTTCAGCTTTGAGAAGTCGGTGCGGGACGTGTACAACGCCATGCGCATGGAGGCGCAGGCGCACGGCCACGAGTTCTCGCTGGAGCTGGAGATACCGCTGCCCAAGGTGCGCGGCGACAAGCAGAGGATAGAGCAGGTGCTCATCAACATGGTGTCGAACGCGATAAAGTACACAAAGGACGGCGGCAGGATAAGCATGAAGGCCGGCTGGAAGGACGACATGGCCTGGTGCAGCGTGAAGGACAACGGCATCGGCATCCCGCAGGAGGATGCGGAGAAGGTGTTCGACCGCTTCTACCGCGTGGACAAGGCGCGCAGCCGCGAATCCGGCGGCACGGGCCTGGGGCTTTCGATAGCGCAGGAGATAGTCGTGCGCCACGGCGGCAGGATAGAGCTGCAGAGCCGGGTGGACAAGGGCACGCGGATAACGATGTGGCTGCCCGTGGAGGGGCCGCAGGATGCGTAAGCGGGACGAGGGCGAAAAGCGCCGCGTGAGGCGCCGGCTGCTCGGCTGGCTTCAGAACCTGGTCATAGTGCTGCTGCTCATATCGACGGTGGCGCTGGTGACGGAGACGGGCGTGCTGAAGCTGACGGCGCAGCTGGGCAGCACGGGCCAGGGCCAGGCCGCGCTCGAGCAGCTGACCGCCTATACCGCGGCGGCAAAGCCGCTGTGCATGGTGCTGACGCCGGAGGTAGGCGTGCACGGCGCCATTATGTACGACGCGGACGCGCTGGAGCTGGCCTATGAGCGCTATTCCACGACGCTGGCGGAGGCCCTGGGCTCCTCGGGCGAGCCGGAGCAGGTGAGCGAGGAGCAGTGGCAGGCGGCGCTGCACGGCCCGGGCGTGTACTTTGACTACTACGGGGACTTCCAGCTGTCCATCCTGGCCATCTGGCTGGGCACGCAGACGAGCGGGGAGGCCTCGGGCCACACGGCGCGGCGCTTCTGCCTGGCGATAGAGGACGAGAGCGTCAGCCTGTACTATATCCGCGAGCGGGGCGAGGGCGGCATATACCGCTGCGCCACGGCCGTGCCGGCGGCGGAGCTGTCGGGGCGCATATCCGAGAGCATGCCCAACGGCGCGGAGTACAATTTCGAGCAGGACGAGCCCTTCGGCTCGATAGACCCCTACATGGTGCTGCTGGGCGAGGACGTGCGGCTGGAATCGGCCTCGGCGGTCAATTCACTGCACACGGCGGATACGGACGCCATCATGTCCAAGCTCGGCATGAACAGCTACCTTGCCCTGAGCTATCCGGAGTCGGACGGCGGCACGGTGAAGATAGAGGGCGACTCCACGCTCCGGCTCGGGATGGACGGCGAGCTGAGGTATTCCCGCCGCGTGCCTGCGGACGACGAGACGGCACGGCTGTCGCCTTCGGACGCCATAGAGCTCGCGCGGCAGCTGGTGAGCGACACGGCCGGCAGCTGCGCCGGGGATGCGGAGCTCTGGCTGAGCTATATCTATTTCGACCGCGAGACGCAATACTATACGCTTTGTTTCGACTACGTCCTGGCGGGCGTACCGGTGAGCATATCGGGCAGGGAGCATGCCGCGGAGGTGAGCATTTACGGCAGCAGCGTCGTAGAGGCAACGATGCTGTTCCGGGCCTACGAGCTCGGCGACGGGCTTGAGACTCCCTATCCCTGCCGCATAGCGGCCACCCTGGTGCAGTCGCAGGGCGGCGGCGAGCCGAGGCTCTGCTATGTAGACGGGGCGGATGGCCTGTCCGCGGAATGGAGAATCGTATAGATGGACGCTGTAAAGGTCAAAAACTTCATCATACTGGTGCTCGTAATCGTGAACCTGGCCCTGCTCGTGGTCATCGTGCGCGACAACATGCGCGGCAGCGAGCAGCGGCGGGAGGCCATAGAGGGCGCGACGGGCATACTGCTCGATTACGGCATCAGCGTTTCGAAGGACGCGGAGCTGGGCGAGCGCACGGCGAGCATATACAGCGTGGTGCGCAGCGAGGAGGACGAGCGCTATGCCGCGGAGACCATCCTGGGCGGCGCCGAGATGACGGACCGCGGCGGCGGCATAGTGTATTACAGTGGCGTGCTGGGCGAGGCGACCTTCCGCAGCACCGGCGGCGTGGAGCTGCAGTTTTACGGCATCACCGCCCCGACGACGGACGACCCGGAGGCCATGGCGCTGGAATACGCCCACATCCTGGGCGTACAGGAGCTGCCTGGGCGTGAGGGCGTGAAGGTCAGAGAGGGCGAATCCTCGACCGACGTGGAGGTCTGCTGCGCCTGGCAGGGCTCCAGGATAGTCAACTGCCGCCTGACCTTCACCTTCAAGGAGGGCAAGCTGCTCTATATAAGCGGCACGCGGCCCCTGGGCCAGACGACCTCGGAGCAGGAGACGGCGGTCATAGACGTGCCGACGGTGCTCATGCGCTTTATCGAGCTGACGCAGGAGAAGGGCCGGGTCTGCAGCGTGCTGGAGCAGCTGGAGCTCTGCTATACCTTCAGCCCGACGGCCTTTGGCGGAGGCAGCCTGAGCCCGGTGTGGCGGCTGGCGACGGATACGGGCGATTTCTATATAAACGCCCTGACAGGCAAAGAGGAAGCAGTGAGCTAATCTTCTTGAAAAAATGGTAATGATGTGTTAAAATATTTTGTTAGTATGGCGTCCTGAGGGACAAAATATCTCTGGAATCTATCCGGCGGCGACTCAGCGCCGGCGGCGGAAGGTGAGATTTTTGGATAAATATATAATCAGGGGCGGAAAGCCGCTGTGCGGCGAGGTCGAGGTAAGCGGCGCGAAGAACGCGGCCGTGGCCATAATCCCGGCAGCGCTCATGGTGAACGGGGTGTGCCGGCTGGAGAATATCCCGCAGATAAGCGATGCGGACATGCTGATGACCATTCTGGAGCATCTGGGCGCAAAGATCCGGCTGGTGAACAAGAACACGGTGGACATAGACTGCACCGAGGTCAGGTATACGGACGCGCCGTATGACCTCATGCGGAAGATAAGGGCCTCGTACTATTTGATAGGCGCGATGCTGGGGCGTTTCGGCGCGGCGAAGACGACGATGCCGGGCGGCTGCAACTTCGGCGTGCGGCCCATCGACCAGCACATCAAGGGCATGACTGCCCTGGGCGCGGAGGTCGAGGTGACGGGCGGCTTTGTGTTGGCCAAGGCTTCGGACGGCAAACTGCACGGCACGCGGATATACCTGGACAAGGTCTCCGTGGGCGCGACGATGAACATCATCCTGGCGGCGTCGATGGCGCGGGGCAGGACGGTCATTGAGAACGCGGCGAAGGAGCCGCACATCGTCGACCTGGCGAACTTTTTGAACTCCATGGGCGCTGACGTGCGCGGCGCGGGCACCGATTCGGTGAAGATAAACGGCACGGACAGCCTCCACGGCGGCAGCTATACGATAATCCCGGACCAGATCGAGGCCGGCACCTACATGGTTGCGGCGGCCGCGGCGGGCGGCGAGGTGAAGATCAAGAACGTCATACCGAGGCACCTTGAGTCCATTTCGGCGAAGCTGCGCGAGATGGGCGTCACGGTCGTGGCGGGCGAGGACTCGGTGACGGTGAAGAGCTCCGGCCGGCTGAGGAAGGTCAATATAAAGACTATGCCGTATCCCGGCTTCCCGACGGACATGCAGCCGCAGTTTGCGGCGGCGCTGTGCCTGGCGGGCGGCATGAGCACGATAACCGAGGGCATATACGACAACCGCTTCAAGTACCTGACGGAGCTGCGCAAGATGGGCGCCCAGGTGCAGGTGGACGGGCGGACTGCGATGATTGAGGGCGTGGAGCGGCTGTGCGGCGCGCCCGTGGCGGCCTGCGACCTCAGGGCGGGCGCGGCTATGGTGATAGCGGGCCTGTGCGCCGAGGGCACGACCGAGGTCGAGGACGTGCACTATATCGAGCGCGGGTATGAGGACTTTGTCGGCAAGCTGCGCGGCCTGGGCGCGGACATCGCCCTGGTGCACGAGCCGGACGAGCCCGAGCGGCTGAAGACGGTGAACGCCGGCTGATGCGCATAACGGTATTTGCCAGCGGCTCGACCGGCAACTGCGCGCTGGTGCAGGCCGGGAGCGGGCGGCTGCTCATAGACGCGGGCATCTCGCTGCGCAGGCTGACGGCCTTTCTGGCGGCCGGGGCGGCGAAGCCCTCCGAGCTTGGGGCGGTGCTCATAACGCACGAGCACGCCGACCATGTCAGCGGCCTGGAGATGCTCACGAAGAAGCACGGCGTGAGGATAATCGCGCCCAGGACGGTGGCTGCTCGGCTGACGGGCGCCCTGCCCTCGGTGTCGGATTACATAGAAGTCATACGCGCGGGCGAGGCCTTTGAGCTTTGCGGTGCGGAGATACGCGCCTTCCACACCCTGCATGACACGGACGAGAGCGTGGGCTACAGGATAGAGGACGAGGGCGGCAGTTTCGGCCTGTGCACGGACTTGGGCTGCCTGACGGACGAGGTGCTGGAGGCGATGACGGGCGTGGAGCTGGCGGTCATAGAGTCGAACTATGACGAGCGCATGCTCTGCGACGGGCCCTATCCCGTGTACCTGAAGCGCAGGATACTGTCGGAGCACGGCCACCTGTCGAACGAGGAAGCCGGCCGCCTGGCGGTGCACCTGGCGCAGAACGGGGCGCGGAGCCTGGTGCTGGGGCATTTGAGCCGTGAGAACAACCGGCCCGAGCTGGCGCTGCGCGCGGTGAGCGCCGCGTTGAGCGAGGCGGGCGAGGAATTGGAGCTGCGCGCGGCCCCGCCCCTGGGCGCCGTGCATATGGAGGCGGGCGCGAGATGCCGGGCCTGACTTTCGTGTTCGTGGGCAAGATGCGCGAGCGGCACTATGCCGAGGCGTTCGAGGAGTATTATAAACGGCTGGGCGCGTTCACGAAGCCCGAGCTGAAGGAGATAGCCGAGGAGCGGCTGTCGGAGCAGCCCTCGGAAAAGGCGATAGCCCAGGCGCTGGGGCGCGAGGCGGCGGAGATCGAAAAGGCCGTGCCGAAGGGCGCGTATGTAGTCGCGCTGTGCGTAGAGGGCCGGGCGATGTCCAGCGAGGAGCTGGCGCGGGCGCTCGAGGGGCAGCCGAAGCTGTGCTTCATCGTGGGCGGCTCCTTCGGGCTGGACGAGAGCGTGAAGAAGCGGGCGGATCTGCGGCTTTCGATGTCGAGGATGACCTTCCCGCATCATCTTGCGCGGGTGATGCTGGCCGAACAGGTATACAGGGCGTTCACGATACAAAACGGCGGGCGCTATCACAAGTGAGAGGGGAAAGCAAAAATGGAAGGGCCTAAACTGGACTGGGCGCGTGACCTGCCCGGCAAAATGGCTGAAAAGTGGCCGCGGGACGAGCGCGGCGGATTCGTGGCGGCGGCGTATTTGACCAGCTGTTCGCAGCTGGACATGAGCGACGCCATCATCACTGGGATGCTGGACTCCTTTGAGATCCCGTATGTGAAGAAATACCCGCATTACGGCGGTTTTGGCAATCTTATGTTGGGGATAAGTGCTGAGGGCGTGGACATATTCGTGCCCGAGACCATGCTCGAGGATGCTAAGAACATACTTGAAGGAGAGTCAGAAGATGAAGAGGAGCTATAAGGAAGAATATCAGTACTGGCTGGACAGCCCCGCGCTCGGCGAGGAGGAGTGGAAGGAGCTCTCCGCCATCGCCGAGGACGAGAAGGAGATAGAAAGCCGCTTTTTCGCGCCGCTGGAGTTCGGCACGGCGGGCCTGCGCGGCGTGATGGCCACGGGCCTGAACCGCATGAACATCCACGTCATAAGGTGGGCGACCCAGGCCTTTGCGACGGTCATCAAGGCCGAGGGCGAGGAGGCCTGCAGGAAGGGCGTAGTGGTCTGCTACGACTGCCGCCTGAACAGCGAGAAGTTCGCGCGCGAGGCGGCGGGCGTCATGGCGGCAAACGGCATCAGGGTGCGGATATTCGACGCGCTGCGGCCCACGCCTGAGCTGTCCTTCGGCGTCATCCACTACGGCGCGACGGCGGGCATCAATATCACCGCCAGCCACAACCCGCGGGAGTATAACGGCTACAAGGTTTACTGGTCCGACGGCGCCCAGCTGCCGCCCCAGCACGCGGCGGCGGTCGCGGCCGAGATGGCGAAGCTCGACATTTTCCACGACGTCAAGCGCCTGAGCTTTGACGAGGCCATGGCCACGGGCCTGGTCGAGGTCATAGGCAAGGAGACGGACGAGGCGTTTTTGGAGAACGTCATGGCTATGTCGATAAACAAGTCCGTGGTAGAGAAGGTCGCGGACGAGTTCAAGATAGTCTATACGCCCTTCCACGGCGCGGGCTACAAGCTGGTGCCGGAGGCGCTCAAGCGCCTGGGCGTGAAGCACCTGTACCCCGAGCCGAAGCAGATGGTCATAGACGGCAACTTCCCGACGGTGGTGAGCCCGAACCCGGAGAATCCGGAGGGCTTCTACCTGGCGGTGGACCTCGCCAAGCAGGTGGGCAGCGACCTCATCATCGGCACGGACCCGGACTCCGACCGCGTCGGCACGATGGTAAGGGGCAAGGACGGGGAGTACCGCACCATCACGGGCAACCAGATGGGCGTGCTGCTGCTCGACTACATCATCACCGCCAAGCGCGAGACGGGCACCCTGCCCGCGAACGCGGCGTTTTTGAAGACCATCGTCACGACGAACATGGGCCGCGAGATAGCGGAGAAGAACGGCGTGCATGTGGACGAGACCTTCACGGGCTTCAAGTTCATGGCCGAGAAGCTGGCCGAGTACAAGAAGGACGGCTCCTACGACTACATCCTCGCGTATGAGGAGAGCTACGGCTACATGATGGGCGACTACGTCCGCGACAAGGACGCGGTGACGGCCTCGATGATGATAGCCGAGATGGCGGCGTACTACTTCTCTAAGGGCATGACGCTGGCGGACGCGCTGCAGGGCCTGTACGAGAAATACGGCTGGTTCATGGAGAAGACGCTGAACCTGGTCATGCCGGGCCTGGATGGGCTGGAGAAGATGAAGAACCTGATGGCGAGCCTCAGGGCCAAGCCGCCGCGCGAGATAGGCGGGGCCGTGGTCATGGGCATGCGCGACTACCAGAGCGGCACGGTGTCCGTGGCGGAACTGGGCGTCGTGGGCAAGACGCATATCGCCGGCTCGAACGTGCTGTACTTCGAGCTGGAGGACGGCACGGCCTTTATCATCAGGCCCTCGGGCACCGAGCCGAAGATCAAGGTCTATATCCTTGCGCAGGGCGAGGACAGCGCGGATTGCGAGAGCAAGATCGCGAAATATATCGACTATGCGGAGAGCCTCAAGAACTGACAAATGAAAGAATACCTGAAAATCCTATGGGCCTTCATGAAAGTGGGGGCCCTTACCTTCGGCGGCGGCTATGCCATGCTGCCGATATTGCAGAAGGACATAGTCGAGCGCTACGGCTGGGCCAGCGAGGAAGAGATCATGGACTACTACGCCATGGCCCAGTGCCTGCCCGGCATCATAATGATAAACACCTCGGTGTTTATCGGCCGCAAGCACAAGGGCACGCCGGGCGGCATCGCGGCGGGCGCGGCCTCGGCCCTGCCGAGCCTCGTCATCATCACGATAATCGCCATGTGCCTGAACGCCTTCGCCGATTACCCCGTGGTGAAGAACGCCTTTGCCGGCATCCGGGTCTGCGTCGTGGTGCTCATCGTAAACGCGGTAGTTAAGCTGTGGAAGAGCGCCATCGTGGACTGGCTGAGCCTTGTGTTCATCTTCGCGCCGGTGTGCGCGCTCTCGCTGTTCACCAAGATATCCCCGGTCATCCTGGTCGTCGCGGCCGCCGTGCTGGGCGTGGTGTTCAGCCAGATAAAGTGGCACAGGGCGAAGAAGGAGGGCGGCAAATGATACTCTTGCAGCTCTTCTGGGAATTTCTCAAGATCGGCCTGTTCTCCGTGGGCGGAGGCATGGCCACCCTGCCGTTTTTGTACGACCTGTCCGACAGCACGGGCTGGTTCACCTACGCCCAGCTTGCGGATATGCTCGCTGTGAGCGAGTCCACGCCGGGCCCGGTGGGCATCAACATGGCGACGTATGTGGGCTATACCGTGGGCGGCTTCGGCGGTGCGGTGCTCGCCACGCTGGGCACGATCATCCCGGGCACGGTCATCGTGCTCATCATCGCCAGCATGCTGGACAAGTTCCGGGGCAACAAGTATGTGGACGCGGCCTTCTACGGCCTGCGCCCGGCCTCGACGGGGCTCATCGCCGCCGCGGGCGTGTCCGTCGTGGGCATAGCGCTGCTCAATACGGGCCTCTACGCCGTGACGGGCAAGCTCACCGACCTCATCTCCATAAAGGCCGTCGCGCTGGCGGCGGTGCTGTGGGTGCTGACTAATGTCGTGAAGCCGACGAAGAAGCTGCACCCGGTGGTGTTTATCGCCGCCTCGGCGGTGGTGGGCATAGTGTTCTCCTTCGCCGGCGCCTAAAGCGCGAGCGGGGCGAGCAGGAGGACGAGCAGAAAAGAGAATACCGCGCTCAGACACCGCCCGGCGAAGTGCCGGGCGGTTTTCATATCCCCGGCGACGGCGGCGGTCTGGAAGTGGACGGAGAGCCCGCCCCAGCCGATGACGGCGGCGCAGACGGCGAGGTTCAGGGGCGTGGCGGCGAGGCCGCGCATGGCCCCGACGCCTCCGCCGAGCTCGAAGAAGCCGACCATGAGCGCACGGGCGGCGGAGAGCTCGAGGCCGGTGAGTTCGGAGAGACGGAGGGTGAGCGTGGGCAGAAAGCCCACGGCGTCGAGCACGGCGACGGCGACGCCGAAGGCCAGGACGAAGCCGCAGACGTTGAGCATGTTCCGCACGGAGGCGAGGACGGCGGCGGGGACAGCGCCCGGGGCGATGGGCGCGGGCTCGGGCAGCGAATAAGAGCGGCGGCGGTGCCCTGCGGAGAGCAGGACGCCGGACAGGAGCGCGGCGGCGATGTGGGAGAGGTACAGGATAAGCCCGGCCTTGAGCGAGCCGAAGACGCCCGCACCGGCGGCGCCGAGCATGAAGGCGGGGCCGGAGTTGTTGCAGAAGCCGAGCAGGCGCTCGCCCTCGGCCTTTGAGAGCTCGCCGCGCTGGACGAGCCCGGCGACGGAGGCGGCGCCGAGCGGGTAGCCGGCCATGAGCCCGAGGATGAGCGCCGCGCAGCCGGAGCCGGAGACGCCGAAGAGCCGGGCCATGAGCGGGGCCGCGAGCCGGCCGAGACGAGAGGGCAGGCCGAGCTCCTGCAGCAGCGCGGAGATGACGAAGAAGGGGAAGAGCGAGGGTATCAGCACCTGCGCGCAGAGCGTGAGCGAGCGCCTTGCGCCCTCCATGGCCTCTGCCGAGCAGGCGACGAGGGCCAGCGCGGCGCAGACAGCGGCGGCGGTCACGAGCGCAGAAGCGCCCTTTTTCATGTTGACACCTCCCAAAGAAGCCTTGTCTCAGAATTATATTTGCGGCAGGGACATAAAATCACCTTACGGGGGTGATGTGATGTCCGGCAAGGGCTTCCGCGAGGAGATAGCCGACAGGCTGGAACTGCCTGCGGGCGCGGCGGGGCTGGTGAAGCTGACAGTGATGGGCAGCAGCCGCGCGCTGATAGAGGATCACCGCGGTCTCGCGGGCTATACCAGCCGGCGCATAGACGTGAACGCGGGCAGGACGCGGCTGGTGATACACGGCGAGGGCCTGACGCTCGCGGCGATGGACAGGGAGGCCCTGCTGGTCACGGGGCGCATACTCTCGGTGGATTTTGAATGAGGCGGCCGAGGTACCTGCTGCGCGGCAGCCTGTGGCTGGAGATACAGGGCGCGGAGCCCTCGCGGCTGCTGAACCGGCTGAGCGAGGCGGGCCTGCGTTTCTGGGACGCCGAGCCGGCGGACGACTTCACGATAAGGCTGGCGCTCCGTGCGAAGGACCTTGCCGCGGCGCGGGATCACGCCGCCCGCTGCCAGTGTACGCTGCGCGTGTTAAGGGCGGGAGGCGTGCCGGCGGTGAAGCGGAAGCTGAGGCGCAGGCTGGCGCTGATGGCGGGCCTGGCGCTGTGCTTTGCCGTGCTGGGCATCTCGCGGCTGTTCGTGTGGGAGATAGAGGTCGAGGGCAACGAGCAGCTCACGCGCGGCGAGATCCTGCGCGCCCTGGCGGAGAGCGGCGTGGAGCCGGGCTCGTTCTGGCCCGCGTGGTCGTCGGATACGATAAAAAACGAGGTGATATTGAGGCTGCCGGAGCTGGCCTGGGTCGGCGTGAGCGTGGACAGCTCAAGGGCGACGGTACGGGTGCGCGAGCGCGAGCCCGCGCCGGAGCTCATAGACAACGACGCGCCGCACTCGGTGCGGGCGCGGCGCACGGGCATAATAGAGAACGTACAGGTGTACCTGGGCGCGCCGCTGGTGCAGCCGGGCGACGCGGTGCTGGAGGGCGAGACGCTGGTCTCCGGCCGGGTGGAGAGCACGCTGGGCACGGTGCGCTATGTCCACGCCTCGGCGAAGATAGAGGCGCGGACGTATTACGAGCTGACCATCGCCGCGCCGACTGAGCAGGGCTTCACGCAGGAGCGCTCGGGGCATACGCGCTGGGCGCTGGTGATAGGCGGCGAGCGGCTGAACCTCTACCTGGGCGGCTCGGAGCTGCCTGAAGGCTGCGTGAAGCAGACGCAGGAGCATAAACTCGAGTGGCCGGGCGTGTTTAGTTTGCCTGTAGCTCTTGTGCAGGAGCGGATTTTGGAGTATGATGTTATAATTGAAAGTGCGGATATACAGGCGCTGGAGCGTCAGCTGCAGGAGGAGCTGGCGCAGGAGCTGATAAGGCAGCTGGACGGCCGGGGCGAGGCGCTCTCGCAGACGTATTCGAGCAGCCAGGCGCAGGGTATACTGTATGTGACGCTGAGGGCTGAGTGCCTTGAGGATATCGCCGAGACAAGGGCGGAATAGACGGAAGGTGTACAGATGATAGAAAAGACCCTGCCGATAGACAGGATGGAGAATGTGATAAGCGTGTTCGGGTCGTTCGACCAGAACCTGCGTATAATCGAGACGGAGCTTGGCGTGCGCGTGACGGACAGGGACGACCAGCTGCGCATCTCGGGCGAGGCCGAGGACGTGATGACGGCGGAGAAGGCGATAAACGGGCTTTTGCAGCTGGCGTCGCGCGGCGAGGCGATAGACGCGCAGAACGTGCGGTATATACTGAAGCTCTGCTCGGAGGGCCGGGAGGCGAAGATCTCGGAGCTCTCGGGCGACGTGGTGTGCATAACGGCGAAGGGCAAGCCGATAAAGGCGAAGACCCTGGGCCAGAAGGCCTATGTGGACGCCATGAACAAGAACACGATAACGCTGGGCATAGGCCCGGCGGGCACGGGCAAGACCTATCTGGCGGTGGCGGAGGCCGTGGCGGCGTTCAGGTCGGAGAAGGTGAACCGGATAATCCTGACCCGCCCGGCGGTGGAGGCCGGCGAGCGCCTGGGCTTTCTGCCCGGCGACCTGCAGAGCAAGGTGGACCCGTATCTGCGGCCGCTGTACGACGCGCTCTTTGAGATGCTGGGCCCGGAGACGTATAACAAGTACCTCGAGCGCGGGAATATCGAGGTCGCGCCGCTGGCCTATATGCGCGGCCGGACGCTGGATGACAGCTTTATCATCCTCGACGAGGCGCAGAACACCTCGCGCGAGCAGATGAAGATGTTCCTGACGCGCATAGGCTTCGGTTCGCGGGTGGTGATCACGGGCGACGTGACGCAGATAGACCTGCCCGGGGACAAGGTCTCCGGCCTGAAGGAGGCGATGCGGGTGCTGAAGGGCATAGACGACATCGCCATCTGCAAGCTGACGGGCGCGGACGTGGTGCGCCACGAGCTGGTGCAGAAGATAATCGAGGCGTATGAAAAGGACGAAAAGCGCCGCGCGCCCCAGCAGAAGCTCGACCCGTCCAGGTTCAAGAGAAAGAAATGAACGACAGAGAGGCAGTAAAGCAATACTACGACGACGCGCCGCAGTCCGAATGGTCGCGGCTGGAGCTGAACCCCTGGGAGTTCCTGATAAACTGCACCTTTATCGACGGATATATCAGACCCGGGGAGCGCGTGCTGGACCTGGGCGGCGGCCCGGGCCGGTACTCCATACACCTTGCAAAGCGCGGGGCGGAGGTCACGCTCGTGGACCTGTCGGACGGGAATATCGGGCTGGCAAGGGAAAAGGCGCTGGCTGCCGGAGTGTCGATAGAGGCCCGGCAGGGCGACGCGCTGGACCCGGCCTCGCTGCCGGAGGGGCCGTTTGACCACGTCCTGTGCATGGGCCCGCTCTATCACCTGCTTGTGCGGGAGGAGCGGCTCAGGGCCATAAAAAACTGCCTCGCCCGGCTCAAGCGCGGCGGCAAGCTCTTTGCGGCCTTCATCTCGATATACTCGGACATGATCTACCGCCTCGGCAGGCTCGACAGCTGGCCGGAGGGCATCCTGGGCATAGACGCCACCGAGTCCGAGCGCAGGTACTACTCCGCGCTCAAGGCCGGGGGCGAGTACGCCGGCGAGGCTTTCACGCGGGCGTATTTCACGAGCCCGGAAGGGGCGCTGAGCCATTTTGAAGGCTTCCCGCTCAAGAAGCTGCATTTTCTGGGGAGCGAGGGCCTGCTCGCGGCCAGAAGGGACTGGCTTTCGCTGACGCACGAGCAGCGCGACGCCTGGCTGGGGCTCTCGCTCGAGACCTGTGAGATGCCGGCGCTGCTGAGTTGGTCGGAACACTTTTTGTACATAGGAGAAAAGACCGGGAGGATAGACATATGACGTTTGAAGAAGCAAGGAAAAACCTCAGGGACCTTGAGCTGCGCGAGTTTGCCTTCAACCACGCGGCAGGGATGCTGTATTTTGACGGCGTCACGGCGGCGCCGAAGGGGACATACGTCTCGCGCGGCAAGACGCTCTCCGTGCTCAATGAGGAGATGTACAAGCTCTCGAGCGGCGAGGCGGCGCAGGAGACCCTGCGCGTGCTCGGCGAGCGGCTGGACGAGCTCACGCCGGCGGAGCGCCGCCTGGTGCAGCTGCGCGAGAAGGCCCTGCGCTTCCGCAGCCGCGTGCCCATGGACGAGTACGTCGCCTACCAGGAGCTGCTCAACGAATCCGCCACGGTCTGGCGCGAAGCCAAGGAGAAGTCCGACTTCACCCTCTTCCAGCCCCTGCTGGAGAAGATCGTCGCCGCCAACCGCCGTTTCGCCGGTCTCGTCGAGCCGGACAAGGACCCCTATGACTTCTGGCTCGACAACTACGAGGAGGGCATGACCCAGGCCTTCTGCGACAGCTTTTTTGCCAAACTGCGCGAGAAGCTGGTGCCGCTCATGGCCAAGGTCGCCGCTTCGGAGCAGCCGGATACCTCGCTGCTGGGCGTTCGTTTCCCGTTGGACAAGCAGGCGGAGCTCTCTGCCTGGCTGATGCGCTTTTTACGCCTCGACCCCGAGCGCTGCGCCCTCACTACGACGGAGCACCCCTTCACGATAGACTTTTCCCGGCACGATGTCCGGATAACGACGAAGTATCACGAAAACGCCTTCACGTCATCGATGTTCAGCGTGATACACGAGGGCGGGCACGCGCTCTACGAGCTCGGCACGGGCGAGGACTATGCCTTCACGCAGCTGGGCCGCGGCGTGTCCATGGGCGTACACGAGAGCCAGTCGAGGTTTTATGAGAACATCATCGGCCGCTCGCGGGCCTTCTGCGAGCTGGCCTGGCCGGAACTGGTGCGGCTCTGCCCGGAGCTGGGCAGGTACGACGCCGAGGCCTTCTACCGAGCGGTGAACGCCTCCAAACCGGGCCTCATCCGCATAGAGGCGGACGAGCTGAGCTACAGCCTGCACATTATGGTGCGCTATGAGCTGGAACGGGCCCTGCTCCACGGCGAGGCGAAGGTCAGCGAGCTGCCCGAGAGGTGGAACGCCCTGTACAAGCAGTACCTGGGCGTGGATGTGCCGGACGACGCGCACGGTGTATTGCAGGACTCGCACTGGTCGGGCGGCGACCTCGGCTACTTCCCGAGCTACGCCCTGGGCAGCGCCTACGGCGCGCAGCTCATGGCGCGTATGCGTGAGGGCTTCGACCCCGACGCGGCTGTCGCCTCGGGCGACATCACGCCCGTGAACGCCTGGCTGGGCGAATGCATCTGGCAGTACGGCGGGCTCAAGACGCCCTCGGAGCTGATGCGCGAGGCCCTGGGCGGGGACTTCGACCCGGGCTATTATACGGACTACCTCGAGGCCAAGATGCGCGAGGTGTATAGGTTCTGATGGATGTCAAGATAATGCTCGGCCGCGCGAGGCCCGGCCTGGGCCATAACGAAGCGCGGCGGCTCATCCTCCGTGCGATAAACGCCGCCCTGCGCGCCGAGGGCGTGGACGCGCCCTGCGAGGTGAGCGTCCTGCTGACGGACAACGAGGGCATACACGAATTGAACCGCGACTACCGCGGCGTGGACAGGCCCACGGACGTGCTGAGCTTCCCGGCGAACGAGCTCACGCCGGGGCAGTTCGACGCGGCGCTGTGCGAGACAGACCCGGAGACGGGGCGCGTGTTCCTCGGCGACATGGCGATATCGCTGGAAAAGTGCGAGGCGCAGGCGGCGGAGTACGGCCACAGCTTCGAGCGCGAGCTCATGTACCTCACCGTGCACAGCACCCTGCACCTGCTCGGCTACGACCATGTGGACGAGGGCGAGATGAAGCGGCAGATGCGCGGCAGGGAGGATCTGATAATGGCCGGCCTCGGGGTCTGAGCCGCTTTGGGGAGAAAGAGAGAGGTATGAGAAAAGGGGCCTGGGCCGTCCTGATGAGCTATGTGCTCTGGGGCGTGTTTCCGATATATTGGAAGCTGCTGGCGGATGTGGACTCGGTGTATGTGCTCTGCTGCCGGATAGTGTTCTCACTGGTGGTGAGCCTCATCGTGGTGCCTGCCTGCGGCAAGTGGCGCGAGGCTATGCGGGTGCTGAAGGACCGGCGGCTGCGCCTGCTGATGCTGGCCTGCGGGCTGTTCATCAGCTTCAACTGGGGCGCGCTCATCTACTGTGTGGCGGCGAACCGGGTGCTGGACGTGAGCCTGGCGTACTACATAAACCCCATCCTCGCCATCCTGGTGGGCTTCCTCGTGTTTCGCGAGAGGCTGACGGTGGCGCAGTGGACGGCTGTGGCGCTGGCGGCGGCGGGCGTGGCGGCGCCCATGGTGATGGAGGGCGAGTTCCCGCTTTTGGCGGTGCTCATCGGCCTGTCGTTTGCGATCTACGGGGCGATAAAGAAAAAGGCAGACGTGCCCGGCGACGTGTCCACCTTTATCGAGACGCTGCTGGTCTCGCCCATCGCCCTGGCGGTGATAATCGTCATGGAGGCGCAGGGCGGGCCGGTGAGCACGGGCCAGGTGACGGGCTGGCGGCTGATACTGCTGCCGCTGGCGGGGCTCGTGACCTACCTGCCGCTGTTTTTCTACTCGGCGGGGATAAGGACGACCTCGATGTCGCTCTCGGGCATACTGATGTATGTGAACCCGACGCTGCAGCTGCTGTGCGGCGTGGTGCTGTATAACGAGACGATGAGCCCGGCGATGACGGTGGCCTTCGTCTGCGTGTGGCTGGCGACGATAGTCTTCATCGCGGGCGGTGAGATCGCCCGGAGAAGGGCAAAGGTGGAGTGCGAAAATGGATAAAAACGTGATGATAACGATAGCGGGCCGCCCGAACGTGGGCAAGAGCACGCTGACGAACGCCCTCGTGGGCGAGAAGGTGGCCATAGTCTCGAATAAGCCCCAGACTACGCGAAACCGGATAACGGCGATAATAAACCGGGGCGACACGCAGCTCGTACTCATGGACACGCCGGGCTTCCACCGGGCGCGGACGCGGCTGGGCGAGTATATGGACAAGCTCGTGCGCGAGAGCGTCGCGGACGTGGACGCCGTCGTGCTGGTGGTGGAGCCGATAGCCTCGCTGGGCCCGCAGGAGACGGAGCTGATACGCCAGATACGCGCCTCGCGCGCGCCGGCGATACTGGCGATAAACAAGATAGACACCGTGGAGAAGCCGGAGCTGCTGTCGGTCATCTCCGCCTACGCGCAGGCGCACGACTTTGCGGCGATAGTGCCCATCTCGGCGAAGCGGGGCGAGGGCCTCGAGGCGCTGCTGTCGGAGATGGAGAAGTTCGCGGAGCCCGGCCCGCACCTGTTCCCGGAGGACATGTATACCGACCAGCCGGAAAAGCAGCTGTGCGCGGAGCTGCTGCGCGAGAAGCTGCTGTGGTGCCTCGACAAGGAGGTGCCGCACGGCACGGCGGTGGAGATAACGCGCTTCCACGAGCGCGAGGACGGCGTCATAGAGATAGACGCGACGATCTACTGCGAGAAGGCCAGCCACAAGGGCATCATAATCGGCAAAAACGGCGCCATGCTCGGCAAGGTGGGCGAGCTGGCGCGCAAGGACATGGAGGGCTTTTTGGACACGAAGGTGTTTTTGAAGACCTGGGTGAAGGTGAAGGAGAACTGGCGCGACTCCCAGCCGCTTTTGAGGAACTTCGGCTTCAACGATTAAATATTCCCATCGCTAAAGCCGCGTCAGTTGCAAAAACTAAGCCCAGAGGTGATGATCGTGAAGGTCGGGGACTTTTGGGCGCTGTTTCGTGAGACGGGCGAGCCGGTGTACTGGCTCATGAGCCGCGAGGACAGGACGAAGGACAGGCAGAAGGAGACGAAGGAGCGGCAAAAGCCCTGCCGCTCCGACTGAGATTGCGAGGCGATACATATGTACCACACGACAAGGGGCCTCATCCTGCGCGAGGCCAAGTACAAGGAATCGGACAAGATACTCACCATCCTGACGGAGACGGAGGGCAAGCTGACGGCGAAGGCCCGGGGCGTGGCTCGGGTGCGCAGCAAGCTGTCTGCGGCGACGCAGCTTTTGTGCTTTTCGGAGCTGACGCTGTTTGGGAACAAGGGCTACTGGACGATAAACGAGGCGACGACGGTGGAGCAGTTCCGTGGCCTGCGCGGGAACCTGGAGCTGCTGGCGCTGGGCAGCTATATAGCGGAGCTGCTGGAGGCGGTCTCGGACGAGGACTGCCCGGAGCCTGAGATATTGCAGCTGGGCCTGAACAGCCTGTACGCGCTCGCGTCGGGGCTGTATTCCCAGGAGCAGGTGAAGGCGGCCTTTGAGCTGAGGCTGATGTGCCTTTCGGGCTACCGCCCGGAGCTGGAAGGCTGCGCGAAGTGCGGCAAGGCGGAGATAGCGCAGGGCTGGCTGGTGCCCGCGCACGGCGAGCTCTACTGCGAGGACTGCCCGAGGCCGGACGGCCTGGCCGTGGACGGGGCGGTCATCGAGGCGATGCGCTATATCGTGAACGCGGAGCCGAAGAAGGTGTTCGCCTTCAAGCTCGACGCCGAGGCCCTGCAGAGGCTGGGCCAGGTCTGCGAGGCCTACCTGCTCTACGAGCTGGACCGGGGCTTCGCCAGCCTCGACTACTACAAGAGGGTTAGGAAATAAGATGACACAGTACGAAAAATCCGCCTCGACGCTGGAGCTGCCCGCCATACTCGAAATGCTGGCGCACAAGGCCGTGAGCGAGGCGGCCAAGGAGCGCGCCCTGGCGCTCACGCCCGCGACGGACAGGGCGGCGGCGGCCCGGCTGCTGGCCGAGACGAGCGCCGCGCGGGGCATGATGGTAAAGCGCGGCAGCCCCTCGTTCTCAGGGGTGAAGGACGTGCGCGCGAGCCTCTCTCGCGCGGACATGGGCGGCTGCCTGAACATACGCGAGCTCATGGACATAGCGGGCGTGCTGACGGCCGCGCGGCAGGCGCGCAGCTACGCCGCCGGCGACGGCCGGGGCAATGAGAAGACCTGCATCGACGGGCTTTTCAACTCGCTCATAACGAACAGGTTCCTGGAGGACAAGATAACGGGCTCCATAGCGGGCGAGGACGAGCTGGCGGACTCGGCGAGCCCGGAGCTGGCGTCGATACGGCGGCTCATCCGCGCGGCGTCCTCGCGGGTGCGCGAGGCGCTGCAGAAGATAATCTCCTCGCCGAGCTACGCCAAGGCCCTGCAGGAGCCGATAATCACTACGCGCTCGGAGCGCTATGTGGTGCCGGTGAAGGCGGAGTTCAAGAACACGGTGCCGGGCCTGGTGCACGACGTGTCGGCCTCGGGCGCGACGCTGTTCATAGAGCCGATGGCGGCGGTGAAGGCGAATAACGAGCTGAGGGAGCTGCGCTCGCGCGAGAAGGCGGAGATAGAGCGCATACTGATGGAGCTTTCCGCCGACTGCGCGGCGCACGCGGAGGATATCTCGCGCGACTTCGGCATACTGGTGTCGCTCGACCTCATTTTTGCGAAGGCGAAATTGAGCTACGACTACGAGGGCATGGAGCCGGAGCTCTCGGAGCGGGCCGTGGTGCTGAGGAAGGCGCGGCATCCGCTGCTGCCCAAGGACACGGCGGTGCCGATAGACCTGGAGCTCGGCGGGGATTTTGACACGCTCGTCATAACGGGCCCGAATACGGGCGGCAAGACGGTGACGCTCAAGACGATAGGGCTCATGTGCGTGATGGCGGCCTGCGGGCTGCACCTGCCCGTGTCGGACGGCAGCGCCGTACCGGTATTCGACGCGGTTTTGGCGGATATAGGCGACGAACAGAGCATAGAGCAGAGCTTATCGACCTTTTCCTCGCACATGACGAACATCGTGCGCATACTTAATGAATGTGGGCCGAATACGCTCATCCTGTTCGACGAGCTGGGCGCGGGCACGGACCCGACAGAGGGCGCGGCGCTGGCGATATCGGTGATCGAGTACGCCCGGAAGCGGGGCAGCGTCATCGCGGCGACGACGCACTACGCGGAGCTGAAGGTGTACGCCACGACGGCGAAGGGCGTGATGAACGCCTCCTGCGAGTTCGACGTGGCTACGCTGCGGCCGACGTACCGGCTGCTGGTGGGCATACCGGGCAAGTCGAACGCCTTTGCGATCTCGGAGCGCCTGGGCGTGCCTGCGGAGGTCATAGAGGACGCGAAGGGCCGCGTGGGCACGGAGAGCGCGAGCTTTGAGGCGACGATAGAGAAGCTCGAGGCCGTGCGCCAGGCGCTGGAGCACGACAGGGACGAGGCGCAGAAAAAACTCAGGGAGGCAGAGGAGAACCGCAAGGAGTCGGCAAAGCTCAAGGTGGAGCTGAGCCTGAGGCTGGAGAAGGCGGAGCTCAAGGCAAAGCGCGACGCGGAGCGGATAATCGCCGAGGCGCGTGAGACGGCGGAGGCGGCATTTGCGGAGATAGACGAGATGCGCCGCCGCGCGAACGACGCGGAGGACCACAGGGCCGCGAACGAGGCCCGGGCCGAGCTGAGAAGAAGGCTCAACGAGGCGGAGGAGAGCTTTGCGGAAAAGCCTGTGATGCCGGAGGAGAAGCGCGGCCCGACGCGGCCGGCGGTAGTAGGCGACACGGTGGAGCTGCTGTCGATGGGCGTGAAGGCCGAGGTCGTCGGGATAAACAAGGATGGTTCGCTGAGCTTAAAAGCGGGCATAATGAACGTGACGGCCAAGCAGGACGAGGTGCGCGTGACAGAGCCGCCGCAGAAGAAAAAGCAGGCGGTGTCGAGCGGAGTGACGAGCTTCCGCGAGAGCGCCGTAGCGCCGGAGCTGGATCTGCGGGGCATGGAAACGCTCGACGCCATACCGGTGATGGAGCGGTATTTGGACTCGGCGGTGATGGGAAAGCTGCATACGGTGACGATAATCCACGGCAAGGGCACGGGCGCGCTGCGGCAGGCGGTGCAGCAGGCGCTGAGGCGGAATAAGGCCGTAAAGAGCTTCCGGCTGGGCCGTTACGGCGAGGGAGAGACCGGCGTGACCGTAGTTGAACTTAAATAAAACGGGCTTTTCAGATTTGCGGCTCTTGTTCTAAATAGAGAAATCGAGAAAAGCAGTTGACGTTGCGGTTGAAATTTGGTATCCTTACATTGTATGAAGCCTGAATAAATCAGGCAGGGGTTGTGGAAGGAGTGGCTCTTAGTGATATCCAAAGAGGTAACAATAAACAATCAGGTAGGTCTTCACGCGAGGCCGGCGACCTTCTTCATCCAGAAGGCCAATGAGTTCAAGAGCAGCATCTGGATAGAGAGGGATGAGCGCCGCGTCAACGCGAAGAGCCTGCTCGGCGTCCTCTCGCTCGGCATTGTCAAGGGCACGGCCGTGAACATCGTCGCCGACGGTGTGGATGAGAACGAGGCCATTGCGACGCTGTCCGAGCTTATTGACTCTGACTTCTCCGAGTGATCCGCGCAACAAAGTAACTGCGGGGGCGTGTTCTGCACGCTCCCGCTTTTGCAGTTCATAAGAAAGGTGACTGAACCCCGTGAGCAAGAACCGGGCGATATTCGAGATGCTGCTGTGCGCGGCGATGTGGAGCATAGCGGGCATATTCATAAAGCTGATCCCCTGGAATTCCATCGTCATCGCGGGCATACGCAGCCTCATAGCCGGCGGCGTGATGTTCGCGTATATGCGCTTTAAGAAGATAGGCTTCACGGCTGACCGGCGCAGCCTGCTGGGCGGCCTTGCGCTGTGCTGCACGCTGACCTGCTTTGTGGCGGCGAACAAGCTGACCACGGCGGCGAATTCGATAGTCCTGCAATTTACGGCGCCCATGTTCATCGTGGTGTTCTCGGTGCTGTTTTTAAAGAAGCGGTTCACGAGGTCGGACGTCACCGCCGTCGTGCTGACGATGCTGGGCATCTCGCTGTTTTTCTTCGACCAGCTGACGCCGGGGCATCTTTTGGGCAACTGCGTGGCGATAGCGGCGGGCGTGGCCTTCGCCTGCTATTATATGAGCCTGGAGGGCGCGACTGAGAGCGAGAGGATGAGCGCCATACTCATGGCGCACGGCCTGACCTTCTGCGTGAGCCTGCCCTTCATAGCCACGGAGCCGCCGGAGCTTGCGGCGGCGCCGGTGGTGTGCATACTTATACTGGGCGTGGTGCAGCTGGGCATACCCTATGTGCTGCTGGGCCGGGCGTCGGGCTCCTGCCCGCCGCTGGCGTGCTCGCTGCTGGGCGCGGTGGAGCCGCTGCTCAATCCCGTGTGGGTGTTCATATTTGACGGCGAGGCCCCGGGCCTGTGGGCGCTCATAGGCGGCGTCGTGGTCGTGGCGACCATCACGGCCTGGTGCGTGCACGGCGACCTGCGCGAGAGGAAGAAGGCCGCATGAACGAGAAGCAGCCGGAACTGCGGGAGAAGGCGAACCGCCTGCCGCTCTTGCCGGGCGTGTATATAATGAAGGACGCGCGCGGCGAGGTCATATATGTCGGCAAGGCCAAGGCGCTGAAGAACCGTGTGTCGAGCTATTTCAGGGGCGAGCACCTGCCCAAGGTCGCGGCGATGGCGGAGAAGGTCTCGGACTTTGACGTCATCGTGGTGACGAGCGAGCTGGAGGCGCTGGTGCTGGAAAACTCGCTCATAAAGCGGCACAAGCCCTACTATAACATCCTGCTCAAGGACGACAAGGGCTACCCGTATATCAGGCTCGACGGCAAGGCGGAGTACCCGAAGTTCACGCTCTCGAACAAGTACGTCAAGGACGGCGCTAGGTATTTCGGGCCCTTCGGCGGGCGCAGCGTGACGAAGGACATAATAGATACGCTGTGCAAGGCGCTGCTGCTGCCGACCTGCACGCGGAAGTTCCCGCGGGACATAGGCAAGGCGCGGCCCTGCCTGAACTACCACATGGGATCCTGCGCGGGCTGGTGCCTGGAGGGGCATACGCCGGAGGAATACCGCGCGGCGATAGAGCACGCGGCGCTCATCCTGAGCGGGAAGACGAAGGAGCTGACCGAGGAGCTGGAGTCGAAGATGCTCGCCGCCTCGGAGGAGTGGAAGTTCGAGCTCGCGGCTTCGTACCGGGACAGGATACGGGCCATAGAGGGCCTGGGCAACCGGCAGAGGGTGATCTCGGCGGTGTACGCGGACACGGACGCCGTGGGCTTTTACCGGGGCGCGAAGAGCTGCTTTTCGGTGCTGCATTTTGTGGGCGGCGACCTGGCGGCGAAGGACTTCGAGCTGATGGAAGAGCCGCTGGAGGAAGACGGCGAGGCCGTGTCGGGCCTGGTGCGGCAGTATTACTCGCAGCGCGGGGCCTGGCCGAAGTTCATACTCCTGCCCGTGGAGGCGGAGGACGCGGAGGCGCTCTCGCAGCTGCTGACGGAGCAGGCGGGGCACAAGGTGTCGGTGGAGACGCCAAAGCGCGGCGACCGGCTGAGACTGGTGGAGAGCGCTGTGACGAACGCGCGGGAGGAAGCCGAACGCGCGGCGACCGGCGCTCAGAAGACGCTCAAGACGCTCGAGTGGCTGCAGAGGACGCTGGAACTGCCCTCGATGCCGGAGCGGATAGAGGCCTTCGACGTGTCGAACCTGGGTTCGGAGGGCATAGTCGCGGCGATGACGGTGTTCGTACACGGCCGGCCGCTCAAGCGTGATTACAGGAAGTTTAGGATGAAGGACGTGGAGGGCCCGGACGACTACGCCTCGATGCGCGAGGCGGTGGGGCGAAGGTTCCGGCGGCTCATGGACGGGGACCTGAAGTTCTGCGAGGTGCCGGACCTGCTGCTCATAGACGGCGGCAGCGTACACGCGGCGGCGGCGCGGGACACGCTCGCCGAGCTGGGGCTGGAGCTGCCTGTGTACGGCATGGTGAAGGACGACAAGCACCGCACGAGGGCGCTCACGACGCCTGAGGGCGCGGAGATAGGCATAAGCGGCAATCCTGCGGTGTTCGCCTTCGTCGGCACGATACAGGAGGAGACGCACAGGTTCGCGATAGAGTACCAGCGCAGCCTGCGGACGGCGAAGCTGCACTCGGCGCTCGACGACATAAAGGGCGTGGGCGAGAAGCGCAAGGCGGAGCTGCTGCGGCATTTCGGCACGATAAAGGCCATAAAGGCGGCGAGCCTGGAGGAATTGGAGCAGGCGGTGCCGAAGAATACGGCCCGGGCCGTGTACGGGCACTATCACGGAGGAGGAGAGGACGAATGAGGGTCATAACCGGAACGGCGCGTGGCCGGAAGCTGCGCGAGCCTTCGGGCATGGAGATAAGGCCGACGGCGGACTCGGTGAAGGAGGCCGTTTTCAATATCATACAGTTCGACATAGAGGGCCGGCGGGTGCTGGACCTGTTCGCGGGCACGGGCCAGCTGGGCATAGAGGCGCTCTCACGCGGCGCGGCGGACTGCACATTCGTGGACGAGAGCCGCGAGGCCGTGGGCATCGTGAAGGAGAACCTGGCCAAGTGCCGCTTCACGGCGAAGGTGGTGCAGGCCGACTCGACGGGTTACCTGAAGGGCGCCGGGAAATTCGACATCGTGTTCCTGGACCCGCCATATGACTCGGAATTGCTTGACAAATCGCTAGAAATAATCCAAAATGTTGACATACTGACCGAAGGTGGTATAATCGTGTGCGAAAGCAGGCGAGAAAAGTCCCTGCCTGAGCTGCGCGCGCCGTACGGCAAGGCGCTGGAGCGCAGTTACGGCAAGGTCAAGATCACCGTGTATAAAAAGGAAAGCAGCATATGAGCACAGCGATATGTCCCGGCAGCTTTGACCCCGTGACGCTAGGCCATCTGAATATCATCCGGCGCACGTCGCGGATCTTCGACAAGGTCGTGGTGCTGGTCGCTTACAACGCGGCGAAGCAGCGGCCGATGTTCACGATAGAAGAGCGGGTGGAGATGATATCCCGCGTCGTGGCGCGGTTCAGGAACGTCGAGGTGGACACCTACGACGGGCTTTTGGCCGAGTACGCCAAGCGGTATAAGGACGCCATAATCGTCAAGGGCCTGCGCGCCAGCACGGACTTCGAGAACGAGTTCCGTATGGCGCAGATAAACAAGACGATAAACCCAGCGCTGGAGACCATGTTTTTGACCTCGAGCGAGAAATATACCTTCCTGAGTTCGTCGGTAGTGAGGGAGCTGGCGGGCTACGGGGCGGACCTGTCCGAGTTCTTGCCGAGGGAGATAATAAAAGACGTGCTGGCAAGAGCCGGGGCGGGAGCGGGAGGAAGATAAGCTATGGATAACGAGGTCATGGATCTCATCGAGGAGCTGTACTCCATGGTGTCGGAGGCCTGGGGCGTGCCTCTGGGCAACGACAAGTGCATCGTGGAGCGGGACAAGGTGCTGAATATGCTGGAGGATATCAAGGCCCAGCTGCCCGTGGAGCTGTCGGAGGCGAAACGCCTTGTCTCCGCCAGGGACGAGTTCATCGGCAACGCCAAGCGCGAGGCCGAGTCCATCCGCCGCGCGGCCGAGGAAAAGGCCCGGTCGATGGTCGAGGAACAGGAGATAGTCCGCATAGCCCGCGCCAAGAGCAGCGAGCTGATGGCGATGGCCGAGAACCGCACGAACGAGCTCAAGCGCGTCGCCGGCGACTATGTCGAGGACCTGCTCCGCCGCACGGAGGAGAGCCTTTCCACAGCGCTCGGCGAGGTGCGCAGTTCGCATAACCAGTTCCGCAGCGCCACCGGCGCGACCGAGGCTCAGGCGGGAACAGCTAGGAATAATTCCCAATAATCACGTTTGACACTAGATATAGACCTAATTGGCGTCCAACCGCAAGGCTGGGCGCCAAATTTTGTGTAATGGTGACAGTTTCGGCGCATTGCGGGCCGGAGCAGGGGAAAAGCGGCGCAAAAAAACTTCAAAAAGCCCTTGCAATTTGGTGGAGGGGAAAATATAATATAGGTGCCGTTGTGGGGCAAAGTGGTGAAAAGTGTAGCACAATCCCACAGTAAATGGGAAGAAGGGGGCGGCCGCGTTGACAGGTGAATATCAGCATACGCTGGACAGCAAGGGCCGCCTGTTCATACCGGCCAAATTGAGGGACGAGCTTGGGGACGTGTTTTACCTGACGGTATCGGACGAGCGCTGCCTGCGGGCGTACAGCTCGGAGAGCTGGCAGGGCTTTGTGGAGCGCGTGCGGGCGATGTCGTTTGTGGACAGGAAGAAGATGCGCCCGTTTTTCGCCTGTGCGGCGAAGTGCGAGCTGGACGCGCAGGGGCGAGCGCTGCTGCCGCAGGGCCTGCGGGACTTTGCGGGGCTTACGAAGAACGTGGCGGTCATAGGCTGCGACGACCATGCGGAGCTTTGGGACAGCGAGGCCTGGGCGCCGGTACACGAGGGCGAGACGACGCCCGAGTATATAGCGGCGATGATGAAGGAGCTTAATTTCTGATGAACGGCCACATACCCGTGCTTCTGGACGAGTGCATAAAATATCTGAACATCAAGCCGGACGGTGTATATGTAGACGGCACGCTGGGCATGGGCGGGCATTCGGAGCAGATACTCAAGCGGCTGACGACGGGCAGGCTCATCTCGATAGACAGGGACGAGCTGGCGATAGCTCGGGCGTCAGAGCGCCTGAGCGGGTATACGGACCGGCTGACGATAGTCCACGGCAATTTCCGCGACCTGGGCGAGATACTGGACGAGCAGGGCGTGGAGGCGGTGGACGGGATGCTGTTTGACCTTGGCGTGTCCTCGCCGCAGCTGGACGAGGGCAGCCGGGGCTTTTCGTATATGCTGGAAGCGCCGCTGGACATGCGTATGGACAAGGCGGACAATATAGACGCCTGGTTCATAGTGAACCGCTGGCCGGAGGAGAAGATAGCGCGCATCCTGCGCGACTACGGCGAGGAGCGGCACGCGGCGCGGATAGCGCGGGCTATAGCGGCGCGGCGCGAGGAGAAGGAGATAGAGACCACGACGGAGCTCGTGGAGATAATAAAGGGCGCGATGCCTGCGGCGGCGCTGCGTGAGAAGCAGCACCCGGCGAAGCGGAGCTTCCAGGCGATAAGGATAGCGGTAAACGACGAGCTGGGCGCGGTGGAGGCGCTGATGGAGACGGCGCCTGACCGGTTGAAGCCGGGCGGGAGGCTGTGCGTCATCAGTTTTCATTCGCTGGAAGACAGGATCGTGAAGAACGCGATACACTCGCGCGAGAACGGCTGCACCTGCCCGAGGGAGGCGCCGGTGTGCACCTGCGGTTTTGTGCAGACCCTGCGGAGCGTGACGCGCAAGCCCATAACTGCGGGCGGGGAGGAGCTGGAGCTGAACCCGAGGTCCCGCAGCGCAAAACTCAGAGTCGCGGAGAGAGTATGAAGGAAATCATAAAAATGCCCGAAGCGGAGGAATACAGCCGCCGCCCGGCGGAGCCGGCGCGCGTACACTATGGCAGGAGCTGGTGTGTGAACGCGCTGGCGGTCATAGGCGTGATAGCGGCGGTGATGCTGTGCATAGCCTCGCTGCTGGCGAAGGCGGAGCTGACGAAGCTCACGGCGGAGCGGACGCAGATGCAGGAGTATCTGCAGCAGCTGAGGGACGAGCAGGCGCGGCTCGAGGTGGAGTACGAGAGCCTGTACAGTCCCGGCGCGCTGGACGAGTTTGCGCGCTCGCGCGGCATGGTGCCGGCCCTGGCTGCCGGTGCGGAGACGGAGGCGGAGGACTATGCGGTCGTGTACGCCTCGGGCGAGCCCGGGCCGGCAGAGCGGCTGGAGGGCCTAGCCTGCGCCGTTTCGGAATATTTCGCGCGCGGCGGGGAGTAATATTATAGCGCGGCCCCGGCGCGGTATGGGACAAAAGCGCGCTTCGCCGTAATCCATTTTGGAGGCGAGGCGCGTGACTGACCGCAGACCCGGCGCAGGGCCAAACAGAATGATGCTGCGCCGCACACTGTTTTTACTCTCGGTGTGCGGCATAGCCGCGTTTATTGTGCTTGCGGCAAAGCTGTATGACATCCAGATAGTACACCACGACGAGTACGAGGCGGCGGCGATCGCTCAGCAGGTGCGCGAGACCACGGTGAGCGCGGCGCGGGGCACGATCTACGACCGCAACGGCCTCATCCTGGCGATGAGCGCGGGCGTGGACACCATCTACATAAGCCCGGCGGAGATAGAGCGCGGCGGCGAGGACGCCGAGGCGATAGCCGAGGGGCTTTCGGAGATACTGGGCGTGGACTACGATACCATACTCAGACGGGCGCAAAATACAAAATCGTGGTATGAGGTCGTGGCGCGGAAGGTGGAGCCTGAGGTCTCGGAGCGCGTGCGCGAGTTCAAGGCCGAGGGCGGCTATACGGGGATAAAGATCGAGGCGGACACGAAGCGCTACTATCCCTTCGGCAGCCTGGCGAGCCACGTCATAGGCTTCGTGGGGCTGGAGAACACGGGCCTGGGCGGCATAGAGGCGCGGTATGACGAGCTGCTTTCGGGCGAAAACGGCTATGTGCTGCGCTCGACGACGGCGGCGGGCACGGATATGCTGTACTCGAGCTACGAGGACTATGTGGACGCCGAGGACGGGCAGAGCCTGTGCTTGACGATTGACAGCACGATACAGTATTATGTGGAAAAGCATCTCGCCCAGGCCGTGGAGGACTACGATATCCAAAACGGCGCGGCGGCGATATGTATGGAGGTTGACACGGGTGCTATACTGGCTATGGCGTCGCTTGGCAATTTCGACCTCAACGATTACCAGACGATAAGCGCCGAGGCCGAGGCCGAGATAAGCGGCATCGCGCAGTCGGAGGAGGAGTATAACGAGCTGTACGCCCTGGCTCAGCAGCAGCAGTGGCGCAACAAGGCGATATCGGATACCTACGAGCCCGGCTCGACCTTCAAGATAATCACGCTGGCCATGGCTCTTGAGGAGGGCGTGGTGAGCGAGACTTCGAGCTTCTACTGCGGCGGCAGCATGAACGTCATAGGCCGCGGCACGCCGCTCAAGTGCTGGAAATACGGCGGGCACGGCTCGCAGACGCTGACCCAGGCGGTGCAGCACTCCTGCAACGTGGCCTTTGTGAATATAGGCCAGCTGGTGGGCGAGGAGAAGTTCTACGAGTACGCGGAGGCGTTCGGCTTCATCGACAGGACGCAGGACACCTCAAAGCAGCTCACGGCGCGCACGGGCATAGACCTCGGCGGCGAGAGCGGCAGCATCTGGTGGAGCGAGGACGTGTTCTGCAACCCGGAGAACCTCTCGCAGCTCGCGGCGGCGTCTTTCGGGCAGACCTTCAATATAACGCCCATACAGCTCATAACGGCGGTGTCGGCCTGTGTGAACGGCGGGAACCTCATGCGGCCCTACCTGGTGCAGAGCGTGGAGGACTCGGAGGGGAACGTCGTGTCCCGGACGGAGCCCGAGCTGGTGCGCAAGGTGATAAGCGAGGAGACGAGCGCCGCGGTGCGCGGCATACTCGAGCAGGTCGTCGGCGACCAGAAGGAGGGCACGGGCCACAACGCCTACGTCGCGGGCTACCGCATCGGCGGCAAGACCGGCACCTCGACGAAGACGACGGAGGAGATTGCGGGCAACAAGGAGTATATCGTCTCATTTATCGGCTTTGCGCCTGCGGACGACCCGCAGATAGCGATACTCGTGCTGCTGGACGACCCGAGCTCGGAGAGCGGCATCTACATTTCCGGCGGGCAGATGGCGGCGCCGGTGGTGGGCAAGATGATGGCGGATATACTGCCCTACCTGGGCGTGAAGCCGGAGTATACGGACACTGAGCTGGAGACCATCGACCGCGCGGTGCCTGAGCTCACGGGCCTGGGCATAGCGGAGGCGCAGCGTGCGCTGACTGAGGCGGGCTTCAAGGCGCGGGTCATAGGCGAGGGCGACACGGTCTCGGACCAGCTGCCCGGCGCGGGCGCGGTGATAGCCTCGGGCAGCGAGGTGATACTGTACGCGGGCCAGGAGCCTGCGCCCACGACGGAGACGATGCCAGACCTGCGCGGCCTGAGCTACGCCGAGGCGGTGGAGCGGCTTGGGGCCATAGGCGTGTACCTGAGCGCCGGCAACGGCGTGACGGACGCGGGCAGCCAGATAGTCTCGGGCCAGAGCATAGCGCCCGGCGCGAGCGTAGAGCACGGCACGGTCGTGGACGTGACCTTGTATCTCAACGACACATCCATGCTTGGAATATACTGAGGAAAAGACGGGAGGCGTCTTATCATTGAAGCTGAGTGAACTGCTCCGGGACATCGAGGTGCTGGAGCTGCACGCGCCGGAGGGCCTGGAGCTGGCGGACGTGGCCTACGACTCGCGGCGGGCCGCGCCGGGCAGCGTTTTCGTGGCCGTGCGGGGCTTTGACACCGACGGGCACAAATACATCGGCTCCGCCGTGAAAAACGGCGCGGCCTGCGTCATATGCGAAGAAGCGCCGGACTGTGAGACACCCTATGTCATAGTGCGGGACAGCCGCCTTGCCCTGGCGATAGCGTCCCGGAACTTCTTCCGCGACCCGTCCTCGGAGATGACGGTCATAGGCGTCACGGGAACAAACGGCAAGACGACTACGACATACCTTACAAAGCATATGCTCGAGGCCTGCCTGGACGCTAAGGTGGGGCTCATAGGCACGAACGGCAACATGATAGGCGGCGAGTTCATAAAGACGGAGCACACGACGCCGGAGAGCTGCGACCTGCAGCGCCTGTTCCGCGAGATGGCGGACGCGGGCTGCACCCACGTCGTCATGGAGGTGTCCTCGCACTCGCTGGCCCTGAACCGCGTCGCGGGCGTGAGCTTCGGCCCCTGCGTGTTCACGAACCTGACGCAGGACCATTTGGACTTCCATAAGGACATGGCGGACTACGCCGCGGCGAAGGCGAAGCTGTTTTCGATGTGCAGCCTCGGCATAGTGAACGCGGACGACGAGTGGTCGGGCTTCATGACGGAGCGCGCGAGCTGCCCGGTGCATACCTTCTCCTGCCGCGACGCGGGCGCGGAGCTGTACGCGAAGGACATGGAGCTCACGGCCTCGGGAGTCAGCTTCACCGCCGTGCACGGCGGCGAGAGCGTGAGGGCGAAGCTCGGCATACCTGGGCATTTCTCGGTGTATAACGCCCTGGGCGTTCTGGGCATCGGCCTTGCGCTGGGGATAGGGCCCGAGGACGCTGCAGAGGCGCTCGCTTCGGCCAAGGGCGTGAAGGGCCGGGTCGAGGTCGTGCCGACGGACGGGGACTATACCATACTCATAGACTACGCCCACACGCCGGACGCGCTGGAGAACGTGCTCCGCTCGATGCGCGAGGTGACTACCGGGCGGCTCGTGGCGCTCTTCGGCTGCGGCGGGGACAGGGACAGGAAAAAGCGCCCCATCATGGGCCGCATCGCCGCCGAGTGCGCGGACTTCGTGGTCGTGACCTCGGATAACCCGAGGACGGAAGAGCCGGAGGCGATCATTGCGGATATCCTCGAGGGCATGGCGGGCAGCGCGACGCCGAAGGAGGTCATCTGCTCGCGGCCCGAGGCGATAGAGTGGGCGATAGAGCACCACCTGCCCGGGGACGTCATCGTCCTCGCGGGCAAGGGCCACGAGGACTACCAGATAGTCGGGCACGAAAAGCATCACATGGACGAGCGCGAGATAGTCGCGGAAGTCCTGAGAAAGAGGAAGATGGACAAATGACGATACGCCTGATATTGGCCTTTGTGATAGCGTTCCTGGTCTCGAGCCTGATAGGCGCCTTCCTGGTGCCGTACCTGCGGAAGATAAAGGCGGGCCAGGCCATACGCGAGGACGGCCCGCGCTGGCACATGTCGAAGCAGGGCACGCCGACGATGGGCGGCATCATGTTCATCGTCGCGCTGGCCGTGGTCTGCCTGACGGTGGGCTTTGAACCCATGATGAACGGCGATTGGGGCCACATCTTCTGCTTTGTGTTCGCGCTCATTTTCGGGGCGATAGGCTTCCTGGACGACTACGAGAAGCTGAGGAAGAAGCAGAACCTCGGCCTGTCTGCGAAGGCGAAGTTCCTTTTGCAGCTGGCAGCGGCGCTGGCCTTCGTCTTCCTCATGCGCCGGACAGGCTATGTGACGACGAACCTGTACATACCCTTCTGGAATGTGGTGAAGCCCCTGCCGGAGGTGGTGTACTTCGCCTTTGCGGCCTTCGTCATCGTGGGCACGGTGAACGCCGTGAACCTGACTGACGGCGTGGACGGCCTCGCCGCCGGGACGAGCATACCCGTGTGCCTGTTTTTCTCGGTGCTGGCCTACATCTGGGGCGAGCAGTACCTGAGCCTCGGCATCTACGCCGCGGCGCTGGTCGGCGGGCTGATGGGCTTCCTGCTGTATAACTACAACCCCGCGAAGGTGTTCATGGGCGACACGGGCTCGCTGTTTCTGGGCGGCGCTATCGTGGCGCTGGCCTTTGCCTACGACATGCCGCTCATACTCATCGTGCTGGGCCTCATGTATATCATCGAGACGTTGTCGGATATCATCCAGGTCGGCTACTTCAAGCTGAGCCACGGCAAGCGCGTGTTCAGGATGGCCCCGTTCCACCATCATCTGGAATTGGGCGGCTGGTCGGGCAAAAAGTGGACCGAGCGCGAGCTGTTTCTCCTATATTTCAGCATATCTCTCGTCTGCGCCGTCATATCATTTGTAGGGGTGTACGGCCGCTACGCCTTCTAATAACCGGCCCAGGCCGGTAATGGGAGGAGACCATGGAATATACCGGCGAGAGGATAGGCATTGGGGCTGCGGCGACGGAGGCGGTGAAGGAGCGCAGGGGAGGGCTGGACCTGCCCTTTCTGGCGCTTACGCTGACGCTTCTGACCATAGGCGTCGTCATGGTGCTCTCCGCGAGTTACGCGAGGGCGTATTTCAGCGCGGCCACGGAGCACAACGCGGCGTATTACTTCATGCGGCAGCTGGGCTTTGCGCTGGCGGGCGTCGCGGCGATGTATGTGTTCTCGCTGATGCCGATGCAGTTTTACCGGCGCTGGAGCCTGGCGCTGCTGCTGGCTGCGATAGGGCTTTTGGCGGTGGTGCCCTTCATAGGCGTGCCGCAGGGTGACGCCAAGCGCTGGATAAATCTCGGCTTCACCACCTTCCAGCCCTCGGAGATAGCGAAGATAGCCGTGATCTTGTACTTTGCGGCGCTCATCTGCAAGTTCCGGGGCCGGATGAGCACGATAAAATACGGCATACTGCCCTTTGCGGCGGTACTGCTGGTCATCGTGGCGCTGCTGGTGCTGGAACCGCACTTTTCCGGGGCAATAATCATCCTCGCCATAGGTGCGGTGATGCTGTTTCTGGGCGGGGTGCGGCTGTACTGGTTTGTGGGCGCGCTGGCTGTAGGCGCGGTGGGCCTGGGCGTGGTCATCACGTTTTTCCCCTACGCCTCCGGGCGCATCACGACCTGGCTCGACCCCTTTGCGAACACGAGCGGGGACGGCTACCAGATCATCCAGTCGCTCTACGCCATAGGCTCGGGCGGCCTGTTCGGCCTGGGGCTGGGCCAGGGCCGGCAGAAGTACCTGTACCTGCCCGAGGAGCACAATGACTTCATCTTCCCGGTGGTCTGCGAGGAGCTGGGCTTTGCCGGGGCGATGCTGATACTGCTGCTGTTCGCGCTGCTGATAATCAGGGGCTACTGGCTGGCCATGCACATGCGCGACAGGTACAGCTTCCTGGTCACGGCGGGGATAACGACGCTGCTGGCGATACAGGTGTTTTTGAATGTGGCGGTCGTGACGAATCTGGTGCCCTGCACGGGCATCTCGCTGCCGTTCTTCTCCTACGGCGGGACGGCGCTTATGATACAGCTTGCAGAAATGGGCATAGTCCTGAGCGCTGCGAGGGACATACCCGCCAAGATATAGAGACTGGAGGGAATGAAATGCGATTCCTCTTTACCTGCGGCGGCACAGCGGGGCATATCAATCCCGCGCTGGCGGTAGCCGGGCGCATAGCGATGGCCGCGCCGGACTCGGAGTTTTTGTTCATCGGCGCGGAGGGCCGCATGGAGACCGACCTCGTGCCGAGGGCGGGCTATGAGATAAGGGCCGTCAAGATAACGAACCTGCACCGCAGCTTCAAGCCCGCGGACATAAAGCACAACCTGGCGACGGTGAAGAACGTCATCACGGCGACGGGCGAGGCGAAGCGCATCATCCGCGAGTTCAAGCCGGACGTGGCGGTGGGCACGGGCGGCTATGTGTGCTATCCCGTGCTGAAGGCGGCGTCTGAGCTGGGCGTGCCCACGGCGGTGCACGAGTCGAACGCGGTGCCGGGCCTGACGACCAAGATGCTCGAGGGCGCGGTGGACACCATCATGGTAGGCTTCGAGGAGAGCCGCGCGAACTACAAGCACCCGGACAGGGTGGTGGTCACCGGCACACCCGTGCGCGTGGACTTCCTCTCTGCGGACAAGGCCCTGGCCAAGCGCGAGCTGGGCATACCTGTGGACAGGCCGCTGGTGGCCTCGGTCTGGGGCAGCCTCGGCGCCGCGCACATGAACGAGATAATGACGGACTTCATCGTCCGCGCCTGCGCCAAGCCCTTTTTCAACCTCATACACTCGGCGGGCAAGGCCGGGTATTCGAAGATGAAGGACGCGCTCGAGCGCGAGAAGCCCGACTACGCGCGCCTGGGCATGGACGTGCGCGACTACATATACGACATGCCGCGGGTCATGGCGGCGGCGGACCTGGTGCTGTGCCGCGCCGGGGCCTCGACGCTGGCGGAGCTGGCGGCGATGGGCAAGCCCGCGATACTGGTGCCGTCCCCGAACGTGACGAACAACCACCAGGAGCGCAACGCCCGCGTGCTCGAGGAAGCCGGCGCGGCCCGGCTCATGCTCGAGCAGGAGTTCACGGCCGACTCGCTCCTCGGCCTCGTGTCGGAGCTGCTCCAGCGCCCCGAGCGGCTCGGGGAGATGTCGCAGAAAATGCGCGGCCTCGGCGTCCCCGACGCTACCGACAGGATCGCGGATATCGTCCTGGGGCTCGCGGAGAGGAAGTAACCTCTGCTCTTTCTTTGATTGTTTTCAGGGGGAAACCCCTTGGTAGGGTTTCCCCCTATGACCCCCTTCCTGACCTTCATTTGGCATTGAGTGTACCGCCGCCCCCTGGACCCCTGCCGCCTTTTGAAAAAGGCGGGCGAAAACTTTAATGGGAGCCCGGTCTTTAACAATCCCGCGCTCTCCCGCATAGAATGGCGTGAATTTGCTGTTTGGGGGAGAGAAAATGAGCGTTTGGCGAGTAAGCGGCGGGCGGAAGCTCGAAGGCAGCGTGACGGTTCAGGGCGCTAAAAACGCGGTGCTGCCCATCATGGCCGCGTCAGTGCTCTCACCCTGCGAGACCGAGCTGCTGAACGTCCCGAGCCTGAGGGACGTGGACGCAACTATCCGCATCCTGCGCGGCCTCGGCTGCGACGTGGAACGCGAGGGCGACGCCGTGAACATAAACTCCACCGGCCTGTGCCGGGCGGAGATACCGCACAGCCTCATGCGCGAGCTGCGAAGCTCCGTCATATTCCTCGGCGCTCTGCTGGCCCGCTGCGGCGAGGCCCGGCTGTCCATGCCGGGCGGCTGCGAGCTGGGGCCGCGGCCCATAGACCTGCACCTCATGGCCCTGCGCGCCCTGGGCGCGGAGATCGAGGAGTCCGGCGGCGACCTGGTCTGCCGCGCGGAGAGGCTGCGCGGCGCGAGCATAGCCCTGCCCATGCCGAGCGTGGGCGCTACCGAAAACGCCATGCTGGCCGCCTGCGCCGCCGAGGGCGAGACCGTCATAATGAACGCCGCACGCGAGCCGGAGATAGAGGAGCTGCAGGATTTCCTTCAGCGCCTGGGCGCGGACGTGAGCGGCGCGGGCACGCCGACGGTGACGATACGCGGCTTCCGGCCGGCCCGGCGCATAGGCCACCGGATAATGCCGGACAGGATCGTGTCCTCGACGCTGCTGTGCGCAGTCGCGGCGGCCGGCGGGGATATTGAGCTGAGAGGTACGGAGCCGGAGCGGTTTTCCACGGTTTTGCACTCGCTTTCAGACTGCGGCTGTGATATAATGAAAACCGGGTCCGGACTGCGGCTGAGGTCGGACGGAAACCTGAAAGCGCCCTCGCCCGTCATAACGGGGCCGTATCCCGCCTTCCCGACGGACGCGCAGCCGCTGATGCTGGCGGCCTGCCTGAAGGCAAAGGGTACCTCGGTGTTCGTGGAGAATGTGTTCCAGAACCGGTTTCGGTATACGGAGGAGCTGCTGCGCCTGGGCGCGAGGATACATACGGAGGGCCGCGTGGCGGTCGTGACCGGCGTGGAGCGGCTGCACGGCGCTCCGACGATGGCGACGGACCTGCGTGGAGGCGCGGCGCTCATCATAGCTGGGCTTTCGGCGGAGGGCGAGACGGAGATACTCGACTCCGGGCACATAGAGCGCGGCTATGAGGATTTTGACGTCCGGCTCAGACAGCTGGGCGCGGAGATAAGACGGCAGGCATAGCCGGAAGGAGGACGCGATGGCGACCCTGATGCGCAGCCAGAGGAAAAAGAAAGCGGGCCGCCGGGCCATTTACGGGCCGCTGGCCTTCCTCGTGGCCTGCGCCGTACTGATATTCCTGATGAGCATATTCTTCCGGATATCCACGGTGGAGGTGCAGGGGAATTCGTATTACACGGCGCAGGAGATACAGGACGCGGCGGGCCTGGTCGAAGGCGACAACCTGTTTTTCATAAACCGCTTCAGGGTCGTGAGCCGCATATTTGCGCGGCTGCCCTACATAGAGGACGTGTCGATAAAGCGCTACCTGCCGAATAAGGTGGTACTGACGGTGAGCGAGTGCGTGTCGGTGGGCTATGTGACGGTCGAAGGCGAGGCCTGGGTCATAGACCGCAGCTGCCGGATACTGGAGAAGGCGGGTGACGAGGCGCTGCAGGCACTGATGGAGGTGCGCGGCGTGACGCCGCTGACGACGGAGATAGGCAAGGTGTTCGAAACTGGCACGGACGACGCGGGCAAGATGGAGTACCTCTGCGAGATACTGGACGGCCTGCAGGAACTGGGGATGTACCAGGACGTGGACTATATCGACATCAGCTCGGTGAACTCGCCGGTGTTCAGCTACCTGGGCCGTTTCAAAGTGGAGCTGGGCGAGCAGGGCGATACGCAGGCGCGGCTCGGCAAGCTGCTGTCGGCGGTGTCGCAGCTGACGGAGAACGACAGGGGCACGATAGATGTCTCAGGCGAGGGCGCGGCGACGGTTTTCAGCCCGTATTGATTAAAAATGTGTTATGGAAACAAAAAATAGTTGACCGGACAAGTGAAAAGTAATAATATGAGTAGAAGGAAACAGAAAAATACAGCCCGGCGGGGAAGGCCGCAGGGCGTCTCAAAAGATAACAGGGAGGCACCGAATATGTCTTATAAAACCGAAACCGGCCCCGAGAACGTAGTAACGCTGAAGGTCGTTGGTGTCGGCGGAGCCGGCAACAATGTTGTGAACCGCATGGTGAAGTCGGGCACGCAGGGCGTGGAATTCATCTCCGTCAACACGGACAAGCAGGCCCTCGCGGTCTCGAGCGCGGACCAGAAGATCCAGATAGGCGAGAAGCTGACCCACGGCCAGGGCGCGGGCTCCGACCCGGATGTCGGCAAGCGCAGCGCTGAGGAGAGCCGGAACGACATAGCGAAGTCTCTCGAGGATGCGGACATGGTGTTCATCACCGCGGGCATGGGCGGCGGCACGGGCACCGGCGCGGCGCCCACCGTGGCGGAGATAGCCAGAGAGGCCGGCGCGCTGACCGTCGGCGTCGTGACTAAGCCCTTCAAGTTCGAGGGCAAGCGCCGCATGGACCAGGCGCTCACGGGCATAAACTCCCTGCTCGGCAAGGTGGACTCCCTGCTCATCATCCCGAACGACCGCCTGAAGTACGCGACCGACCAGAAGGTCACGCTGGCGAACGCCTTTGAGATCGCGGACGACGTACTGCGCCAGGCCGTGACGAGCATTTCGGACCTCATAAAGAACACGGGCTTTATTAACCTGGACTTTGCCGACGTGACCACGATCATGAAGGACGCGGGTTTCGCGCACATGGGCGTGGGCCATGCCGTGGGCAAGGGCAAGGCTGAGGAGGCCGCGAAGATGGCGGTCGCGAGCCCCTTGATGGAGACCTCGATAAACGGCGCGCACGGCGTGCTGATAAACGTCACGGGCTCGGAGGACATGGGCCTGGAGGATGTCGAGGCTGCGGCGAACCTGGTGCAGGAGGCCGCGCATCCGGACGCGAACATCATCTTCGGCGCCACCTTCGACAACAGCCTGGACGACGAGATCCGCGTCACGGTCATAGCCACGGGCTTTGAGGAAGGCCGCGCGAAGGCCCCGGGCACCGAGGCCCTGGCGAAGCCGGCGTCGGGCGACGGGCTGTTCACCCAGGCGCAGCAGCAGGCCCAGCAGCCGCAGCAGGCGGCCCCGGCGCAGCAGCCTCAGCAGCCTGCCCAGCCGCAGGAGGACGACCCCTACGACACCATCTTCAAGATCTTCAATTCCCGCTGAACGTCGAACATGCAAAACACACCGGCCTCTTAAAAAGGGGCCGGTTTTCGTATAGGAGGGACGCGATGAAACTGCTCTATGCCGAGGACGAGGCGGACATGGCCGAGGCGGTGACGGACGTACTCAGCTGCCACAAATTCATCGTGGACGCCGTAGCCGACGGCGCAGAGGCGCTGGAATACGCCCTGAGCGGCGATTACGACGGGATAATACTCGACCTCATGCTGCCGCGGAAAAGCGGCCTGGAGGTGCTGCGCGAGCTCAGGGAGGCCGGCATAGCCGCACCGGTGCTGCTGCTCACGGCGAAGTCGCAGGTGGAGGACAGGATAGAGGGCCTGGACGCCGGCGCGGACGATTACCTGACGAAGCCCTTTGCCATGGGCGAGCTGCTGGCGCGGGTGCGGGCGATGCTCCGGCGCGGCGAGGCGTATACGCCCGACGTATTGAGTTTTGCGGACCTGCGCCTGGACAGGCGGCGCGGTGAATTGAGCTCTGCGGCGGGTACGGTGGGCCTGACGCGGCTGGAATACCGCATGATGGAGGCGCTGCTGCTGAGCCGGGGCGCCTGCATATCGACGGAGGAGCTGCTGGTGAAGACCTGGGGCTACGAGACGGAGACGGAGCAGGGCGCGGTGTGGGTGTATGTGTCGGCGCTGCGCAAGCGGCTGGCGGCGGCGGGCTCGCGCGTGCAGATACGCGCCCGCCGCGGCCTGGGCTACAGCCTGGAGGCGCCGGATGCTTAAAACGCTGAGGAAACGGTTCGCGGCGGCGGCGATGGCTGGCGTGACGCTGCTGCTGCTCGTGCTGCTTGGCGGCATAAACGCCGTGAACTGGTGGCTCGACTACATGGACACGGACATGCTGCTGACGGTGCTCTCGGAGGGCGGCTACAGGGAGGAGCGGCGCTTTTTCCGCCCGCCTCTGGACGAGGACGACGTACTTTCGGCGGTGTACTTCAGCCTGTACCTGGACGCGAAGGGGGAGGTCAGGTCTGCGGACGTCACGCACATAGGCGCCTTGGACGAGGCGGAGGCCGCGGCATACGCCGGGGCCCTGAACGGAGAGCGGACGGGCAGCGTGGACCGGTTCCGCTACCGGGTGCGCCAGCTGCGCGACGGCAGCGTGGCGGTGTTTTTGGACGTGTCGCAGAACAGGAGCTCGCTGCTGGTGGTGGCGGCGCTGTCGCTGCTGGCGGGCGCGGCCTGCTGGTTTGCGGCGCTGCTGGCGGTGATGCTGCTCTCACGGCGCGCGGTCAGGCCTGTGGCGGAGAGCCTGGAGCGGCAGAAGCGCTTCATAACTGACGCGGGGCACGAGCTGAAGACTCCGCTGGCCATCATCCGCGCGAACGCGGACGCGCTGGAGCTGCACGAGGGCGAGAGCCGCTGGAGCCGCAATATCCGCCGCCAGACGGAGCGCATGGACGAGCTCACGCAGCGGCTGCTGACCCTGGCCCGGCTGGACGAGGCGCGCGGCGGCGGCGCGGCGGCCTGCGAACAGGACCTGAGCGCCGCCGTGGAGGACGCGGCCGCGCAGTACCGCGAGCCGGCGCAGGCGGCCGGCCTGCGCCTGGACCTGCGGCTGGAGCCGGGCCTGCATATAAAGGCCGCGCCGGGCGAGCCGGAGCAGCTGCTGGACATATTGCTGGACAACGCGGTAAAATACGCCGAGCCCGGCACGCGGCTTGGGCTCTCTCTCGGGCGCGAGGGCGGACGCATACAGCTGAGCCTGCGCAACCGCTGCGCCGAGCTGCCGAAGGAGCCGGAGAGGCTTTTCGACCGCTTCTACCGCGAGGACAGCGCGCGCAGCCGGGACACGGGCGGCGCGGGACTGGGCCTGGCCATAGCCCGGGCGCTGGCCGAGGACATGGACGCCGAACTGAGCGCCAGCCTGCCAGAAGAGGGCGTTATTGAATTCACGGCCCGCTGGAAGCCGGCCCGGACATAGAAAAAGCCTCCCGAATGGGAGGCTTTTTTGAATAGCGGCGGCTTATTCGACCGTGACCGTGCCGTCGGGCGCGACGGTGATGCTCATGCCGTCCTGGACGTAGTCGAGGAACTCGTCGCCGAGTCTGTCCACGACGGGCATGTTGGCCTCCGTCCAGTTGGCGGCGAGGATGGCGCCGGAGGCGGCCAGGCTGTCGATGGTCATGGAAAAGAGCATGCAGGCCGGCTGGTTATCCGTAGCGCAGGCGGTGTAGAGCACCATGCCGCCGGTAGTGGAGCCTATGGTCTGGGGCAGGCAGAGCGCCATGCCCTTCATTGGCTTTTTGTAGAGGTCGGGGTTGTTCTGGTCGCCGCACTTGACCTTTTTGTCGCCGAACATCATGGCCATTTGGAAGCTGGCCAGCGTGTTGAAGCCGCCGTGCGAGACCAGCGCCGGGGCGGTGCAGCTGCCCGCCACCACCGGGCGGCCCTTGAATATCTTAGCCATCAGCAGGCACCTCCCGTGATTTTGTTGAGGATCTCGGCCTCGGTGTAATACCTCGCGGTCGTGTAAGTCCTGAGCTTGTTGGAGCAGGTGATGACCGGCATCTTGCCCGAGAGGGGATTGTTCATGTACATGAGCGGGCAGATGTAGGAGAGGATGACGCCCGTGCGCTCGAGGCGCTTGGCGTAGACGGTTTTCTGGAACTCCTTGATGGTCGCGGGCGCGGCGGTGAAGACGGTGGGCACGGTGACCTTGGTCTTGCCGTTTGCGCGCAGCGCCGCCTCGATGTTCTCCGTCCAGCTTCTGAGCTGGCCGAGGGTGAGGTGCGGGCAGCCGACGAAGCAGAGCTTGGGCGCGGCGTTGAGGTCCTTCCAGACGCAGGGGTAGTTCGCCTTGACGCGCTCGAGCTCGGCGTCGTCGATGACGTAGACGGGCGCGCCCTCACGGATGAGCGCCTGGCCCTGTTCCTTAGCCTCGGGCGTGAGGTTTTCGACGTGGTAGAGGCCGACGGCGCCGTTGGAGGCGGTGGCCGCGCCGAAGTCCTTGAGGTAGGCGGTGACCTCGGGCGTTATCTCGCTGCCGAGCCACTTGTCCAGGCCCTTTATGTAGGGCACCTGCTCCATGACCTTCATGCCGATAGCGGAGCCGAGCAGCTGGGCCTCGGGCTTTTTATCGGTCTTCACTTCGATGACCCAGTCGGCCCTGCGTCCCTCGTCGGTGAGCAGGCCGAAATAGGGTACGCAGCCGGCGATGGAGCCCATGAGCTCGAGCATGCCGGAGTTGCGGTTGCACCTGGCGCCGAGGACGCTGTTGGCGTAGACAACGGCGGAGGACTCAGCCCAGGAGAGCACCTCGCCCATCTGCGGCTTGTTGCCGACTTCGTCGAGGTAGCAGGCGCAGGTGAAGGCGTCGCGGCCGAGTATGCCGAACTTGTCGAGCTGGGCCTCGTAGCGCTTCTGCTGCGAGTACATGATGCCCTTGAAGATGATGTCCTGCAGGAGGTTGGAGGGCACCTTGGGGTCAAGGGGCAGGGGGTCGGCGGAAAACTGCTGCTTGGAGACAGCGCCGGCCTCGAGCAGCTGGTCGTAGAGGTCGTAGACCGGCTTCATGACGCCGATACCGAAGCTTATGACCGTGTGGCCGTATTTGCTCGTGACGGGAACCATTTTCTCGGCCCCGAAGGTTTCGCCGTACATGACGAGGGAGCGCATGACCTTGGCCATGACCTCGCCCTGGGCGCCGTCCAGCATAGCCTGCTGTTCGGGTGTGAGAAGCATTGTGATCACTCCTTTGTCAACTTCCTGTCAAGATTTTACCATGCGCGGCGGTCAAAGTCAACGAGTGCGGCGCGCGGCAAAAAACTTGTATAAGACCCGGCGGGCCTGTCAATAATAGCCTCCGAAGACACCATTTTCTTCAGGAGGTAACGAAATGGAGGATAAGAAGAAGGACTCCGGCCAGAGCCGGCTGGAGCGCTTTTTTGGCGGAAAGGGCTTTTACATAGTCCTTTTCCTGTGCGCGGCGGTGATAGGCGTGTCCGCCTGGACGCTGCTGTCAGACGGGGAGAGCACTGTGCAGAAGCAGGCGGTAGTGATGGTGACGGCGCAGCCGAGCCCGACTGCGGCGCCGAAGCCCACGGAAGCGGCGGATGAGACCGTGTGGGAGGTGCCGGAGGACGCCCAGGAGGTCATAGCCGAGCCGATAGCGCCCGAGGTACAGGCGCAGGAGCCGGTGACGCAGGAGCAGCCTGAGGCGGCCTCACAGCCCGAGGAAGCGGAAGCTGCCCCGGCGAGCTATGTGTGGCCGGTGTACGGCCAGATAGAGCAGCCCTACGCGATGACGGAGCTCATCTACGACAAGACGATGGCGGATTGGCGCACGCATGACGGCGTGGATATCGCCTCGGGCCTGGGCACCCAGGTGCTTGCGGCGGCAAACGGCGAGGTGAGCGAGGTCTATACCGACGGGCTGCTGGGCACGACGGTGGTGATAAGCCACGGCGGCGGTATAGAGACGGTGTATTCCAACCTGGCCGAGCTGCCGACGGTGAGCGTGGGTCAGAGCGTGGAGATGGGCGACACGATAGGCGCGGTGGGCACGACCGCGCTGGCGGAAGCCGGGGAGGTCTATCACCTGCACTTTGCGATGCGCGCGAACGGGCAGAGCGTGGACCCGACGGAATATTTGCCGCAATTTTGAGAAAAAACTGTTGACAATTTCGCAGGCATGGGTTACAATAACGCTTGCTTGCGAAACGGACGATTAGCTCAGCTGGTATGAGCATCCGCTTGACGTGCGGAGGGTCACAGGTTCGAGTCCTGTATCGTCCACCAGAACCGACTGCTATGCAGTCGGTTTTTTATTTTCACCCGTAAATTAAGCTGAAAGCGCCGCCCTTTTCGGGCGGCGCTTTCATATTGCGCTCATGACGTCGGCGAGCAGTTCGCGGACGCAGGCCATGATCTCCTCGATGCCGGCCCTGCCGGGCTCCTCGTAGTGGATGCCGCAGACGACGGTGACCGTCGCGCCGAGCTTGCGCGAGAGCGCCTCGGCGAACATGTCGCTCACGGCGTCGTCCCTGTGCCCGGGCAGCAGCAGGGTGCGGAGCGCGGGCTCGCCGCTGTCGAGATAGGCCACGCTGACGCTGCCTATGTGCGGCGCGCAGCCGCCGGTTATCTTCACCAGCGTGTCGTTCCCGCAGCCCGAGAGCTCCACGTTTATGGGGAAGCCCAGCACCTCGCGCGCAAAATTACTCCTGTCCATCTCCGCCGCCGCCTTTCTTCCTGCCGAATGGCCAGACCCGGTCCTTGTCCACCAGCCCCAGCACGACCAGCAGCAGGCCCAGGCCAATGCCCAGCGCCGAGCGGTATGTGCTGCCGACAGAGAACATGCCGCCTATGCACAGCAGCGTCCCGCAGATGACCAATATGATGTCAGTTGCCTTCTCCACGGCGGACCTCCCAGCCTTAATTGTTGACATAATACCACAGCTTCCGCGCATATTCAAGCCCCATAGACAACACTGAGCTCGCGTATGCCCAGCGCTTCCATGAGCCGGGCGGCCTCGGGCGTTATCCGCTCGCCGCAGACGGCAACAGGTATGGCGGGCGGGCAGCTGACGGCCGCATCCGCGCAAACGCGCCCCACGCACTCGGAGACGGGCAGGGACACGCGCCTGGCCAGCAGCGCCTCGCGCGGTGAGAGCACCTTCTCGCCGGGCGCGGGCAGGCTCAGGGGCCGCCGGGGCGACGGCCGCCGCTGCGGCAGCGCGCGCCGGACGATGTTGCAGGCGTCACTGCCCAGCAGGGGCGAGAACATGAGCACCAGCCAGTCGGCGTCGGCGTACTCGGCCACGGCGCGCCAGCCGCGCAGGCAGGACGCGAGCTCAAAGCCCGTGCAGCCGAAGTCCGCGGCGGGTATGGCGAGCTTGAGCGGGTCGCCCAGGGGCGGGTCGATGCCCAGCTCACGCGCCAGCGCCGCAACGCGCCGCGCCGTCTCCTGTATGAGCGCGGGGTAGTCCTTGTCCAGCCGGTCGGCGCACAGGTCGAGCGACTGCAAAATGAGGTACGAGGGGCTGGACGAGCCGAAGGCCGCCAGCGAGCGCCGCGCCTCGGCCTCGTAGGCAGCCATGGCGTCCCGGGCAACGTGCAGATACGCAGCGCCCGTGAGCGCGGACAGGGTCTTGTGCGCCGAGTCGCAGCACAGGTCCGCGCCGAGGTCGAGCGGATGCCGGGAGCGCTCCAGGAACTTCAAATACGCCCCGTGGGCGTTGTCCACGAGCAGCGGCAGCCCGTGCCGGTGACAGGCCTCCGCCAGCGCCGGGATGTCCTGCACTCCGCCGAGGTAGTCCGGAGAGGTTATGTAAACCGCAAACGGCCTCTCACCGGCGTCCAGCGCGAGGTCAAGCGCCCCGGGCGAGACGGGGCAGGAGCAGAGGGGCGAGGGGAATTCCGGGCGGAGCCAGACGGGCTCGAGCCCGAGCAGGGCGCAGCCGTGCAGGAAGCTCTTGTGGGCGTTGCGGGCGGCGAGGATGCGGTTTCCCGCGCCCTCGGGCCGGAAGAGGTAAGCGAGGTGGAGCATGGCCTTGACGCACTGCGAGCTGCCTCCGGCGGCATAGAAGGTGTGCCGCGAGCCGAAGAGCTCCGTGGTGTTCTCCTCGCTGGCGAGTATGACGCCCTCGGGGCAGGCGAGGTCGTCCGCGCCGGGCACCTCGGTGATGTCGAGGGCCTCGCAGCCGAGCTCGCCGCGGCCCTTGTGCCCGGGCATGTGGAGGCGGAAGGTGACGCTTCGGCAGTAGTCCTGCACGAAGTCGCAGATGGGCGTGCTCATCCTTCGCTCTCCGTTTCCATGGCGGCCTGCAGCATGATGGCGCACTCGATGCGCTTTTTGAAGAGGCGGCAGCCGTAGTCGTAGACGCCGCCGATGCTGCCCGTGGCGTGGTAGCTGTTGGCCGCGCAGCCGCCGGAGCAGTAGAGCCGGGCCCAGCAGTCCTTGCAGTCGGGGCGGGAATAGGCGTTGCAGGCGCGGAATTCGTCCTGCGCGGCGGTGTTGGTGACGCCGTCCCAGATATTGCCGAGGCTGTACTTGGGGTCGCCGACGAACTGGTGGCAGGGGAAGAGCTCGCCCCAGGGCGTGACGGCCATGTATTCGGTGCCGCTGCCGCAGCCGGTGATGCGCTTGTAGATGCAGGGCCCGTGCTTGAGGTCTATCATGTAGTGGTAGAAGGTGATGGGCTTGCCCTCGCGCCAGCGGCGGAGCATGTCGCGGGCCAGCAGCTCGTACTGCTCACAGAGGACGGGGAAGTCCTCCTCGGTGAGCGCGCAGGGGTCGCCGGGCGCGCAGACGACGGGCTCCATGCTCAGCTCGGTGAAGCCGAGGTCGGCCATGTGGAAGATATCGCGCGTGAAATCGGTGTTGAAATGCGTGTAGGTGCCGCGCATGTAGTAACTCTTGCCGCCGCGCTTGGCGACGAAGCGCTGGAAATTCGGCACGATGCGCTCGTAGCTGCCGTGGCCCGCGGCGTCGACGCGGAAGCGGTCGTTGACCTCCTTGCGGCCGTCGAGGGAGAGGACGACGTTGTGCATCTCGCGGTTGCAGAAGTCCGTGACCTCATCGTCGAGCAGCACGCCGTTGGTGGTGAGGGTGAAGCGGAAGTTTTTGCCTGCGTCCTTTTCGATGGAGCGCGCGTAGGCGACGAGGTCCTTGACGACCTGCCAGTTCATGAGCGGCTCGCCGCCGAAGAAATCGACCTCGAGGTTGCGGCGCGTGCCGGAGTTCTCGACGAGGAAGTCGAGGGCGCGCTTTCCGACCTCGAAGGACATGAGCGCGCGTTCGCCGTGGTATTTGCCCTGGCTGGCGAAGCAGTAGGCGCAGTTGAGGTTGCAGGTGTGGGCCACGTGGAGGCAGAGGGCCTTTATGACCCGGGAGGCGGCCTTGCGGCCGCCGGCGAGTTCCTCGTAGTCGTCGGGCGTAAAGAGCTTGCCCGCGGCCTCGAGCCCGGCGATATCGTCGAGGCACTCGAGCACGTCTCCGCGCGTGACCTCGGGGTATTTGGCGCATATCTCGCCGCAGATCTCGTCGGCGGAACGGGACTTGTACATTTCGATGATGTCGTAGGCGACGTCGTCTACGAGGTGGACGGAGCCGGAGGCGGTGTCGAGGACGATGTCATAGCCGTCCAGTTTGTACTGATGAACCATAAGAAACCCCTTTCAGAAGCATAAAAAGGCGCCGCCTCGCGGGGAGGCGGCGCTTTTCAGCGAGCGCGGTTATTTCTTCTCGCAGGGCTGGTTGGCGACGCCGCAGCTGGTCTTGCAGGCCGACTGGCAGGAGGTCTGGCACTCGCCGCAGCCGCCGTTTTTCACGCTGGCGCAGAGGTCGCGCGTTTCAAGGGTCTTGATCCTCTTCATAGTAATACTCCAATCATCAAAGTGCCGAAGCACTGGTTTTACATTTATATAGACTAAAACATCCCGCGAACAATGTCAAGAGCGAATTTCGCGGGCAAAAGAAGTACCCCGGAACGCAAGAACGTTCCGGGGTGGCAGGGGAAGAAGGTTTCGAACCCTCGGCCTACGGTTTTGGAGACCGTCGCTCTGCCAACTGAGCTATTCCCCTATGCGGCACAAGTCGCTCTAATAATATAAAACAACGGGCACGGAAAGTCAATAGAAATTTTCCGTGCCCGGCGTATTATTGGAGCCCGAGGAAGCGCACGAGCATTACGGCGGTCTGGGCGCGGGAGGCGCTGCCCTGCGGAGAGAGCAGATCTGGCCCGGAACCGGTGATGACGCCGCAGCCGACGGCCCACTTCATGGCGTCGAGGGCCCAGCCGCCGACGTCGGAGGCGTCGGTGAACTTGGTGAGCTCGGCCTGGCCGCTCAGCTCGTGACCGCAGAAGCCGGCGTACCTGTAGAGCACGGCGGCAAACTGTTCCCTGGTGAGTGATTCGGCGGGGCGGAAGCAGCCGTCCTCGTAGCCGGTGACGATGGAGCTCTCGCTCGCCCAGGCGACTGCCTTTGCATACCAGGCGGAGGCGTCCACGTCGGAGAACGCGGCCGCGGCCGCCGGCTCGGGCGAACCGGCCAGGCGCCAGAGCACGGTGACCAGCATGGCCCTGTCGGCCTGGGCGTAGGGCGAAAAGCTGCGCTCGCCGGTGCCGGACATGAGCCCCTCGTTATAGGCGCGCATGACCTCGGCGCTGAACCAGTCGGAGACGGCCACGTCGTCGAAGGGCGCGTCTGCGAAGGCGAAGCTGACGGTTATCCTGACGTCCTCGTCCGGCATGATGAAGTAGAAATCGAAGACGCCGTCCTCGGAGCCGGCGGCGAAGCACTGCACGGCGAGGCCGGAGGCAGAGGAGATCTTGGGGTTTTCGGGCACGAAGCCTTCAACGGGAGTGACGTGGAAGTAGATGTTGTCCTCGGCTGCGGCGAAGGCGTTGTCGAGCTTCACGCTGCCGAAGCGGCTGTCGCAGCTGGTGATGATGCCGTGCTGCACGGGCTGGGCGGTTGCCTCTGCGAACGCGCAGCAGGTCAGCAGCGCCATTGCGAGCAGGAAGCAGAAAACTCGCTTAGTCATCTTGACGACCTCCAAATAGTCAAGGCCGGGCGGGAAAACCGCCCGGCCGGGTAAAAAACGGGTTTAGCCGAGGAAATCGGAGAAGCTCATGAACATCTGCGCGGCCTGGGCCCTGGTGGCGGTGCCGGCGGGCACGAGCGTGCTGGTGGTGACGCCGGAGATTATACCGTGCTTGACGGCCCAGCTCATGGCGTTCGTGGCGTAGGAGCTGACCTTGTTCGCGTCGGTGAAGCCGTAGAGGCTGGAACCGGTGGTGCTGTAGCCGAGGTACTGGGCGTAGCGGTAGAGGATGGTGACGAGCTGCTCGCGCGTGATGTTGGAGTCAGGCTCGAAGGTGGTGCTGGTCATACCGTTGACGATGCCGTTCCTGGCGGCCCAGGCGGCGGCGGAGTAGCAGTAGTGGCCCGCGGGCACGTCGGAGAAGCCGCCGCCGAAGGAGTAGGGCTCGCCGGCCAGGCGCCAGAGCATGGTGACTATCATGCCGCGGGTGACGGTGCCGTCGGGGTTGAAGCTGGTGTCGGAGACGCCGTTCATGATGTCGTTGTCGTAGACGAACTGGACGGCGTCATGGAACCAGGAGTAGGTGTAGACGTCGGTGAAGGGCATTTCCTTGTGCGCGATGCCGAAGGTAGCGGTGACGGTGACGTTGTCGTCAGGCATGTAGAAGTAGTAGTAGGTGCCAAAGGAGCTCTTCTCGGCGAGGACGGTATCGCCGCCGTCGGTCTCGATCTTGAGCCTGGTGAGGGCATAACCGTCGTTGGGCTTGACGGTGATGTAGATGATGTCGTCCTCGTCGGCGTTTTCAGCGGAGGCAGTGACCTTGCCATACTTGGTGTCGGCGATCTTGATGGCATAGCCCTCCTGGAACTCGACCTTTACGCTCACCGGGTGCGCAGGCATGGTGAAGTAGTAAATATCTTTGTCAGTAGTGCTCTGGCTGATGCCGACAGTGTTGCCGGTGACGTCGTCGGTTACGGTGATCTCCTTGACGGTATAGCCGTCCTTGGGCGACACGTCAACGTATACGGTATCGCCATAGACGAAATCACTTTGACCCTGCCAGTTCCTATTATAAGTAGTTACGCTGCCATACCAGGAGGAGTAGATGCGATTGACATACAGGGAACTAGTAAACTCAACAGTGAAAGTCACATTCTCAGTCACACGGAAGGAGTGGGTGTTGCCGGTAATGTTTATACTGTTGCCGTTTGCCTTTACGGACTTGATATAGTAGCCGTTATCAGGGTTAATTCTAAGTTCGACCCAGTCGTTATATTCGAGAGCCTCAGTGTTCTTTCCATCGGCAACATAGATGTTTACATAGCCGTGATTTGTACCTTCTACCCTTACGTAGTAAGTGGTTTTGTCAATCAGGGCGTTGATGTTTACTTCGCTGTCGGGCATGGTGAAAGTGTAGTGCTTGTAACTGGAATTGCTGCTGCTCTGCTCCTGCGGAGTGAAATTCTGACCGTTTGCGCTGCCGGAGATCGCACTGACTTTTTGACCGCCGCTCAAGCTGACTGTGACGGTGACAGTGTCGCCCTCGCAGGCATAGCTGCTCGGATCGGTGGTAATATAGGCGCCGTATTTATTGGCCTCATCCATTGTCGAAGCGTAGGAGACTGTGGCGTTAATCCTGTGCGGCGTTGTCGAGAGCAGCTTAAAGCTCGGGCTGCCCATGTTCTTGGTCACACTTGTTGTGTAGACCGTGTTGCCGTTGACATACCAGCCGGAACCGGGAGTAATGCTGACCTTGTAGCCCTCTGCCGGCGTCACGGTGATGGATACGCTGGAGCCGACATTGACCTCAAACGAGGTGCCGGAGGGTGTTATTTCCTCATTGTTTACTTTGACAACAACACTGCTTGTGTGCTCAGAGCCAGTTATCGATACGCTCACGTTCACCGTCTCAGGCGTAGACGAGGTATCCGAATCCGTCGGTGTCTCTGCTGTGCCATCGCCCGTTGCTAAAGCGCCCATGGCGAGGATGGAGATGAGCAGGCAGAACGCCAGGGCTGTGAAGATCAATTTAACTGTTTTAGATTTCATAGAACAAACCTCCTCTTTATCCTAAGATAACATAATTCCATTTAGAATACAAGAGCCGGGCGGCAACGCCGCCCGGCTTGGTTAAAATTGCTTTCAGCCGAGGAAATCGTAGAAGTTCATGAACATCTGGGCGGCCTCGGCGCGGGAAGCGGTGCCGGTGGGGTTGAGCCTGGTGGAGCTCAGGCCGGTGACCACGCCGTTCTTGACGGCCCAGCCCATGGCGTCCTTGGCCCAGGAGCTGACGCGGGAGGCGTCGTAGTAGCCGCTGAGGCTGGAGCCGGTGGTGGTGTAGCCGAGGTACTTGGCGTAGCGGTAGAGCACGGTGGCGAGCTGCTCACGGGTTATGGCGTCGTTGGGGCCGAAGGTGCTGGCGCTGTAGCCCTCGATGATGCCGTTCTTCGCGGCCCAGGCGATGGCCTTGGCATAGTAGCTGTCGGCGGCGACGTCGGCAAAGCCTGCGGCGACGGCGCTGGGCTCACCGGCCATGCGCCAGAGCATGGTGACTATCATGCCGCGGGTGATGGTGCCGTCGGGGTTGAAGGTGCTGGCCGTCACGCCGTTCATGATGCCCTTGTTGTAGACGAACTCGATGGCGCTGTAGTACCAGGAATTCGGGTTGACGTCGATGAAGGGCATGTCGGGGTAGTCATAGGCGAAGATGGCGGAGACGGTGACCTCCTGGTCGGGCATGAAGAAGTAGTAAGTATCCGCCTTGATGGCCTCGTAGACCTTGACGCTGGTGCCGTCCGCGGCCTTGACATAGAGCCAGGTGAGCTCATAGCCCTTGTCGGGCACGGCGGTGATGTAAACTCTCTCGTCCTCGACAGCCCACTTGGTGTTCACGCTGAGGCTGCCGTTGGTGACATCTTTGACGGTCACCTTGTGACCCTTGTCGACGAAGCTGACGGAGAGGTTGACGCTCTCGTAAGGCATCTTGAAGTAGTAGCAGCCGTCGCGCCAGAAGTACTCGACGTCATAGGCATTGCCGGACCAGCGGCCGGTGACGCTGACGCTGCCGACGTCGTAGCCGCTGTAAGGCGTGGCCTTGAAGCAGACCCAGTCGCCGGCGTCGGCGAAGTAGGTGCTGACCCACTTGCCGCTCACGCTATCCTTGACCCAGAGCTCCACCGCGCCGCCGTTGATGTCGTACACGGTGTTGACAAAGAGCTTGTCGGTGGTGGCGACGTAGATATAGACGTCATGCCAGGGCATGTAGAAGCTGTAGTTCCACTTCCCGTCGGCCCAGTACAGGCTGTCGGTGACATAGTCGCCGTCGACCTTGACATACAGCAGGTGGTAGCCCGAATCAACGTCGACGCTGATCTTCACAAGCTCGCCGGGCTCGGCAGTTGTGGGCCAAAGCACCTCGCAGTTGCCGCTGACATCGACATCGATGTCGAACTCGTAGTTCTCAACGGGCTTGAAGGTGGCGACGACGGTAACATTGTAGTCAGGCATCGTGAAATAAGGATTGCTCAGATACTGGCGGTCGTAGTAAGGATAGGGCCAGTCGCTGTTTATATAGTACAGGTCAACGAGCTCATACCCCTTATCAGGCGTTACCGTCAACTCAACCGTGTCGCCGGATTTATACCATTCAGAAGCGGTAACAGTGCCGTGGCCGCTGGGGACAACGCACTTTACAGAGTAAAATTCGGGATTGAGCGGAGGAATAAGAGTAAACGTTACATCAACGATGACATCGTCGTTCGGCATTTCGAAAGTTATTTTATTGCCGTAGATATCAGCATTGACATATTCGTTGGTTTGCACACAGACGACAGAATATGCGTAAACCATGTATCCGTAATTCGGCTGCACAACCAGTGTTATGTCCTCACCGGCAAAGAAAGTATTGCCTGCGGGTGATTCGACGGTGACGGTTCCGTTTTCACGTTCAACTATCGTAATGTTGTGGCCATCATCACGCTCGCTGAAAGTAGCATATACGGTGACATTGCCTTCGGGCATATCAAAGACGTAATTACCGGATACATTATCGACCAAGATGTTTTCCTGAGCGGCATCTCCGTATTTATAGCTGACACTGTTTATTTCATATCCCCTGGCAGCCGTCGGATAAACTATGACCTTTGCGCCGGCAGCGACGCTTTCCAGTTTATCGAATCTACCATTTACACCATCTATGCCGAATTGAACCGTACCATCTGCCATATAGGGGTCAGCCGCTACGGTGTAGGTAGTGGTGCCATCATTACCGGGGTTTGGATCGACGTTGTCACCGCCTTGTGGATCGACGTTTTCATTCACAGGAGCGTCCGGAGTTGATGCATCTCCGGCGTCGGCTTCACCAACCGCCAGTACGCCTGCCGGTAGCAGCGCCAGCATAAGGCAGAGTACCAGCGCGGCTGCCATTAGTTTTTTGAATTTGGACTTCATTTTCATCTACCTCCGTTATTTAAATTTTAGTCCAACCAAGTATATCAAAGCCGGTCTTCCGATATTGGTCAGCCCGGCCGGCTTCCTGAAACTGAGCTTGACGCGCACCTCCTCTATCCCGCGAAGTTGTTCCTATCCATTGAAATTATACCAGCAGACTGTACTAATTTCAAGATACAGTTGGCTTACTTAAATAATATTTAATGTGTATTTTTCGACGCAAAAATGTTTGACACGACTTTGGGGCTGTGATAATATAATAGGGTGAATGGCTGTGAAGGGGAGAAGTAGGGCCTCACACCAGTCTCAGAGAGGCGCCGCCGTCGGCTGTGAGCGGCGCTGTCAAGGAGTCGCCCGAAATGCGCCCCGGAGCCTTGGACGGAGGAAATGCCGTCCCGTGAGCGGCGCGTTAAGCCGCGAGCCGGTGAATTCGCCGGAGAGTGATAAGCGAGAGTGGAACCGCGTATGAACTGCGCCTCTCATGCCGTACCGGCATGGGAGCTATTTTTTTGCAAGTCAACGCGCTCTCGCCACCTTATGTAGGAGGTAAAAATTGTTCAAAGACCTGCGCGAGACCATCGAAGCCTATAAGGCCCGCGACCCTGCCGCCAGAAGCTCCATCGAAGTCCTGCTGCTCTATCCTGGCATCCGGGCGACGCAGTACCACAAGCTGGCCCACTGGTGCTATCTCCACGACCACAAGTTCCTCGCGCGCTACATTTCCCAGCGCACGCGGCACAAGACCGGCATCGAGATACACCCCGGCGCGACCATCGGCAAGCGCCTGGTCATCGACCACGGCATGGGCATCGTGATAGGCGAGACCACCGAGATAGGCGACGACTGCCTCATCTACCAGGGCGT
>CALXEH010000006.1 GCA_944387285.1 uncultured Oscillospiraceae bacterium | reverse complement strand
TTAGACCTGCTCTCCTCTTTCCCAGCTAAAGAAAACCTGCCGCAGAATTTTTCCATTCTGCGACAGGTCCTTTTTATTTCCCGCGCCGGACGGGGTGGATAAATTATTTTATTGCAGAATCGGGCGAGATGGTTTATAGTCTATAATGTATAAATATGTTTGGAGGCTGATGACATGACGATAAACAAGACGGCGGAACAGGGCAAGCTCACGCTGGCGCTCGAGGGCCGGCTGGACACGGGCACGGCGCCGCAGCTTGAGGCCGAGCTGAAGGCCTCGCTCGCGGACGTGAGCACGCTCGTGCTGGATTTCGCGGGCCTGGAGTACATATCCTCCGCCGGCCTGCGCGTGCTGCTCGGGGCCCAGAAGACCATGTCCAAGAAGGGCGGCATGGTGATACGGAATGTCAACGAGGTCATAAGCGAGGTCTTTGAGGTCACCGGCTTCGTCGATATCCTGAGCATAGAGTAAGCCTGCCTGCGATGGAGGACAGACAGCTTCAGAGAAGCGACTTCTTCCTGCGGAGCATCTACGGCAAATACCTGATAGCCTCGGTCCTCGCCATGCTGGCGACGAGCGTGTCCGGCATGATAGACACGGTCATAGTCGGCTGTTTTATGAGCGAGACGGGGCTATCAGCCATGTCCCTGCTCAGCCCGGTATACCTGGTGTACTATACGGTGGGCGCGGTGATAGGCGTGGGCGGCTCGATAGCCGCTAATCTGGCGATAGGCAGGAATGATTACGCCTCGTATAAGCGGACGTTCACGCTCTCGTTCTGGACGGCGATAGCGTTCAGCGCCCTGATGACGGCGCTGGGCCTGGCGTTTATAGACCGGCTTGTGCTGCTGCTTGGCGGCGAGGGCGAGCTCATACCGCTCATGCGCGACTACCTGTTCTGGTACATCCTCTTCGGCGGCTTCACGCTGGTGATATACCTGCCGCTGAACTTTTTGAAGATGGAGGGCCGGCCCCAGGCCTCGACGTTTTTGTTTTTGCTCTCGAGCGCACTGAACGTGCTGCTGACCTGGCTGTTCATGTCGCCGCTGTGCGGCCTGGGCATCAAGGGCGCGAGCATAGCCACGGGCCTGTCGATGGGCATAACGGCGCTCATAGGCCTGTGGATACTCTTCGTGAAGACGGCGAATACGCGGCTGGTGAGCCTGAGGGGCGCGCCCCTGGGCCGGCTTTTTGCGGATATTATCGCCTGCGGCAGCCCGAACGGCTGCCACAACCTGTTCACGGCGCTGAGGATAATGATAATAAACGGCGTCATCCTCGGCCTGGGCGCGCAGCTGTACCTGCCTGCGTTTGCGATAATAAAGAGCATCTCCGACCTGCTGACGGGCATCGTCGCGGGCGTGGCCTCGGCGCTGATGCCGATAGTCGGGGTGTACTTCGGCGAGCGGGACAGGGAGAGCATAAGGCGCGTGTGCGTGAAGGCCCTGCAGCTGGGCGGGGCGATCACGGCCGTCGCGGCGGCGCTGACCGCGGCGATACCCGGGCTCATCTGCTCCTTGTTCAATATAAGCGAGCCGGAGATCATGCGCAGCGCCATTTTCGGCCTGCGCTGCCTTGCGGCGAGCTTTGCCTTCGGTTTTTTCAACCTCATGCTGAGCGGCTATTTCAATACCGTGAAGCGGCCCATGCTGTCGAACCTGATACTGGGCCTGAGGTTCATCGTGTACCTGGCCCCGGCGTCGCTGTTGCTGGGCAGGGCCCTGGGTATAGACGGCGTGTGGCTGGCTTTCATCGCCGCCGAAGCGCTGACGCTTTTGACCGCCGCCGTTATCATAGCGGCGATACGCCGCAGGCACCCGGAGCTGGATGCCCTGCTGCTCGAGGACTGCTCGGAGCCGGAGATCTCCTTTTCCGTGGAGAACAACATGGAGGCCATGGTCTACGCCTCGGAGAAGATGACGGAGTTCGGCGAGAGCTGCGGCATGGACATGAAGACCACGATGCGGCTGTCCCTGGCAATCGAGGAGATGCTGACGGTCATCATAAGCTGCTGCATGGACAAGGAGAAGCGGCAGTATATAGATATAAGGATAGTGAAGCTGGAGGACGGGGTGCTGCTGAGGATACGCAATACGGGCCGCATCTTCGACCCCGTGCGGTTTTACGAGGAGAACCGGGACAGGGAGGACATGGCCGACAGCGTGCTGGGCATAAAGCTGATAGCCGGCACGGCGAAGCAGATAGAGTTCCACGACACCTTCGGTACGAACAATCTCCTCATCCGCTTTTGAGGTGGATATATGCTGTTCAGGAACGAGAAGACGGGCGCGGAGCTGGACATAGAGTTCCGGCCCTTCGAGCCGGGCGACGAGGCCGGCTTTCGCGAGTGCATAGAGGACTTTTACGGCGAGGGCTACCCGTACAAGGAGTATTTCGAGCCGGGCTACCTCGCCGGCAAATGCGCCTCGGGCGACATGCTGGTGCTCTGCGGCGTGGCGCGCTCGGGCGAGATAGTGAATACCTGCGCCATCCGCTACGACGGGGACTTTCCCGGCAGCGGGCTGATGCTGCTGCGGGTGGTGAAGCGCAAGTGCCGCGGCCTGGGCGTGGGCCGAGAGCAGGAGCGGGTGCAGCTCGAATATGCCGCGCGGCGGGGCGGGGCCTCGCTGTATGCGGACGTCATGACCCACGACTGCGTGAGCCAGCACGGGCTGTGGACGAACGGCTTTGTGCTGACGGGCCTGCGCCCGGTACTGTACAGGGCGGAGCTGATGCTGCCCGACAGGGCCTGGCCCGAGGGCGCGCGCCTGAGCCAGGCGGTGATGTGCCGGCGCGGCAGCGTCGGGGACGCGGGCGGGCTGTACTGCCCGGCAGAGCACCGCAAGGCCGTGGAGCGCATCTACGGTATGCTGGGCGTGGAGGTCAGCCTGCGCGAGGGCTCGGCGCCGCCGCCGGAGCGCTCCGTGATACATGAGGAAGCGGACGCGCTGCACGGCAGCCGGGTCTGGATAATAGAGAGCGCGGGCCGCGACCTGGGCAGGAGGCTCGACGGCGTGAGGGAGGAGGCCTTCCTCTGCTATCTGGACCTGCGGGCCGAGGGCGCGCAGGCGGCGTATGAGGAGCTCGCCGGGCGAGGTTTCTGCTTTGCGGGCATAAAGCCGCTAAATGACAACGGCGAGTTCATGCTCCTGGCAGACGGCCGGCTCAGGCCCAGCTGGACGCAGACGCTGCATATCGACGGGCCGGGACAGTGGCTCATCGAGTACATTATGGGGTGTTAGGGCATTGAAAACGGGAAAAAGGCGCACAATAAGAAAGAAAGTGGCCCAGCTCATCCTGGGCGTCTCGCTGGCGACGGTGCTGCTGCTGGGCATAGCCACGGGCCTGGGGCTTGCGAATATCCGGCAGGACACGGTCGACAGCCTGGACGAGCTCAACCGGCAGACCTCCGAGGACGCCACGGACACGCTGCGCGAGCAGCTGCAGCAGGAGCTGGTCACGCTGGTCGGGAACCGGAGCATGCAGGCGGATACCAGCCTGACCCTCATCCTGAACCAGACCCGCCTCGTGGCCATGGCCGCCGCGGACATCTACTCCGAGCCGGAGCATTATCTGGATGGCCTGTCGCCGGACGAGCTCAGCTTTGACAGCTACGACTTCAGCTGCAACTACCCCGAGGAGCTCATAGGCAGCTACTCGCTGCATATCCGCGCGCCGAGGTCGGTCATGGCGGCGGAGAGCATCGTGGAGGAGGACGGCACGGTGGTCGCGGCGCAGCTCGATCTGAGCGCGCTGACTGAGGAACAGCGGGTCGAATACTACCTCACCAAGTACCTCGCCGGCGTGCTGGGCGGCATACGCAACTTCGACAACGGCGACGGCACCTATACCGGCATAGGCGCGAGCTACTTCTGCCTGGCTTCCTCGGGCATAGACGTGCTGGCGGACACGCTGACGATGGAGATGGTGGAGTACGACGCGCGCGAGTCCACCTGGTATAAGGAGGCCTCGAAGCTCGGCGAGGGCGGTATATACTGGACGAACCCGACGCCGGACGCCTCCGGGCGCGGGCTGTCGCTCATCTGCGCCATGCCGGTGTATGTGGACGGCGAGCTGATAGGCGTCGCGGGCAGCGGCGGGGATATCAACAACATCCGCGAGCTGGTCCAGGGCACGACCATAGGCGAGACGGGCTATGCCGTGCTGCTCAATACCGCCGTGGAGGGCAGCATGAACATCATCGCCAGCGCCGACCAGGACGAGACGAGCGAGATGAACATCTTCCACGACGACCTCTTGAGCAGCGGCAATACCGGGCTGCTGGCGGTGCTGGACAAGATAGCGGCAAAGCAGTCGGGCATAGAGCAGATATCGCTCGACGGCACGGACTGCTATATCGCCTACTCGCCCATGAGCGTGACGGAGTGGGCGATGGTGACGGTGATAGAGGTGGACGACGCCTCGATAAGCGGGCCGATCGAGGCCCTGCAGGAGAATGCTGACGCCATCACGGCGGAGGCGACGCGGGAGATGAACGCCAAGCTGGGCGTCATTGCGCTGCTGTTCGTGCTCGTGGCGGTGGCGGTGACGGCGCTGGTGGTGTATCTGAGCTACAAGTTCTCGCACCGGCTGGCCCAGCCCCTGGCGCTGCTGACGGAGGGCGCCAAGCGCATAAGCGGCGGCGAGCTGGACTTCAAGCTGGAGGTACACTCGAACGACGAGGCCGAGGAACTGGGCGAGGCCTTCAACCACATGACGGCGAGCCTGAGGGAGTATATCGAAAACCTCTCGCGCGTGACGGCGGAGAAGGAGCGCATAGGCGCGGAGCTGCACGTCGCCACGCAGATCCAGGCAAGCATGCTGCCCTGCATCTTCCCGCCCTACCCGGACAGGAAGGAGTTTGACATCTACGCCTCGATGAACCCGGCGAAGGAGGTCGGAGGCGACTTCTATGACTTCTTCCTGGTTGACGACGACCACCTGGCGCTGGTGATAGCGGACGTGTCTGGCAAGGGCGTGCCGGCGGCGCTGTTCATGGTCATAGCGAAGACGCTTTTGAAGAACCGGGCGCAGATGGGCTCGGGCCCGAAGGAGGTGCTCGAGATCGTGAACAACCAGCTGTGCGAGAACAACGACGCGGAGATGTTCGTGACGGTGTGGCTGGGCGTCTACGAGATATCGACCGGGAAGCTGCGCGCGGCGAACGCCGGGCACGAGTATCCGGCGATCAGGCGGCGCGACGGCAGCTTTGAGCTTTTCAAGGATAAGCACGGCTTTGTGCTGGCCGGCATGGAGGACGCGCGGTACAGGGAGTACGAGCTCGAGCTGGGCGAAGGGGACATGCTCTTCGTCTATACGGACGGCGTGACGGAGGCGACGGACAAGGACAACCGGCTCTATGGCACCGACAGGCTGCTCCGTGCCCTGGACAGCGCGGGCGACTGCGGGCCCGAGGAGCTGCTGGCGGCGGTGAAGGCGGACATAGACGCTTTCGTGGCGGAGGCCCCGCAGTTTGACGACATCACGATGTTGAGCCTGAAACGGAAGGAGATGCCCGTGGACGAACTGAGCTTTGAGGCGACGGTGGAGAATATCGGGAAGGCAACGGCCTTCGTGGAGGAGCGGCTGGAGCGGCTGGACTGCCCGATGAAGGCGCAGACGCAGCTGGCGATAGCCATAGACGAGATACTCAGCAATATCGCCCAGTATGCTTACGCGCCTGGCAGCGGCAGGGCGTCGGTAGCCTTTGAGCGCGAGGACGGCGCGGTGAAGCTGACGTTCAGGGATGCCGGCCGGCCCTATAACCCGCTGGAGCGGCCCGACCCGGACATCAGCCTGGCCGCCGAGGAACGCGAGGCCGGCGGCCTGGGCATATTCATGGTAAAGAAGTCGATGGACGAGTGCGGCTACGAGTATAAAGACGGCCAAAACATATTCTGGGTGCGAAAAAAGTTCTGAAGACGCAGAAAGGCTCTCCCGAAAGGGAGAGCCTTAGTCTGTCGAAAAAGCCTCGCAGAGTTTCGCGGCCGCAGCCGCGAAATGAATTTTGATCATTTTCGACGGCGGCGTGTACGTCGCCGAAAATACTTTACGCGGAGCGGAGTGTCGAATCGTCCGCCCTTGGCGGACGACCGAGGCGCGCAGCGCAGCGCTATCCCCTTTGTCGAAGAAGGCAAAGCCTTCTTCGACAAGAAGAGGCTCTCCCGAAAGGGAGAGCCTCATTTATTTTTCCTGTTCTTCGTCCTGTTTTTTCCGGTGTTTTCTCCAGCCGAAGAAAGCGAGGGCGGCGATGCCCAGCTCGCCGGCGGCGAGCAGGCCGAGGAAGGCGGCCAGGCAGGCGCCGGAGACCTCGTCCAGGCTGCCCCAGAGCACGCTGGCGGCATAGAATAGTATTGCGGGATACCAGAGCAGGCCAAGCACGCAAAACAGCAGCTTGCCCCTGGCGGATATCCGTTCCCTTTTCATGTGCGCGGTCTCCTTTCAAAGGCGGCCTTGCCGCGGCGGGGCGCAGGGCGGCTCAAAGCAGCATGATGCCGGCCTTTTTGCAGCTTTCTATGGTCTCCTCATCCCAGACGGAGGCCTGGACCTCGCCTATGTGGGCCTTGCCGAGCATGAGCATGGACATGCGCGACTGGCCGATGCCGCCGCCGATGGTGAGCGGCAGCTCGCCATTCAGCAGCATTTTGTGGTACATGAGCCCGCGCCTGTCGTCGCAGCCGGCGAGCGTCAGCTGCCTATCGAGCGAGGCGGGGTCAACGCGGATGCCCATGCTGGAGAGCTCGAAGGCGCAGTCGAGCGGCTCGTACCAGACGAGGATGTCGCCGTTGAGCGACCAGTCGTCGTAGTCGGGAGAGCGCCCGTCGTGGGGCTTGCCGGACTTGAGCGGCGCGCCGATGCCGATGATGAAGGCGGTGCCGTGCTCGCGCAGGTATTCGTGCTCGCGCTGCTTGGGCGTGAGCCCGGGCCAGCGGTCCTCGAGCTCCTGCGCGGTGACGAAGCTGACCTGGCGCTTTATCTTGCCCAGACAGGTCAGGGCGGGGTAGATGGCCTGCAGCGTCTCCTGCGTGTCGCACATCGCGCCCACGATATCCATGACCGTGCCCTTGAGGTAGTCGAGGTTCCGGTTCTCGGGCAGGATGACCTTTTCCCAGTCCCACTGGTCGACGTAGACGGAGTGGAGGTTGTCGAGCTCGTCCTCGTCGCGGCGGATGGCGTTCATGTCGGCGTAGATGCCCTTGCCGGGGTAGAAGTCGTAGCGCTTGAGGGCGAGGCGCTTCCACTTGGCGAGGGACTGCACGACCTGGGCGTGCGCGCCGGTGTGGGCGATGTCGAAGTCCACGGGCCGCTCCCAGCCGTTGAGGTTGTCGTTGAGGCCGCTCTTGCCCTCGACAAAGAGCGGGGCCGAGACGCGGAAGAGGTTCAGGACGGCGGCGAACCTGTCCTCGAACAGGCGCTTCATGAGGCCGATGGCCTTCTGGGTGTCATAGACCGAGAGTATGCTTTTGTAGCCTGCGGGGACTGTAGTGTTCATTTTTCTGTCGCTCCATCCATAAGTAAATTGACTATCCTGCCGGTGTTGAGTTCGGCCTGCCTGCGGAAGCGCTGCTCAAGCTGGACGGCCTCCGCCTCGGAGGCGGCGCGCAGTTCGACTTTGAGTATCGTGCCCTGCTCGTCGGAGAGGGCGAGCGTGACCATGAAGGCCTCGCCCTGCGGGACGTGTTCGGTGACGATCATGGCGTCGCGCCGCATCTGCTCGGCGACGGGCCTGATGAGCTTTTCGGCCTTTTTGCGCACGGAGTAGGGCAGGCTGCTCTCTACGGTCTCGCCGTTGCGGCTGCCCTTTTCGGTGATGAGGTAGCGGCCTCCGGGGAGCTTTTCGATGTGGCCGTTGTCGACCAGCGCTGCCAGGCAGTCGGAGTATTCAAACCAGCCGACGCCGCCGTCGCAGAAGCAGAGCTCCGCCAGGGTATTCATATCCACGGGCCTCGGCAGCCGCCGGAGCACGAAGAGAATGAGCAGCTTGGTGTCCAGCTCACCGTGGATGAAGCCGAAGCGCTCCATATCCGCACCTCCAATCCGAATTCGCACACATTATAACATAGTTCGCGGCGGAGGTACACCATTTATTTTCACAAGCGGCGGCCGGGCGCATACACTGTAATGAAGTCCGCTTCAAATTATCAAATAGGAGGAAACAACATGGCAGACAGGGTTTTGCCCGGCCCGGTGGACGGCACGGCCTGCATCCGGGAAGCCGTCTGCGTCCATACCAAGAAAATATTCGATTCTTGCAGGGACAAAGACTGCATCGAGGACCTCAGGGTCTATCCCACCGTGGGCTCACAGACCTACATAGACAATGCGTTCAGCGTGCGGCCCAAGAGCGCGGAGCTGCTGTACGCTGAGGTGAACGTTGAGGCCATAGGCTTCAACAAGGGCTACTACACCGTGGACGTGACCTATTTCTACAAGATAACGGGCGAGACCTTCCCGGGCGGCAATACCGTCACCGGCCTCGCCATCTTCGATAAGCGCGTGATGCTCTGCGGCGGCGAGGGGACCGTCAAGACCTTCTCCTCCGACCTGTGCGACTGCAGCTGCGTGGACGACGGCATGCCCATCGCCTACGTCGAGGCCGTGGACCCCATCGCGCTCCACCTCAAGCTCGTGGACGCGAACTGCATCGTCAGCTGCGACAATGACAGGCACGATATTCCCGCCTGCATCCTCGACCGCTTCGGCGAGGCCCTCGTCACGGGCGACGCAGTACGCCGGCTGTACGTCACGCTCGGCCAATTCTCCATCATCCGCCTCGAGCGCGATACCCAGCTGCTCATCCCGGCCTACGACTACTGCATCCCCGAAAAGGAGTGCGCCGGCGGCAGCTGCAGCGACGACCCCTGCGAGATCTTCTCTCAGATACGCTTCCCCGTCGAGGAGTTCTTCCCCTCTAACGAATGCGCCTCAGGCTCCGACTGAGAGGCGCCCCACCCCGAAGCCCCGCTGCTCCGGGGTGTCTTTATGCCAGACAATGCAAGATGCAATAATATATCCTGCAAATAATACCTGTTACAAGCGGAGATAACACGTAAAAATGCAAAATTGCCTCTTGTCAAATTCATATTCGGTGTTATAATGGACGCAGACTCTTAGGAAGGAGCGGCGGCATGATAGAGCTGAACAGCAAAAACAACGTCCTCATGGAGTGCGAGTACAAGTACAGCCTCCAGGACAGGGAGACGGGCAACCTCTACCGGGACATGTTCCCATATGAGGAGATACCCAAGTGCACCTTCAACTTCCGCCTGACCCCGGCGAACCCGCCGGAGCAGATCTGGATAACCGACACGACCTTCCGGGACGGGCAGCAGAGCCGCGCGCCCTACGAGCCGGAGCAGATAGTGGAGCTCTTCAAGCTGCTGCACAAGCTGGGCGGGCCGAAGGGCGTCATCCGGCAGTCGGAATTCTTCGTCTACAGCGAGCGGGACAGGAAGGCCCTGCGCATGTGCCAGGAGCTGGGCTACGAGTTCCCGGAGATAACGGGCTGGATACGCGCCAGCCGTGAGGATTTCAAGCTCGCGCGCGACCTGGGCCTGCGCGAGTGCGGCATACTGGTCAGCTGCTCGGACTATCACATATACAAGAAGCTGAAGAAGACGCGCCGCCAGGCGGTGGACGGCTATTTGGCCGTCATAAAGGACGCGCTGGACGCGGGCATTTACCCGAGGTGCCACTTTGAGGACATCACGCGCGCGGACTTTTACGGTTTCGTGGTGCCTTTTGCGCACGAGATAAGCCAGCTCATGAACGAGAGCGGCATACCGATAAAGATACGCGCCTGCGACACGATGGGCTACGGCGTGCCCTATGCCGGCGCGTCGATGCCGAGAAGCGTGCCGGGCATAGTCTACGGCCTGCGCTACTACGGCGGCTTCCCCTCGGAGCTCTTGGAGTGGCACGGGCACAACGACTTCTACAAGGCGGTGGTGAACTCGGCGACGGCCTGGCTCTACGGCGCGTCGAGCGTGAACTGCTCGCTGCTGGGCATAGGCGAGCGCACGGGCAACACCCCGCTCGAGGCCATGGTAATCGAGTACGCGCAGCTGCGCGGCACGCTCGACGGCATGGATACGACAGTCATACGCGACATTGCGGATTACTACGAGCGCGAGCTGGGCTACCACATCCCGGAGAACACGCCCTTCGTGGGTGAGAGCTTCAACACGACGCAGGCGGGCATCCATGCGGACGGCCTGCTCAAGGACGAGGAGATATACAGCATTTTCGATACTCGGAAGATACTGAAAAGCCCGCCGCGGGTGGGCATCTCGCGCAACTCGGGCGCGGCGGGCATAGCGGTCTGGCTGACGCAGAAGCTGGGCAGGCCCGTGGCGAAGACCGAGGAGATAGTACACATACTCAAAAACTGGGTAGACGACCAGTACGAGGCCGGGCGCGTCACGAACATAGGCGACGGCGAGCTCTGGCAGGTATATAAGCAGATGGAGGCGGAAGAAGCATGAACGCAGCGCAGAAACTGATAGCGAGCCACCTGGTATCCGGCGATCTCACGCCCGGCGGGGAGATAGCGATACGGATAGACCAAACCCTGACGCAGGACTCGACGGGCACGATGGCCTATCTGCAGCTCGAGGCCATGGGTACGGGGAAGGTGAAGACGAAGCGCTCGGTGGCCTATGTGGACCACAACATGCTCCAGTCCGGCTTTGAGAACGCGGACGACCACAAGTACATCCAGACCGTGGCGGCGAAGCACGGCATCTGGTTTTCGCGGCCCGGCAACGGCATCTGCCATCAGGTGCAGCTCGAGCGCTTTTCGGTGCCGGGCCAGACCCTGCTGGGCTCTGACAGCCACACGCCGACCTGCGGCGCGGCGGGCATGCTCGCCATAGGCGCGGGCGGCCTGGACGTGGCGGTCGCCATGGGCGGCGGGGCCTATTACCTCGCTATGCCGAAGATCTGCAAGGTCGAGCTGGTGGGGAAGCTCAAGCCCATGGTGACGGCGAAGGACGTCATCCTCGAGGTGCTGCGGCGCCTGAGCGTCAAGGGCGGCGTGGCGAAGATAATGGAGTACACGGGCGAGGGCCTCGCCGGCCTCTCGGTGCCCGAGCGCGCGACGATAGCGAACATGGGCGCGGAGCTGGGCGCGACGACCACGGTGTTCCCGAGCGACGAGGTGACGCGCGAGTTCTTCGCCGCGCAGGGTAGGCTCGCGGACTGGTCAGAGCTGAAAGCCGACCCCGACGCGGAGTACGACGAGGAGATCACGATCGACCTCTCGGCCCTGCACCCGCTGGCTGCCATGCCGCACAGCCCGGACAACGTGGCGCGGGTCGCGGACAAGGCCGGGATAAAGATAGACCAGGTCGCCATCGGCAGCTGCACGAACTCGTCGTATGCGGACATGATGAAGGTGGCGGAGATACTCGACGGGCACAGCGTCGCGCCGAACGTGAGCCTCGTCATCTCGCCGGGTTCGAGGCAGGTGCTGACGATGCTGGCCTCGAACGGGGCGCTGGCGAAGATGGTCGCGGCGGGCGCAAGGATACTCGAGTGCGCCTGCGGGCCCTGCATAGGCATGGGCCAGGCCCCGGCGACGGACGCGGTGAGCCTGCGCACCTTCAACCGCAACTTCTGCGGCAGGAGCGGCACCGCCTCGGCCAGCGTGTGGCTGGTGAGCCCGGAGACGGCGGCGGTGTCCGCGATAACGGGCGTGCTGACCGACCCCGAGACCTGGACGCCGGTGGAAAAGCCCGCGATGCCGGAGCGTTTTGCGGTGGACGACAGCATGGTGCTCGCGCCCTCGGACGACCCTGACAGCGTAGAGGTCGTGCGCGGTCCGAACATAAAGCCCTTCCCGAAGGCGAAGGCCCCGGCGGAGACGATAGAGGGCCGGGTGCTCATAAAGCTGGGCGACAACATCACGACAGACCATATCATGCCCTCGAACGCGAAACTGCTGCCCTACCGCTCGAACGTGCCCTACCTGTCGGAGTTCTGCCTGACGCCCTGCGATGCGGAGTTCCCGAAGCGGGCGCAGGAGCAGGGCGGAGGCTTCATCGTGGCGGGCCAGAACTACGGCCAGGGCTCGAGCCGCGAGCACGCGGCGCTCGCGCCGCTGTACCTGGGCGTGAAGGGCGTCATAGCCCTGGGCTTCGCGCGGATACACAGGGCCAACCTCATAAATAACGGCATCCTGCCGCTCTGCCTCGAGGACGAGGCGGACTACGCCGCGCTCGCGCAGGGCGACGAAGTGGTCATCGAGAACGTGCACGGGCAGATCGCCGCCGCCGCGAGGGGCGAGGGAGTAGTGCTCAAATGCGGCGGGCGCGAGATAAAGGTGAGGATGACGATAACGCCGAGGCAGCGGGATATCCTGCTGGCCGGCGGGCTGCTCAATTACACCCGCGAGCAGGCGGGGAAGGAGGAAGAATGATGCGCGCAGTAACGCTTATCCCGGGCGACGGCATAGGCCCGGAGGTCGCGGCGGCGGCCAGGAAGGTAGTGGACGCCTCGGGCGCGAAGATAGAGTGGCATGTGGCCGAGGCCGGTGCGGCCCAGATGGAGGTCTGCGGCACGCCTCTGCCCCAGGCGACCATCGACTCTGTGAGGGCGGACGGCCTGGCGCTGAAGGGCCCCATCACGACGCCGGTGGGCACGGGCTTCCGGAGCGTGAACGTGGCCCTGCGCAAGGAGTTCGACCTCTACGCCAACGTGCGCCCGGCGCGCACCTTCGCGGGCGTCCCGGGCCGCTATGACAATGTGGACATCGTCACCGTGCGCGAAAACACGGAGGACCTGTACGCGGGCATAGAGCACATGGTGGGCACGGACGCGGCCGAGAGCATCAAGCTCATCACGCGCAAGGGCTCGGAGCGCATCGTGCGCTACGCCTTTGACTACGCCGTGAAGAACGGGCGGAAAAAGGTGACGGCGGTGCACAAGGCGAATATCATGAAGTGCACGGACGGGCTGTTCCTGGAAGTCGCGCGGCAGGTGGCGGCGGAGTACCCGCAGATAGAGTTTGAGGACAAGATCGTGGACGCGACCTGCATGCAGCTGGTGCAGAAGCCGGAGGCATTTGACGTGATGGTGCTGCCCAATTTGTACGGCGACATCGTGTCCGACCTCTGCGCGGGGCTGGTAGGCGGCCTGGGCCTGGCGCCGAGCGCGAATATAGGCAAGGACTGCGCGATATTCGAGGCGGTGCACGGCAGCGCGCCGAAGCACGCGGGCCTGAACGACGCGAACCCGACGGCGCTCATCCTGTCGGCGGTGATGCTCCTGCGCCACATAGGCGAGACGGAGGCGGCTGATAGAATAGAGAAAGCCGTCCTCGAGCTCATAAAGGACGGCCGGGAGACGACCCGCGACCTGGGCGGCAGCCTGGGCACGGACGAGTTCGCGGATGCGATCATAAGAAAAATGTCTTGCATGGCCTGAATAAGTGTGCTATACTAATCGGGCATTGCGGGTGTAGTTCAATGGCAGAACATCAGCTTCCCAAGCTGAATACGAGGGTTCGATTCCCTTCACCCGCTCCATATTATTCCAGCGCCTAAATTTCAGCAGGTCGTGTGTACAGCGCAAAAGTCGCCTTGCAGGGGAAATGAGACTTGATGTAATGGAATTTTTGAGCCTCCGTGGAGTGGTAGCTTCGCGGAGGCTTTTCCTCTGCTTATGTGCAGGAAGCTTTTGCCTTCTGCTTTTGCTGTATCTGTTCAATCCCTCGACTAAGCCGAACTTTATGTACCGCGTTTGACAGGAGAAATTGCCAGGAATTACTTGAAATGCAGCCTATAATGCGGTATAATTCCGTTGTCTACCGCAGTGCCGGTGAGAAATGAAATAGAATGGTTGGGGGATCATAACATGGCATTTTGCACCAAATGCGGCAACCGTAATGAGGACGAGTCAAGATTCTGCTCCTATTGCGGCGCGCCTATGTATCAGGCGCAGCAGACGGAGCCTGGGTATGGCAGCACACTGGATCAGGAACGATATGGCGGGCGGCAACCCTATGAGGAGCGCGCTCCATATGAACGGCGGCCTGGACGTGAAAGACGGCTGGAGCCTGGGGACAAGCTCAAGTGGCATCATTTTCTGGTTTATTTTGGGCTCTGGGCATCGGCGGTAGTTAATGTGGTCACGGGTTTATCCTATTTTAGTGGCAGCATCTATGAGGGAGAGGGCGCAAACGCCGAGCTGGTATATTTCGTATTCGGCAATGAGCTGAAGGCCCTAGACATGACAGTTGCCATCTGCAGTTTCGCATTGGCGGTTTTTGCTGTCATCACTTGCCTGCGCCTGATGAGATTCCGCGTGGCCGCGCCTGTTATGCTCTATATTCTGAGCATTGCAAATACGGTCGTCCTGATAGCCTATATTGTTCTGGTTCAGGTAATCACGGACGTTCCCTTGGAATCTGGAGTCTTAAGCGGCAATGTTGCTGGGGGCCTGATTGGGCTTGTAATTAACTATACTTATTATAAAAAACGTATGTACCTGTTTGTAAACTGAACCGCGACAGCGGATGAAGTTTTTCCGCAGTAAGACAGATGCTTGGTGCGGAAGGAGCGCTGAGAGACAGCGACCCGAAGCCATGGACGCCGCGCGGCATTTTTCGCTGCTGCGCGGTGTTTTTGCATTTTACGAATGTAATCCGGGCTGGACAGTAACATAATGGCAGAGAAATTCGTAGGAAACTCGGTGGTAAACTTGCGCGGACGCAGAGAGGCCGCCGCAGGAGGAAGTATTCAGGAGTGTACTGGTACTTGCGTCGCTGCGAATCATGGTACTTCTTGTATCAGCCAGACAAATAATAGCCCATATATTGTTGTGGGCGAGTCGCTGATTCTGCCTGTTTTCTGCATATCGGGCCTTGCTGGCGGCAAGAGCATCGCCGCCGTATTTACCGTGAACGTGCCCTCGGCAATAGACAGTTTCCTGTTTGACCTAGATTATGTGGTGCATGAAAAGCCAATGGTCAGCTATAATGGCCCTTCATTCGCGGCTATCCAATAGTAGTGGTGAGCGCGCTGCTGCACGAGCTATTCACCATACAGCTCATACTCCTCTCCTATATGACGCCAGAAAGGTGGAACTCGCGTTCTCGGTACTCAGGCCGCTTATGCTGAGGACGGAGTGCGGTGCAAACTGCTTTAATACCATTATTCAGGCCGCCGCGTCAATCGGGCGGCTTTGCCTTTGGGCCAGGATTGAAATACGCGGGTATATCTGGTACAATTTTTACAGCCTGTACCTGAGGAGGAACTGGAATGGATTTCAAAACCGCCGATTTGAAATATGCCGAGGGCGTCGCGGCCGCCATGGAGGAGCGCGGGGTCAGGGAAGAGGACATCCGCGCCGTGCTGGAGTACGCGGAGGGCGGCGGGGATAAGCTGCGTTCGGAGGACGGGCGGCGCTGCCTGGCGCGCCGTCGCCTGGGCAGCTTCAGCGCCTGCGTGGAGTACAGCCTTGAGGACGGCGCGGCGCTGATCCTGGACGTGTACAGCCACATAGTCAAGCTCGCTGCGGACGAATGAGGGGAGGACGGCGATGAGCGTTTGGTATTGCGCCCGCTGCAATGTGAGGGCGGAGCAGGCGGACGACATCAGGATATTCTACAAGGACATCCCCTTGCCCGAGGCCAGCGGCTACAGATGCCCGTCCTGCGGCTTTGAGCTGCTGGACGGCAGCTATGTCGTGGAGCAGCTCTCCTCCGCGGAGGAGATGCTGGAGGGCAAGTAGCCTGTGCGGCCCGGGGAGGGCGGAAGGCCGGATGTCTGCCGGCAGCTGCTGGGCCAGCTTCCGGGCTGCGAGGGGCTTGAGCCCGAGCTCAGGGCGGCGCTGCGGTACTTTGGGCTGGACGAGGCCGGGCTGGAGCGCGCGGCGCTGCTGCTGCCCCGGCACTTTGAGTTGAATTACGAGGGCCTGCGCCGCCTGCTGGCGGAATATGTGCGCGAGGCGCTGGAGGCCTTTTCGGCCGGCCAGGGCAGGTACTGCGAATTGAGCGTGCCCGCCCCGCCGGTGTTTGCCCAGGCCCTGAGGCTTTCGGCCGGAGGCGGGCTGCGCTTCGGCAGCCGCGCGCTGGCGCTGCAGGTGTTGCTCCGGGCCGTGCTGCTCTCGAGGCGGCCCCTGGGCGGGCAGGAGGGCCCCGGGCCGCGCTGCGGGCTGAATCTCATGCGCCGCCGGCTGCTGTGCCCGCCCTTCGAGCCGCCGGAGCTGGTGCTGCAGTTCGGCCTGCTCTGCGGCGACTGCATCCGGGCCTGCGAGGGCTTGCCCGGGCGGGCTGCGGTGCTGGACCTCTGCCTGAACGGCGAGGCCGGGCGGGACTTTGCCTGGCTGGCGTCGAGGTTTGAGGGCTTCGGCGCAGAGGCGGCGCGGGCGCTGGGCATAAGGGCGCCCGGCCCGGACGAGCTGCGCGCGGCCTCGAAGCTCGCCGCCGCCGGGCTGCGGCTGCAATCGCGGCTGCTGGAGCTCAACGCGAGGCCGGACAGGCGCCCCTTGAGGGGCACGGGCCTGTCCCTGGCCCAGACTGCGCAGCTCATGTGCTTTGCCGAGCCGGAGCGCGCCCTGGCGGCCCTGGAGCTGCTCTGCCGCGAGCTGGAGGACGCCCCTGCGGCCGAGCCGGGCAGGACGCGGCTGTACTGCTTTTACGCGCCGCTGACCCTGCCGGAGCTCGAGCTCGGCTTTTACGAGCGGGGATATGACCTGCTGGGCAGCGCGGCATTTTTGTATGGTTTCAGGCAGCTGGGCACTGGCCTGGGCGGCCTGAGCGCCGCCTGGCTGAAGGCCATGGGCTTGGCCGGCCCGCCGGAGGAGCTCTGCCGCGCCGCGGCGCGCGAGGCGCGGCGTTCCGGCTGCCGGGCCTGCCTGAGCGGAGGCTTCGCCTGCCCGATGGGCGGCGCGGGCGGGGCTTACTCGCGCGTGCTTGAGGAGGAATACGGCCTGCCCGTGCGCGAGCTCGACTACGATTTCTGGTGCGAGCGCCGCGCAGGCCAGGATATCTGCTGAAAGGAGCGTGGCCATGTACGACTATGACGTCATCTGCATAGGCGGCGGACCGGGCGGCTCGGCCTGCGCCATGCGCTGTGCCGACCGGGGCCTGAAGGCGGCGATAGTGGAGGCGCGGGCGAGAAACGGTTCGGGCGGCACCTGCGTGAACCGCGGCTGCATACCGACCAAGGCGCTTTTGGCTTCCGCGGACCTCTACGCCGCCATAAAGGGCGCCGGGGCCTACGGCATCGAGCTGGACATGTCCGCCGTATCCGTGGACTTCAAGGCGGTCAACCGGCGCAAGAACACGGTGGTAAACAATCTGGGCTTCGGGCTCGAGGCCTTCCTGTGGAAGAAGAGCCGGGGCATCGACGTGGTAAAGGGCCGGGCCCGGCTGCTGGATGCGCACAGCCTCGAGGTGGACAACGGCCGTGAAAAGCGCCGGCTCACTGCGGGGCACATAGTCCTGGCCACGGGCTCCGAGCCGGACGTGCCTGCGGCCTTCAACGCGGACGGGGAGAAGATATTCACGACGGACGAGGCCATGGACTTCTCGCGGCCCCTGCCCGGCAGCGTGGTCGTGATCGGCTCGGGCGCCGCGGGCCTCGAGTACGCGCACATCTACAACGCCTTCGGCGCGGCCGTGACCGTGGTGGAGCAGCGGCCGGCGCTCGTCCCTGAGCTGGAAGAGCCCGAGATCAGCGCGGCCCTGCGCGCCTCGCTGGAAAAGCGCGGGGTGTGCGTCAAATGCGGCTCGGGCGTGCTGGCCGTCGAGCGGCTGGAGGACGGCCGGGTGAGGACCCGCCTTGAAGACGGGCAGGAGCTGGTTTCGGAGGCGGTGCTCGCGGCGGCGGGACGCAGGCCCAATACCGAGGGCCTGGGCCTGGAGCAGGCCGGGGTGCGGCTGACGGAGGACGGCCGGGTGGTGACGGACGCGCAGCTGCGCAGCACGGTGCCGAACATCTTTGCAGCCGGGGACATAACCGCCGGCCCGCAGCTGTCGGGCAAGGCGCAGCGGCAGGGGCTGGTTATCGCGGAGACGATAGCGGGCCGGGCCTGCGCCATGGATTACGGCAGCATACCGTCCACGGTGTTCATGCGGCCCGAGCTGGCCTGGCTGGGGCTCACGGCCTCGCAGGCGGCAGAGCGCGGCATAGGCACGCTGTGCGGCAGCCTGCCCTATTCCTCGAACGAGCGGGCCATAGCCGAGGGCAGGACGGAGGGGCTCATAAAGGTCGTGGCCCGGGCCTCGGACCACGTCCTCATCGGCGCGCAGATCTTCGGCGAGGGCGCCTGCGGGCTCATAGCCGAGCTGGCGGCGGCCGTGGGGAACTCGCTGACGCTCGAGCAGCTGTATAACTGCGTCCATCCCCACCCGACCCTGAGCGAGCTCATACTCGAGGCCTGCAAGCGGGCCGTAGGGCTGTCCTTTGACAAGGGCTGAGGCAGCGGGGTGCTGAGATGCCAGGCCGGCTGCTGTATCACACGAAAAGCGTCTGCCCGCGCTGCCTGCGCGCCGTCCCGGCGGCGCTGCTGGAGGACGGCGGGGCGGTGTATATGGAAAAGGGCTGCCCGGAGCACGGCAGCTTCCGCTGCCTGGTCTGGGAGGACACGAGCGAGGCCTACCTGGCCTGGCTCCGACGCGGCGGGCTGGAGCCCGGACAGCTGCCGGCCAGCGAGGCGGAGGCGGAGGCCCTGCCGGGCAGCTTTGACGCCCGCGCGGCCCGGCAGCCCGCAAGCGCGGCGCTGATGACGACGAACGCCTGCGGCCTGGACTGCCCCGTCTGCTTTACACGCCGGCGCGGCGAAGCGCCCAGGCAGCCGGGCCTGGACGAGTGCGCGGAACGCCTGCGCGCCTTCAGGCAGCGGGCGGGTGAGGGCGCGCTGCTGGAGCTGTGCGGCGGCGAGCCGACGGAAAGGCGGGATATCTGCGAGCTGGCCGCCCTGGCCAGCGGGCTGGGCTTCGACTTCATCCAGCTCAATACGAACGGGCTGAGGCTGGCGGAGAGCCCGGAGCTCTGCGCAAGGCTCAGGGAGAGCGGCGTCACGACCGTCTACCTGGGCTTTGACGGCCTGAGCGAGGGGCCGTACCTGGCCAAGTACGGCCGGCCGCTGCTGGAGGCGAAGCAGCGCGCCGTGGAAAACAGCATTGCGGCGGGCCTGGCGGTGGTGCTGGCCTGCTGCGTCCTGCCCGGCGGGAACGAAGGGGAGCTGGGCGCCGTGGTGGACTATGCACGCAGGCATATGCCCGGGGTCAGGGGCGTGTATTTCCAGCCGGCGAGCTGGTTCGGCATCTATCCCGCGGGCGCGCAGGCCCGGCGCATAACGATACCGGGCCTCATCCGCCGCCTGACCGGGCAGCACCCGGACATCTCGGAGCGGGACTTTTCACCCGGGCACTACGAGCATCCCCAGTGCTCCTTCAACGCCTGCTATATGCTCGACCGCCGGGGCCGCCTGTGCGCGCTGACGGGGCCGGATACGCGGCCGGAGCCGGGCGTGGAGCGCCTGCGCGCCACGCTCAGGCGCAGTTGGCTGCCCTCGAAGTCCCCGCTGCTGACGGTGGGCGGCATGGCCTTCCAGGACGCCTGGAACATCGACCTGCTGCGCCTTGGGCGCTGCTCGATACAGATAATCGGCGAGGACGGCGCCGGCATACCGCTGTGCGCGAAGTACCTGAGCTCCAGCGGCGGGGACAGGCTGCTGCCGGGCATAGATTAGGGGGTGGGCGCATGTGCGTGAGCCTGCAGGAGGGGCTCTACAGCCTGTGCGAGGCGAGGATGGCGCGGGACGCGGAATATCCCGGCCCGAGGCCGCGGCCGCTGGACGACGCGGCGTTTGACGCCTACCGGCTCTGGCAGCTGCGCCGGACAGTGCGCCGCGTGCGGGAAATGAGCCCCTTTTACCGGCGCCTGCTGGGCGGGGCGGGCGTGACGGAAGAGCAGCTGACAAGCCTCGCGGACATAGCGAAGCTGCCCTTCACCCGGCCGGAGGACCTTGCCGGCGCGGGATACGGCCTGATGTGCTGCTCGCAGGGCGAGGTGGAAAAGCCCGTCACCTTCTACAGCTCCGGCTCGACCGGCATGAAGAAGCGCATCTTCTTTTCCGCGGTGGATATACAGAAGATACTGGAATTTCTGCCGCGCGGTATGAATACGGTCGCGGGCCGGGACGAGGCGCGGGTGCTGGTGCTCCTGCCGAATACGCAGGGCCGGGGCATAGGCGGCCTGCTGGCGCGGAGCCTTGAGGATTTCGGCATGAGGGCCTGGACGGCCGACCTGCGCGAGAGCGCGAAGGAGCTGCTGCGAGTGAGCGTGGAGCATGGGGTGAACGTCTGGTTCGGCGACGCCGTGACCATTTTCCGGGCCAGCCGCATACTCGAGCGCCGCGCCGACCTGCGCGCGCTGGGGATGAAGTGCATATTTGCAACGATGTCGAACATACCCGGCAGCATGGCTGAGTACCTGGGCCGGGCCTGGGGCTGCCGCGTCTCCACGCACTACGGCCTGACGGAGAGCGGCTGGGGCCTGGCCGTGGACTGCGGCCGGTGCCCGGGCTACCACTACGACGAGCTGGACCACATCCTGGAGATCGTGGACCCCGAGACCGGCGCCCCGCTGCCGGATGGGCAGGAGGGCGAGGTGGTGCTCACGAACATCGCGCGCGACTGCATGCCGCTCATCCGCTACCGCACCGGGGACATAGCGGCGATGACGCCGAGCGTGTGCGGCAGCCACCTGCGCTGCCTGGGCCATATCCGAAGGCGGAAGGAGGGCGCGGCGGAGTACAGGGGCCGCAGCGTCTGGCCGGCGCTCTTTGACGAGACGCTCTTCGCGGCGGAGGGCCTGCTGGACTACCGCATCTTCCTGGAAGGCGGCCGGCTGGGCTTTGAGCTCGAGGTGCTGGAACCTGCCTGCTTTGATGCAGAGGGGCTCAAGTCCCGGCTCATGTCCCTGCCCTGCATGGAGGGCGCGCCCGAAATAGGGCTTAAGCTCCTGCCCTGCGGCGCGCTTAGGGAGTTTTGCTATGAGAAAAAGCGTATCGTGGAAAGGGGTGCGCCGTGAACGTCATACTGCACGAGACGGAGAGCCTCTGCCCGGTTTGCCTGCGCAGGATACCGGCGCGGTATGAGCGCCGGGACGGCAGGGCCTATTTTACCAAGGCCTGTCCCGAGCACGGCGGCTTCAGCACGCTCTTTTGGCGGGATGCGGACATGTACGAGAGCTGGCTGCGCCAGGGCGTCCACGCCCCTGCAAAGGACAGGGGCCGTCCGCCGGACGAGGCCGGCTGCCCTTTCAGCTGCGGTCTGTGCGACGCGCACAGGAGCGGCACCTGCACGGCGGTCATAGAGCTGACCTATCGCTGCGATCTGGACTGCAGGGTCTGCTTTGCGGACGCCAACTCGCGGCGTTTCGAGCCCGGGCCCGCCCAGCTCGAGCGCATGTACGCCGCCGCGCTCGCCTCGAACCGCTTTTGCAGCATACAGCTCTCGGGCGGCGAGCCGACGATGAGGGAGGACCTGCCCGATATCATACGCCTGGGCAAGCGCATGGGCGCGGTGCACCTGCAGCTGAATACGAACGGGCTGAGGCTGGCCGCCGAGCCTGGCTACGCCGCGCAGCTGAAGGCGGCGGGGCTGGACCTGGTCTACCTGCAATTTGACGGCCTGGACGACGCCGTGTACCGGAGGCTGCGCGGCCGCGACCTGCTGGAGCTCAAGCTGAAGGCCATAGCCCGCTGCGAGGCCGCCGGGCTGGGCGTGCTGCTCGTGCCCGTGGTGGTGCCGGGCGTGAACCTGGACAGCCTGGGCGAGATCGTCCGCTTCGGCAAGGCGCACATCCCCTTCGTGAAGGGCGTCCACTTCCAGCCCATGAGCTGCTTCGGGCGCTTCCCGGGTGGGGCCCCGGCGGACGAGGAGCGCTGCGGCCTGTGCGACGTCATCCACGCCCTGTGCGAGCAGTGCCCGGGGGAGCTCAGGTTGGAGCACTTTGTGCCGAGGAAGCAGTTTGACCCGCACTGCGACTTCTCGAGCACATATTTCCTGGACGCGGGCGGCAGGCTGGCCGCGCTGTCGGAGCGCTCGCAGAACGATGGCGACACGGAGCGGACGGATTTTGTGGAGAAGACGAACAAGTACACGCAGAAGCGCTGGCGCTATCAGCCCGGCGGGCAGGCGGACACGGCCCTGGGCCGCTTTGCCCTGCGCACGCTGACGCACTCGTTCTGCATTTCGGGCATGGGCTTCCAGGACGTGTGGAACCTGGACCTGGGGCGGCTGCGCGGCTGCTGCGTGCATGTAGTGACGGCGGACTGCCGGCTGGTGCCCTTCTGCGCCTTCCATCTCACGGACGAGCGCGGAGGCAGGCTGTATGAAAACTGAGGAGGTAAGGCGATGAAAAGGATGGGCGTGGACGCGGACATGGCGCTCGGCTCGGCGCTGGAGCTCTATCCGCAGATATATCCCGCGCTGCTCTCGCAGGGGCTGTGCTGCGTGAACGAGGAAAACGAGGGCCTGAGCCTGGGCGAGCTGGCGCGGAGCCTCGGCCGCGAGCCGGAGGGCTTCATCGAGGCCCTGAACGCCGCGGCGGGCTGCTGAGGGGAGGCGGGCGGATGGAAAACCAAAGCTGCTGCTGCGGCGGGCCCGGCGGAAAGGAGCAGAACTGCATGATCTGCGGCAGGCCGCTGGTCTACTCGACCGAGACTGTGCTGCGCGAATGCTGCATCTGCCACAGGCTGAAGCCCTCGGACGCGGCCTGCGAGGCGGGCCACTTCGTCTGCGACGACTGCCACGCCGGCGGCGGCGCGGCGGTGCTGGCCTTCCTGCAGGACAGCGATGAAAGGGACGCGGTGCGGCTCTATCTCGAGGCCTGCCGGCTGCCGGGCGTACACATGCACGGGCCGGAGCACCACAGCATCGTCCCCTGCGTGCTGCTGACGGCCTTCCGGAACTGCGGCGGCCCGGTGGAGGACCTTGCGGCCTGCCTGGGCGAGGCCTGGAAGCGCGGCCGGAAGGTGCCGGGCGGGGCCTGCGGCTTTTTGGGTGCCTGCGGCGCGGCGATAGGCGCGGGCATCTGCGCGAGCATACTTTGCGAGTCCACCCCGCTTGCGGGCGAGGTCTGGGCCCGGCCCCAGAGCCTGACGGCGGAGTGCCTGGCCGCGATAAGCGCCGTGGGCGGCCCGCGCTGCTGCAAGCGCACAGGCCGCCTGGCCATAGAGACAGCCGCCGGCTGGCTGGGCCGGGAATACGGCATAAGCATGCCGGCCTCGAGGCCGGAGTGCGGCTACAAGGCCAAAAACCGGGAATGCCTGTGCGGCCGCTGTCCCTTTTACAGCCCCGAGGGCTGAAGGCCGGAAAAATAAGAACCGCGGACAGGCAGAGCGCCGTCCGCGGTTTTTTTCACAGCTCCGAGCTGTCCATATAGTTGGCAAGGAGCCTGACGTACATCTTGCGTTTTTGACAGTGGGGAGCGCTGTCAGGCACGGCAAAGAGGATGCCTTCCACCCTGACGTCCCGGCAGCAGCGGCCGCAGTGCGCGGGGATGGTGTAGGTCTTGAGCGAGCTGAAGCCGCCCTCGAAGCCGTCAGAGAGCTGCACGGCCAGCGCCACGCGCTTGTGCGGGCAGACCGCCTTGAGGCAGAGGTTGAGCTCAACTATACGCCCGGGCGAGGCCACGCCGAGTTCGCCGAGTTCCAGCTCCTGCACCTCTTCGCAGCCGGCGAGGCAGAGCTCGATCGGCTCGGGGCAGGGCTCGGGATGCACCGTCTCGCCGCAGTCGACATATACCTCGGGCTCGGGGAAGTGTACCTCGTTGCCCTCGGCGTCCGAGTAGTCGATGGACTCGTTGACCTTGACGCTGCCCGACGTATGCCCCGTGTGCCGGGCGAGGAAGTGCAGGGCTGCGCTCTCGCTGGAGGTGGTGCCGAGGGAGCCGATGCTCCAGCGCAGGCTGCGCGGGCCGGTGATGATGGCGGAGCCGACAGCCGGCGGTTCTACGTCCACGAGCTCGAAATCCGCCGCGAGCTTTTCCTTGATGAGCACATCCGTGGCGCCGGGCTTGGAGATGTTGGCGGCGAGCTCGGCAAAGAGCGCCTCCAGGTCGGCGGCGTCGGGCGTGATGGCCACATGGGAATAGTCCGGGTCCGTGGCCCAGTTGTTCAGGGCGGCGACATTGAGCCCGTCGCTGCCGATGAGGCCTATGCAGTAGATCGTGGTGCCTGCGGCCCTGGCCGCGGCGGCGATGGGCGCCGGAGCCGGGCCCGAGGTGGTCACGCCGTCGGTGAACATGACGATGACCCGGGCGTTCAGCGAGGAGGGCTCGAAGAGGCCCTGGGCCTTTTCAAAGGCCTCGCCGTGGTTGGTGCCGCCGCCGGCGGCGAGGGCGTCCACAGCGGCCTTCAGCTCTGAGGTCGAGGTGACGAGCTGGGTATCGGCCCTGGCGGTGGCGGCAAAGCTGACTATGGCCATGCGGCTGCCCGAGCCTATCTCGCCCGAGCCGGAGCCGCCCGTGGATTCGGAGATGATGTCAATAAACGTTTTGGCCCCGGCCTTCATGTCCGCGAGCGGCGTGCCGCTCATACTGCCCGAGCGGTCGAGCGCCAGCACGATGTCGGTCGGATTCGTGACGATATCCGGCGCGGCGGTGAGGGCGAGGGTCACGTTGAAGGAATCGCCGCAGCATATCGCCGCGGCGTCCGCAGTCTTGTTGGAATTGGTCACACCCATCCGGTGCTGCCTCCTTTCGGGGTTTCCCCCGATGCCATTCTATGCAGGAGGCGGACAAATGCTCAGCCGAGCGCGGCGGCGATGAAGGCCGAGAAGAGCGGATGCGGCCGGTTGGGCCTGGAGCGGAACTCAGGGTGATACTGGACGCCGACGAAAAAGCGCTCTCCGCTGAGCTCCACGGCCTCTACGAGCCGCCCGTCCGGCGAAAGGCCGCTGAGCGTCAGGCCCGCGGCCTGGAGCCGCTCGCGGTAGTCGTTGTTGAACTCGTACCTGTGCCGGTGGCGCTCCGTGACCTCGCGCTCGCCGTAGCAGCGGTAAAGCGTCGTGCCCGGGGCGATGACGCAGGGGTAGCCGCCGAGGCGCAGGGTGCCGCCCTTGTCCACGCTCTCGCTCTGGCCGGGCATGAAGTCTATGACCTTGTGCGGGCTCTCGGGGTCGAACTCGCCGGAGTTTGCGCCCTCGAGGCCGCCGGCGCCGCGCGCGAACTCAATGACTGCGGTCTGCATGCCGAGGCAGATGCCGAAGTAGGGGACGTGGTTCTCCCTCGCGTAGCGGGCGGCGGTGAACATGCCCTCGGTGCCGCGGCAGCCGAAGCCGCCGGGGACGATTATGCCGCCCAGGCCGCGCAGCAGCGCAGTTCCGCCGGGCTTTTCGAGCTCCTCGGCGTCTATCCAGTCGATGCAGGCCTCGGCGTCCTGGGCCCAGGCGGCGTGGCGCAGCGCCTCGGCGACGGAGAGGTAGGCGTCGTGGAGCTTGACGTACTTGCCCACGAGCCCTATGCGCACCTTCCGGCGCGGCGAGCGGATGCGCCCGACCATGGCCCGCCACTCGGAGAGCTCGGGATCGGGCGTGACCAGGCCGAGCCCGCGGCAGACGGCCCGGGCCAGGCCGGCCTCTTCGAGCATGAGCGGGGCCTCGTAGAGGTTCGGCAGGGTGACGTTGCCGATGACGCAGTCCTCGGCCACATTGCAGAAATTTGCGACCTTGCGGAAGATGGCCCTGTCCTCGATGGGCTCGTCGCTGCGCAGGACGATGATGTCGGGCGAGACGCCGAGGCCCTGGAGCTCCTTGACGGAGTGCTGGGTGGGCTTGGACTTGTGCTCGCCGGAGGCGCGCAGGTAGGGCACGAGGGTGACGTGGATGTATAGCGCGTTGCCTCGCCCGGCCTCGCGGCCTATCTGGCGTATGGCCTCGATGAAGGGCTGGCCCTCGATATCGCCGATGGTGCCGCCTATCTCGGTTATGAGCACGTCCGCGCCGGTGCGCTCGGCCAGGGCGCGGATGCTGCCTTTTATCTCGTCCGTTATGTGCGGGATGGTCTGCACGGTGCTGCCCAGGTACTCGCCGCGCCGCTCCTTGAGTATGACGCTGGAGTAGACCCTGCCGGTCGTGAGGTTCGAGAGGCTGTTTAGGTCCTCGTCGATGAAGCGCTCGTAGTGGCCGAGGTCGAGGTCGGTCTCGGCGCCGTCGGCGGTGACGAAGACCTCGCCGTGCTGGTAGGGGCTCATGGTGCCGGGGTCCACGTTGATGTAGGGGTCGAGCTTCTGGGCCGCGACCTTGAGCCCGCGCGCCTTGAGGAGCCTGCCCAGCGAGGCCGCCGTGATGCCCTTGCCGAGCCCTGAGACCACGCCGCCCGTGACGAAAATGTGCTTTGTCATATCCCGCGCCTCCCGCTCATTCGTAGGTCTTTATCAGGTTTTCGGCCAGCTCGCGCTTGGAGATGCGCTGGTCCATGGCCTGCTTTTCAATGTATCGGTGCGCCTCGGCCTCGGACATACCCAGCCGCTCTATGAGCAGCCACTTGGCCCGGTTCACGAGGCGTATCTCCTCTATCTTCTCCTCGACCGAGGCCTGGCGCTCCTCCATGAGCCTCAGCCGCTCGCGCGTGGCGCACAGCACGCGCAGGGACTGCCTGACTACCTGCGTCGGCGCGGGCTTGGAGACGGTGAGCACGCCGTACTCGGTGACCTTGGCGCAGACGTCCTCGTAGAGCGCGGCCTTGACGAAGAGCAGCACGCCCGCGCCGGAGCCGGAGCAGATGCCGGTGGCGAGCCGGACGCCGAAGTCGTCTGGCAGGGGCGCGTTGATGAGCACGAGGTCGTAGTCCAGCTCGCAGAGCCTGCGCCGCGCCTCGCTGACGCTGCCCGCGCAGTCGAGGGGCCAGAAATCGGTCATGGGCAGCAGCCCGCGCATGGCCGTATTGAATTTTTCAGAGGCCGAGACCAGGAGCACGGAATAGCAGCGCTCTCTGAAGACCATGCGTGACCCTCCCTTCGCCGTGTTTGTGCCGGGCTCAGCGCCGGTAGTAGGCGCGGGCTATGGAGACGTGCAGGTGCTTAGCCACAAAGTCGCTGGCCTCGGCCGCGGCGGCGGCCTCGTTGAGCGAGGCGGGCAGGCGCCTGTAGGCCGAGAGCACCTCCGGCGGGGCGGTGTAGAGGTTCAGGTCCGCCGGCTCGGGCAGGATGAGGCGGTTTTTGATGCCGTGCAGCCCGGCGTAGATGAGCAGGGCGTAGGCGATGTAGGGGTTGGCCATGGGGTCGGCCGAGCGCAGCTCGGCCCTCTTGAACTCACCCTCTGCGGCCGGGATGCGGATGAGCTGGGAGCGGTTCTCGCTCGACCAGCTGATGTACCGCGGGGCTTTGAAGCTGCCGAGCCGGGCATAGGAGGCCTCGCAGGGGTTCAAAAAGGCGGTCATGTCGTAGATCTTGTCGAGCACGCCGGCGATGACATAGGGCAGCGGGTCGCAGCCCTCCACCTCGCCCTTGACGGACATGTTGATGTGCAGGCCGCTGCCGGCGCTGTCGGGCAGGGGCTTGGGCGTGAAGTCGGCGCACAGCCCGTTGCGGGCGGCGATGGTGCGCACGACGGAGCAGAAGGTCACGGCGTTGTCGGCGGCCTGCAGCGGGTCTGAGTAGCGGAAGTCTATCTCGTTCTGGCTGGGGCCCTCCTCGTGGTGGCTGCCCTCGGGGCGGATGCCCATCTGCTCGAGGGTGAGGCAGATCTCGCGCCGGATGTTCTCGCCCCTGTCCTCGGGCGCGATGTCCATGTAGCCTGCGTGGTCGTAGGGTATGCGGGTGGGCTCGCCGGCCTCGTCCCGCTTGAAGATGTAAAACTCCATCTCGGAGCCGAAGGCGAAGCTGAACCCGGCCTTTTCCGCGTCCCCGACCGCCTCGCGCAGCAGGGCGCGGGTGTCGGTCTCGAAGGGCTTGCCGTCGGGGTATTTGATGTCGCAGTAGAGCCTCACGACCTTGCCGTTCTCGGGCCGCCAGGGCAGCTCTGCAAGAGTGGCGGGGTCGGGATGCAGAAAGAGGTCGGAGCGCACCTCGCCGCCGAAGCCGGGTATGGCCGAGGCGTCGATGGCTATGCCCGAGCGGAAGGCCCGCTCCAGTTCCGAGCCCATTATGGATACGTTCTTCTGCCTGCCGTAGACGTCGCAGAAGGCGAGGCGGATGAACTTGACATTTTCCTCTTTCGCGTACTGTATTATCTCTTCAGCTGTGTAATTCACGTCGTATCCGACCTTTCCGGCTGATAAAATCAAAAAATCGAGGAATACATCCGGCACTGGTCCCTCACTCCGAATGAACTCCCTCGTTCACCCGGTGACTTTATCATATGGGCGCGGGTTTGTCAACGGCGAGTTTTGACTAAAGTGCTGATTTTTGCAATTGCCGTATTGACAAATTGCACAGGGGAGTTTATATTAATCGCGTTGTACGGCAAGGACGCCGCAGGCAGCATAACCTGCGGCGTCCCTGCCTTTTTTATTTTTCAGAAAAGGTGTGAGCGGAATGAAGCCAGTTCCCGAGTATTTTGGATGTATGGTTTTTGACGACAGGGCCATGAGGGCGAGGCTGCCCGGCTGGGTCTACGATTCCCTGAGGGAGACCATCGAAGCCGGGCGTCCGCTCAATCAGAACGTGGCCGACGAGGTGGCCTCTGCGATGAAGGACTGGGCGGTGGAGCGCGGCGCTACGCACTTCACGCACTGGTTCCAGCCGATGACGGGCATCACGGCGGAGAAGCACGACGGTTTCATAAGCCCCGCGCCGGACGGCGGCGTACTGATGGAGTTTTCGGGCCGCGAGCTCATACAGGGCGAGCCGGACGCCTCCAGCTTCCCGTCGGGCGGCCTGCGCGCGACCTTCGAGGCGCGCGGCTACACCGCCTGGGACCCGACGAGCTACGCCTTCATAAAGGGCCGCACGCTCTGCATCCCCACGGCCTTCTGCTCCTACGGCGGCGAGGCGCTGGACAAAAAGACCCCGCTGCTGCGCTCCATGGACGCGCTCTCGCGCCAGGCGCTGCGCGTCCTGCGGCTCTTCGGGAACACCGACGCGCGGCGGGTGGTCCCCTCCGTCGGCCCGGAGCAGGAGTACTTCCTCATAGACAAGGAGCTCTTCAAAAAGCGCCGCGACCTAGTGTGCACGGGCCGGACGCTCTTCGGCGCGCGCCCGCCCAAGGGCCAGGAGCTGGACGACCACTACTTCGGCAGCATCAAGCCGAGGGTCGAGGCCTACATGCAGGAGCTGGACGAGGAGCTCTGGAAGCTCGGCGTGCTGGTGAAGACCGAGCACAACGAGGTCGCCCCGGCGCAGCACGAGCTCGCGCCCATCTACGGCGCGGCGAACATAGCCACGGACCACAACCAGCTGACGATGGAGATAATGCAGAAGGTCGCGGCCAAGCACGGCCTGGCCTGCCTGCTGCACGAGAAGCCCTTTGCGGGCGTGAACGGCTCGGGCAAGCACAACAACTGGTCGATAGCCACCGACACGGGCCTGAACCTGCTCTCGCCGGGCGATACGCCGCACGAGAACGCGCAGTTTTTGACCTTCCTGTGCGCTGTCATCGAGGCCGTGGACGAGTACCAGGACCTGCTCCGCCTGGCCGTCGCCACGGCGGGCAACGACCACCGCCTCGGCGCGAACGAGGCCCCGTCGGCAATCGTCTCCATCTTCCTCGGCGACGAGCTGACGGCCATACTCAAGGCCATCGAATCCGGCGAGCCCTACTCCGCCGCGGAGCGCAGCCAGATGCGCCTCGGCGTGGACGCCCTGCCGCGCTTCATGAAGGACGCCACGGACCGCAACCGCACCTCGCCCTTTGCCTTCACGGGCAACAAGTTTGAGTTCCGCATGCTCGGCTCCTCGAACTCCATCGCCTGCGCGAACATCATGCTCAACTCCGCCGTAGCCTCGGTCCTGCGCCGCTACGCGGACGCGCTCGAGGGCGCGGAGGACTTCGACGCCGCCCTGCACGAGCTCATAGTCGGCGTAATAGCGGCGCACAAGCGCATCATTTTCAACGGCAACGGCTACGACGCCGCCTGGCTGCGCGAGGCCGAGGAGGTACGCGGGCTCTCCAACCTGCGCACGACGCCCGACTGCATGCCGCGCCTGCTGGATGAGAAGAACATCGGCATGCTCACCTCCCTCGGCGTCTACACCGAGGCAGAGCTGCGCTCGAGGTACGAGATCATGCTCGAGAACTACTGCAAGACGGTGAACATCGAGGCCCTGACCATGGCCGACATGGCGAAGAAGGAGATACTCCCCGCCGTAGAGGCCTACGCCGCCGACACGGCCCGCGCCGCCGCGGCGAAGCGCTCGCTCGACCCGGACTGCGCCTGCGGCTACGAGCGGAACCTCGTTCGCCGGCTCTCGACCCTCTGCGAGGTCATAGCCGCAAACACCGAGGCGCTGGAGGGCGCGCTGCTCCGGCTCCACGACGCCGGCGACGTCACGGCCGAGAGCCGCGCCATCCGCGACGACCTGCTGCCGCGCATGCGCGAGCTGCGCGCCGCCGCCGACGAGGCCGAGAGCATCACCGCCGCGAAGTTCTGGCCCTACCCGACCTACAGCGAGCTGCTCTACAGCGTGGGATAAGGAGGTAAACTATGTGCTCCATCATGGGATACTGCGGCCCCGTGCCGGATATGCCCGCCTTTGAAGCGGGCTTCGGGCGCACGAAGTCGCGCGGCCCGGACGACAGCCGCGTCGTCGCACTCGACGAGGGCGTCCTGGCCTTCCACCGCCTGGCCATCATGGGCCTAGAGCCGAGCGGCATGCAGCCCTTCGAGCTGGACGGCAGCCGCGTGGTCTGCAACGGCGAGATCTACGGCTTTGAGAAGATAAAATCGGAGCTTGAGGGAAAATATACCTTCAAGAGCGGCTCTGATTGCGAGGTTCTGCTTCCGCTTTGGAAGGAATACGGCACGGGGATGTTCAAAATGCTCGACGCGGAGTTCGCGCTCGTCCTCTACGACGGCGGCACGCACGAGTTCGTCGCGGCGCGCGACCCCATAGGCATCCGCCCGCTGTTCTACGGCTATGACGCCGGCGGCAGCATAGTGTTCGCGAGCGAGGCGAAGAACCTCGTCGGCCTCGTGGAAAAGGTGACGCCATTCCCGCCCGGCTGCTTCTGGCGCGGCGGCGAGTTCACCCGCTACGCCGACCCAGGCGAGGTCAGGGAAGTGATGGGCGGCACGGAGGACGAGGTCTGCGCGGGCATACGCGAGCGGCTCGTGCGGGCCGTGGAAAAACGCCTCGTCTCGGACGCGAAGCTGGGCTTTCTCCTGAGCGGCGGGCTGGACTCCTCGCTGGTGTGCGGCATAGCGGCGCGGCTCACGGGCAAGAGGATACGCACCTTTGCCATAGGCATGAGCGGCGACGCCATCGACCTCGGCTACGCCCGCGAGGTCGCGGACTTCCTCGGCAGCGAGCACACGGAGGTCGTCGTGCCGGTCAAGGAGGCCGTCTCCGCCCTGCCCGAGGTCATCGCCGCCATCGGCAGCTACGACATCACCACCGTCCGGGCCAGCATAGGCATGTACCTCGTCTGCAAGGCCATACACGAGCAGACGGACGTGCGCGTCCTGCTTACGGGCGAGGTCTCCGACGAGCTCTTCGGCTACAAGTACACGGACTTCGCGCCCTCGGCGGAGGAATTCCAGCGCGAGGCGCAAAAGCGCGTGCGCGAGCTCTACGCCTACGACGTGCTGCGCGCCGACCGCTGCATCTCGGTGCACTCGCTCGAGGCGCGGGTGCCCTTCGGCGACCTGGATTTTGAGCGCTACGTCATGGCCATAGACCCGGAGCTAAAAATGAACCGCCACGGCGTGGGCAAGTACCTGCTCCGCCGCGCCTTCGACGGCGAGGACCTCATCCCCGACGACATACTCTGGCGCGAGAAGGCCGCCTTCTCGGACGCCGTGGGCCACTCGCTGGCCGACAACCTCAAGGCCCTCGCCGAGCGCATGTACTCCGACGCGGACTTTGAGCGCAAACGCAAAAAATACACCTTTGCGCAGCCCTTCACGAAGGAATCCCTGCTCTACCGGGAGATATTCGAGCGTTACTACCCCGGCCAGGCGGAGATGATACCCGGCTTCTGGATGCCGAACCGGAGCTGGGCCGGCTGCGACGTCGGCGACCCCTCGGCCCGGTTCCTCGCGAACTACGGCGCGAGCGGAAAGAGCATAGACAGCATGGAGGAAGTAAAATGTCAAACTGTGCGGTAGTGGGGATTAACTGGGGCGACGAGGGCAAGGGCCGGATGGTGGATCTGCTCACGGCGGACTACGACGTGGTCGTGCGCTATCAGGGCGGCGGCAACGCCGGGCACACGGTGGTGAACGAGCGCGGCAAATTCGCGCTGCATCTGCTGCCGTCCGGCATCTTCCGCCCCGGGGTAGTGAACGTCCTCGGCCCCGGCGTGGCTCTCGACCTGCAAAGCCTCTCGGAGGAGATAGCCCAGGTGCGGGCCGGCGGGGTTGACATAACACCGGACAACCTCATGATAAGCGAGCGCGCGGGCCTGGTGCTGCCCTGGCACAGGGAACAGGACGCGCTGGAGGAGGCGCGGCTGGGCGCGCACAAGTTCGGCTCGACGGGCCAGGGCATAGCGCCCTTTTACTCGGATAAGTACCAGAAGAAGACGCTGCAGGCGGGCGATTTAAACTACCCCGAGCAGTTCAGGCAGCGGCTCGGGGAGCTGCTCGAGTGGAAGAACCTGACGCTCACGCGCGTCTACGGCGCGAAGGGCTATACGCTCGAGGAGCTTACGGCCTGGGTCGAGCGCCATGCCGAGCCGCTCCGCCCCTTCATACGCGACACGGGCCGCTTCATGGACGGGGCGGCCAAGACCGGCCTGAGCATACTTTTCGAGGCCCAGCTGGGCGCCCTGCGCGACCTCGAGCACGGCATCTGCCCCTATACGACCTCGTCCAACACCCTCGCGGCCTACGCCCTCATGGGCAGCGGCATGGCGCGGGGCAGTTTGGACGAGGTCGTCGGCGTCGTCAAGGCCTACTCGACCTGCGTGGGCGAGGGGCCGTTTGTGTGCGAGTGGTTCGGCCCAGAGGCGGAGACGCTGCGCCGCGCGGGCGCGGAGTACGGCGCGAAGACGGGCCGGCCCCGGCGCGTGGGGCCCATCGACCTCGTCGCCACCAGGTACGGCGTGCGGCTGCAGGGCGCGACGAAGCTCGCGCTCACGAAGCTCGACGTGCTCGGCTACATGGACAGGGTGCCGCTCTGCGTGGGCTACGAGATAAACGGCGCCAGGACGGGGGATTTCCCCTTCCCGGCGGCGCTCTCGCAGGCGAGGCCGGTCATAGAATACATGGACGGCTGGCTCTGCGACATCTCGAAGGCCCGCAGGTGGACGGATCTGCCGCTCAACGCCAGGCGCTATGTGCGCAGGATAGCCGAGGAGGCGGGCTGCCCCATCGGCTGGGTATCGGTAGGCGCGGGCCGGGACGAATACATAAAGCTCTGAGCGGAAAGGAGAGCATATGTGCGGCATAGTAGGCTTCACGGGCAGGAAAGAGGCGGCCGCGGTGCTGCTGGACGGCCTTCGGGCGCTGGAATACAGGGGATATGACTCGGCCGGCATCGCCATCATGGGCGAGGACGGCCTCGAGCTGGCGAAGACGAGCGGGAGGATAGACAGCCTCTGCGAGCTGACGAAGGGAGGCCGGGCGCTGCACGGCCGCTCGGGCATAGGTCACACGCGCTGGGCGACGCACGGCGCGCCGACGGACTTGAACGCCCACCCGCATGTGAGCAACGACGGGCGCTTCGCCGTCGTCCACAACGGCATCATCGAAAACTACCGCAGCCTGCGCGACGAGCTCATACGGCGCGGCTGCAGCTTTACCAGCGAGACGGACACGGAGGTCATCGTCCACCTGCTCGAGACCTGCTATACGGGCGACCTGAAGGAGGCGGTCATGCGCACGACGGCGCGGCTCGAGGGCAGCTACGCCCTGGGCATCGTCTGCTCCGAGGCGCCGGGCACGCTCTACGCCGTGCGCGAGTCCAGCCCGCTCATCCTGGGCCTCGGCGTGGGCGAGAACTACTTCGCCTCAGACGTCACGGCGCTGGTGGCGCACACGAAGAACGCGGTGTTCCTCGAGGACGGGCAGTTCGCGGAACTGCGGCCCGAGGGCGTGACGGTCTTCGACTGCGCGGGCAGGCCGGTGCAGGCCGAGGTCACGCGCATAGAGTGGGGCGTCGAGGCTGCGGAGAAGGGCGGCTATGAGCACTTCATGCTCAAGGAGATCATGGAGCAGCCCCGCGCGGTGAGGGCGGCGCTCGAGCCGAGGCTGCGCGGCGGCGGCATCGAGTTCGAGGAGCTGGGCATCAGCGACGAGGCGCTCGGGCGGATACGCTCCGTCGTCATCACCGCCTGCGGCTCGGCCTATTACGCGGGCTGCGTGGGCAAAAAGGCGCTCGAGCGGCTCTGCCGGGTGCCCATCACCGCCGAGCTCGCCAGCGAGCTGAGGTATTCAGACCCGCTCATCGGGCCAGACACGCTGGTCATAGCGCTCTCGCAGTCGGGCGAGACGGCGGACACCCTCGCGGCGGCGAAGGAGTGCAGGGCCCGGGGCGCAAGGCTGCTCGCCATCGTGAACGTCGTGGGCAGCAGCCTCGCAAAGCTCGCGGACGACGTGGTGTACACCCGCGCCGGGCCGGAGATCGCCGTCGCCTCGACCAAGGGCTACACGACCCAGGTAGCCGTCATCTGCGCCCTCGCGGCCCACTTCGCGCAGAGGCTGGGCAGGATAAGCGCCGGCGAGCTGAACGCGCTGGCCTCGAAGCTCTACTATATCCCCGACGCCATACAGAGGGCCATAGACATGAACCGCGCCCTGCCCGCGCTGGCGAGGAAATACTGCCTGGGCGACGCGCTGTACTATATCGGACGCGGCGTGGACAGCGCCGTGGCGCTCGAGGCGGCGCTGAAGATGAAGGAGATATCCTACAACCACTCGGAGGCCTACGCCGCGGGCGAGCTCAAGCACGGCACGATAGCGCTCATAGACGAGGGCACGCCGGTCGTCGCGCTCTGCTGCCGCGAGGAGCTGATGGAGAAGATGGTGAACGCCATTGAGGAGGTCAAGGCGCGCGGCGCGAAGGTGCTGGCCGTGGCGCTGGCCGGAAACCGGCGCATCCTCTCGGCGGCGGACGACGTCATCTTTATCCCGCGCACCGACCCGGTCTTCGACGCCGTGGCAGAGATCGTCCCGCTGCAGCTGCTGGCCTATTACGCGGCGCGGGAGAAGGGCTGCGACATAGATAAGCCCAAGAACCTCGCAAAATCCGTGACTGTCGAGTGAAACTGGAGGATACAAGGTGGAAAAGATACTGGTCATAGACTTCGGCGGGCAGTACGCGCTGCTCATAGCCCGGCGCGTGAGGGAGCTGGGCGTGTACGCGGAGATAATGAGCTGGCGCAATGCCGCGCCCGAGCGCATAGCGGAGGCGCACTGCTCGGGCCTCATCCTCACGGGCGGGCCGCAGAGCGTGCCGGAGCCCGACTCGCCCAGGTGTGCGCGCGAGGTGCTGCATCTCGGCGTGCCCGTGCTGGGCATCTGCTACGGCTGTCAGCTCATGGCCTGGCTTGAGGGCGGCGAGGTCGGCTCCGCCGGGGCCGCGGGCGAGTACGGCGGCGTGAGGCTGAGCGCCGCCGACAGCGAGCTGTTCAGGGGCTGCGCCGGGGAGAGCGAGTGCTGGATGAGCCACACGGACAGGGTGCTCGCGCTGCCCGAGGGATTCAAGGCCACGGCCCGGACGGAAAAATGCCCCGTCGCGGCCATGGAAAACGGCGCGGCGAGGCTCTACGGCCTGCAGTTCCACCCTGAGGTGACGCATACGGAGCGCGGGCGGGAGATACTGCGGAATTTCCTCTACGACATCTGCGGCTGCGAGGGCAGCTGGCGCATGGACGGCCTCGCGCAGAGGCTCATAGAGCGCTGCCGCAGCGAGCTTGCGGGCAAGCGGGCGATATGCGGCCTGAGCGGCGGTGTGGATTCAGCCGTTGCGGCGGCGCTGCTCGAGCGGGCGATGGGCGGGCGGCTGCACTGCGTGTTCGTGGACCACGGCCTGCTGCGAGAGGGCGAGGCGGAGCTGGTCGAGCGTGCGTTCCGGGGCCGGAGCGGCCTGAACTTCGTGCGCGTTGACGCGAAGGAGCGCTTTTTGGGCAGGCTGCGCGGCGTGGCGGAGCCGGAAATGAAGCGGCATATCATAGGCGAGGAGTTCGTGCGCGTGTTCGAGGCCGAGGCGAAACGCCTGGGCGGGGCGGAGCTGCTGGTGCAGGGCACGATCTACCCGGACGTGGTGGAGAGCGGCACGGGCGAGGCGGCGACGATAAAGAGCCACCACAACGTGGGCGGCCTGCCGGAGCGGATGGACTTCGAGGGCGTCGTGGAGCCGCTGCGCGAGCTGTTCAAGGACGAGGTACGCGCGCTGGGGCGCGAGCTGGGCCTGCCGGAGGAGCTGGTGGGCCGCCAGCCCTTCCCCGGTCCGGGGCTGGCCGTGCGGGTCATCGGCGAGGTGACGGAGGGGCGGCTGAGGGTGCTCAGGCGCGCGGACGCGATATTCCGGGAGGAGGTGGAGCACCTGCCGGAGCGCCCGAGCCAGTATTTTGCGGTGCTGACGGACACGCGGAGCGTGGGCGTGCGCGGCGACGCGAGGAGCTGGGGCGAGACGGTCGCCCTGCGCGCGGTGACGACGGACGACTTCATGACGGCGGATTGGAGCCGCCTGCCTCTTGAGGCCCTCGCCCGGGCCTCCGAGCGCATCACCGGCGAGCTGCCGGAGGTCTCAAGGGTGGTCTACGACATCACGAGCAAGCCTCCCGCCACGGTGGAGTGGGAATGAGAAAAAAGTGAATGTGCGAGGCTGCAAAGCCTTGAAAATACTCACTTTTTGAAAATTTCATTTCCCGTTTGATAGCAAAATGATAGCAGATACCAAAGCCGTTTTGTTCATTCTTGTTTCAAGGGACGCACGGTTTGCACCTTGAGCTATCGTATCCAATCCTATATTGAGAGCGAAAAAGGCTCTGCTGACTTTCTGTGAAAGAAGGTCGGCAGAGCCTTTTGTTATTTTTCGGTGTATTCTTTGAGATCGGCAAGGAGCAGATCGCTCAGTTCCTGCGATGGCGTGATCTTGTGCCACTGACCAGAGGTGTCGAACTCTGGATACCGATAACGCCAGCGGTCATATTCTTCTTGCGTGATCTCGCCTGCTTTCAGCTTTGCGGCAACTTTGCCCCATGCAGCAAGCATCAGATGAAGTTGATCGGCATCGCGCCCTTTTCGGAAATTGACCCGAAGATGAACTTCGTCATCACATTCGCAGACTTCAAGACTGTACCGGTCTTCCAGCGTAAAAAGCGTATGCATCAGCCCGATATAGGAGTCAATGTCCGGTACGTCCAACGCCTTGGGGGAAACGTCAAGCACCTTTGCCAGCGCAGCGGTCACGTCTTCTTTTGGAGTTCTGGAACCATTCTCATACTGCGCAAGGCGGACGTCTGCGGATTTCTCTGGAAAGCCCAGTGCCATGCCAAGATATTTCTGCGTCATGCCCCGCATTGTGCGGAAAAAGTGAATGCGTTCGCCAATCGCCATAATAGCCATCTCCTGTGTCGGTTGTCTTTGATAACGAGTATAGCAGATATGTTTAATTCCGTCAAGAAAAATCTAAGCAAATTTATTTAATATTATCATGCAAACCAGCTTGACTTAAGCTAATATGTATAGTACAATAATGGCAAGCTAAGCTTATTTGCTTAATTCATAGAAATTTTACAATTTAGGATACCACCAAATACAGAAAAAATGTCCGTTGTAAGGTGAGAGGAGGTGCATCCAAAAGCCGCAAAATTGAATGACCGTCCAAGGGATGCTTTCTCCGGGGAAGCAGGCGATGATATGAGCGTGCCAAGGAGAAAAGAAAACGACACAGCGCCGAAAAGGGTTGCCTGCCAGAGTCCTGCGGATAGAACGGCGAAGAAACCAACCACAAATCAGGAAAGGAAGGTATTTTGCCTATGGCAGGAGAAATTTTTATGCGAGTAAACGAAGTAGCCGAGGAACTGGGCGTGTCTGTTCCGTATGCGTACAAGCTCATTCGTGAGTTGAACGAAGAGCTGCGAAAGACCGGCTGCATCACTATTGCAGGCAGGATCGACCGCAAGTTCTTCCATGAGAAGTTCTATGGAACGAGAGATCCGAAGGAAAGAAGGGAATCAAATGGCAGCGTTTAAGGACAAGAAGAACGGCTCGTGGTATGTGCAGTTCCGCTACACCGACTGGCGCGGCGAACGCCAGCAGAAATTAAAGCGCGGTTTTGCCACCAAGAAAGAGGCGCAGGCATGGGAACGCGAGTTTCTGATGCAGAAGCAGGCTGATATCAATATGAGCTTTGAGAGCTTTGTGGCACTCTATGAAAAAGATGTCAAGCCCAAGCTGAAGCTCAATACATGGCTCAGCAAGGAGCATATCATCCGCACAAAGATTCTGCCGTATTTCAAGAAGCGTAAGCTCTCGGAGATCACCGCCCGCGATGTGATCGACTGGCAGAATGAGATACGGCAGCACACCAAATCGGACGGTGAAAGCTATTCACCGGACTATCTCAAGAACGTCCACACCCAACTGAGCTGCATTTTCAACCATGCCATTAAGTATTACGGCTTGCAGATCAATCCCGCCGCAAAAGCGGGCAATATGGGCAACGAGCAGCCGAAGGAAATGCTGTTCTGGACGAAGGAGGAATACCTCAAATTCATCGACGCCATGATGGACAAGCCCATGCTGTACTACGCATTTGAAATCTTGTACTGGTGCGGCATCCGCGAGGGCGAGCTGCTGGCGCTGACACCTGCGGACTTCGACTTTGAGAAGAAAACGCTCCGCATCAACAAATCCTATCAGCGCTTACAGGGCAAGGATGTTATCACCACGCCGAAAACGAAGAAAAGCAACCGCGTAATCCAGATGCCGGACTTTCTCTGCGGCGAGATGCAGGACTACTTCAAGCAGCTTTATGGGCTGGAAGCGGACAGCCGTATTTTTCCGCTGTCCAAATACGCCTTGAAGCGCGGCATGACGTTTGGCTGCAAGGCATCTGGCGTCAAGGTCATCAGAATCCACGATTTGAGACACCAGTATGTCAAGTGCACGACAAAAAATAATTCTAAAAAGCAGACAACTCAAGCTATCAGAGAATTGATTCGATAATCTAAAGTTTCTGCTTTTGTAATTGACGTAGAACAGATCATACGGCTAGACATCTTGAATTCGCTTTTTATTTAAAGTTCTTGGTAATCCCACAAGGCCGTAGAAAATCTGGATAGTGTAGTTTTTGTTTTAGGAATTGAGACCATCAAAAGTTTTCGAGGACGTGTCATCGCAACATATGCTATGCGAATAAGTTCTGTGTCCAGATTTCCACTATTAAGCACTGCGGGTGTCAATGTATTTGCACCTTTCGTACTATCAACAATTAATAAAGTAGCGTCAAAAGTCTCGCCTTTTACGCCGTGCACAGAAGAAAGTGTATAATTGGTTTCCACTCGTTTTTCAAAGTACTCTTTTACCTTATGTTCTTTAAAATTTGGTTGCTTTTTATCCCTAGATTTTATCTTAATTATATCTGAAGCACATTTACCATCATACGGTTTTATTGTGTCAGAATCTATTTGCTGGGAAATGCTCATAGTCATTTGCTCTTCCCAATCCGCAAGAGTAAGAATAGGATTTGGTAATGCTTTTAGGAGATTGATAATTTTATTTTTCCAAAGAGTTGGTGTAAATCTTTCTTCAGATATAACAGTAATTTCATTACGTGATAATCCAATAGGGTTGCCAATTTCAATTTCATAGAGCACTTTTTCGCAAGTTCGATATGCCTCTTTTCGATCTGAGCAATGCCATAAGTATGAGGCTTTGGCTAGCAATTCCGTCTCAGGTGTTTTCCATGCATCAGAAATAATATCAGAATGTATTTTCCCGCGTGTTAAAATCGCAACATTTTGTGGAGAAATGGCAATGCCATTTTTACAGCACATTTTTAAAAACATTTCTATAATATCACATTTGCTTTTCCCTTTAGGGACTTGTAGAAGCACTGGCTTGCTAGCAAAAGCTGCATTTTCTCCTTTCGCAAGAGCTGGTGTTTTTCCCGGCTTAGAAAGAATACTCGAAAACGGTTGAACCGCATTGCAAATTAATTGTGAGCTACGGAAATTACATGACAAATGCATACAACGCCAATTTATATCGTTCATCTTTTTGAGAAAGTATTCAGGAGTAGCATCTCGCCATTCATACAATGATTGATCTGGATCTCCTACCAGTATCATTGTATGAACACCAGCCTGTGCAAGACATTCTAATATCTCCATTTGTTCACACGATGTGTCTTGTGCCTCGTCAACAATGATGACAGGAAATCGGTAAGCAACCTCTTTGGCAATTTGCGGATATTTCCTTATTAAGAGCAAAGAAAGCGCTGGCGCCTCGCGTTGAAATACAATCCCACGTTTTAACAAACTTTTTTTGTAGAGGACGCAAGGTTTAGTAGAAACATCACAATCAATAATTTTGCCTTTTTTTAAAAGCTTTGTCGTTGACCAGTGAAACCACTCTGGATGTTGTGTACACATTTGTTTATGACAAACTGCATATTTCGATTGAAATGTAAGTTTGCTGAAATTTTCATGTACAATTACTGGACGCGTACGATTCTCTTTTTGCATTAGATAGCCAAACCTAAGAAGAATAAAATTGTTTATGAAGCTATCCAGCGTACCAACAAAATGGGGATACCCGATGTCACTATACGCATAAGTTGTATCTGATACTTGATTTCGTATCTCGTCACTAGCTACATTTGTAAACGAAAGTGCTGCAACTCCCCGATGTGGAAAGCGCCAATCTTCTAAGTATTTAATTATTTTTTTTGCAACGATAAAGGTTTTGCCACTTCCTGGGACTGCACATAGCACAATACGCCCCTCAGCAGCCAAAAAATCTTGTTGCTCCACGGTTAGTCCCATAGGCGTTATGCTTCCTCCGTTACAGAATATACTGCTTTTTTAATGTAATCTGGAACAATAAACGGTTTAGTAATGGCGCAAATATCAGAGCTTTCAGGACGTGGCCAGAGCATAGTGGTTAATTCTCTTTTTAATCGACGAGCAAGATTTTGTGCTATTTCGCCTTTATATTTAGAGCGATCTCGAATATACAACCACAGGCAAGCGGCTTTTTCTTCATCACTATGAAGCTTCGCAAGCACAGCGGCTAGTCTTCTACCAGCTACAGGCTGAGCCTGAATAATTGCCTCAAGAAGATAAGGAATATTTTCCGGATAAGCAGCAAGTTCGTACTCGAAAGTTTTTCGGGCTCCAAAAATATTTACGTGCGCTGTTTGACATAAGGCATCAATACTTTGAAAACGTTCAGAGGGTGTAGTTGATTTGAGTTTCAAAACAATAGAATTAATATCATCTGTGTCATAATCAATGTCCTTCATAATATAGGTTTCTTTATCTTCTTTGTTTGTACACCTATCATCATCGGTGATAATGGTTGCTTTAATCGTTACTTGGTGAGTATCATTTGCATAACATAACAGATTTGCAAATGGTTTGAAAGAAACACCATCTACATTAATAACCTCGACTGCATATTTATCTAGGGGGCGATTTAAATATTCTGCAAAGATGGGGAGTAATAGCGCTTCGCTAATTCCCTCCACAAACAAAATTCCTTTTGCAAAAAGCATTTGAGATTTGGTAACATCAAGATACCGTTCAAGATTATCTCTATCATCTTCATCTATATTACTTTGCGACAGAGAAAGACAATTTACTCGATGTTTTTGCTCATAAAGAAGTACAAGTTTATCTATCCCAATACGCGAAACCAATGTGGGAGAATGTGATGTATATATCACCTGAAAACTTTCGCGGTTTGAGTTTTTATCAAAAAAGCCATGTACTAATTCCTGTAATTGTGGGTGCAGATGGGCTTCTGGTTCTTCAACCAATAAGAGGTTGAACAATGCAGTGTCTGCGCTTGTTTTCATGTCTCCTAATACGGTAGACATAAATAAGATATTATTATAGCCTAATCCGTTTTGAAAAAGCTCAAAAGAATTTAATGATAATGTGTCTAATAGCATTACAACAGCAGCCGGGAGATCCTTTTTCAGTTGTCTAAGTGCCAAGATGTCAAGATATACTCCCGCCTCGTCTTCAGAAGTGTTTTTCGTCCATTCTTCTTCAGAATATGAGTCCTTGAGCAGATGAAATTCTGAATGATCCTTTCGTAAATATACCCAACGTGGCTTGATCCATGCTCTTAAGGCTCCTGCGATGGCCTCAAAGCGCGGCTCTACCAATCCAAGTTCTATACTCTGTTTTAATACATCCTGTTCAATCGTTGAGAGGTTATCGTTGACAATATGCCCCACTCGGATTAAAGAATCCTTTTTTAAAATTTCACTGTTTGCCATGCGCAAAACATTTACGATTTCTTCCTTCGCTTCGTCGGTATTTGTGGCAGTACTAAATAGTGAGGCCAACTTACTTGACCGAGAAGGGCGCATCTCAGTTTCGGCATCTCTTAACGCGCCAAGAAACACTAACTGAATTGCTTCAAAGATATCAGAAGAAACGGGATTTCCTTCAACAGGTCCTCCCCAAATATTATAGCGAATTTTTTCTTTCCCCTCAGGAGTTTTTATCATATAATACCGAATGTGAAATTCTCCCTTAGATGGATTCTCAGGGTCCCAAATCTCAAAAAAATCCGGTGATATTTCGTCAAAATAGACGCTAATAAACGCTTCATCAGAACGAATACCATTATTGCAAACATGAAAGTCCGACAAATTGAAATATATGTCTTTTTTGTACGAAGCCGTAGAAAATGCGATTCGAATTGCATCAATTATTGCTGTTTTACCACAATTATTCTCGCTAATAATAGCATTAACACCCTTTTCGAAAAAAGCTGTTATGCCTATTTCATCAAATATTCTAAAATTTCTAATTGTTACCTTAGATATGTACATTGCCTCACCCCTTTACATATTGTACCACTTATTGCGCATCTATAAAAGTACCGAAAACGGAAAGCCCAAGCTATCAAATCCATTTTGGTCGCCTGGGTTTTTCGTTTTCGTATCTTCAACTATTCAAAGAGGTCATAAACCGTGTAAATAGCTTTGCCCTGGGGAGGACAGTTGCATAGGCGTTTTTGGCTTTAAGTATTTCCACATCATAAACTGCTTTTTTGATTTGTATTTGTATGTAGTCAGCCAATCCGCCTCAGGAAATATCTCACAAAACTTGTCTCTTTTTAATAAGAAGGCGATAAGTTGTTCTTATATCACACCACTGCTTAGGGTTCCAATAATATCCGCATCCATGCTCAGGTCAATCTCCCCATCGCTTACTGAGCAGAGGCGGACGCCATGCTTGCTGAGATAATGCCAATATCGGATGGCGTCCCCAATTTTCCGGCACAGCCGGTCCAGGCTGAACACGAGCACCACGTCAACCGTATGCTGCTCAACAGCCCGGTTCATTTTCTGCACCCCAGGACGGTCCATCGTTGTCCCCGGCTGGCAGTCCTCGGAACTGCCCACAACCGTCAAACCATGCTGGGCCGCGTACCACTCCAGCCGCCGCCTCTGGATTTCAATGGCGTCCGGCCCCAGCACACTGCCATGGGCAATGCGGCAATAAATCCATGTCCTGTTTCCACTCATTGTCATTCCTCCGTGCAAAAGTCTTTTAGCTTCCAAGTGATCCGCACCTGATTGCCAGGATACACCTCTATCCGCTCTATCAGGGCGTCCACCAGCGCAGCAGTCAGGCCGCCGGTCCCGGTGACTTCCTGCGCCAGTTGCCTCCGGGCGGCCCGTGACTCATCACCCATCCGCATCTGTTCCGTCTGCTTACACAGAGCGGTGTAGATACGGTCCAGACGGTCTAATTCCTTGTCCACCTCAGCTTTCCTCGTTTTGTATTCCTCTGCGCTGATTTCCCTCAGCAGCATTTGTTCATACAGGATACGCTTCTGGTCCTGGCAGCCTTCAATCTGCTTCAGGTAGTCCTTCTGCTGTGCCAGATGCACGTCCATCGGCTCCGCATCAGAGATGTTGTCCAGACTCAGAATGACCTGTGCCTGCTTATTCATAATCTCATACACCACCCCCTCCAGATCGGCCTCCAAAATGCGCAGGCCGTGGCAGGGGGTGCTTTCGTCTGCCCGGGAATGGCGGCAGTAGAAGGCGTGGTTCTTATTGCTGGTGCGTGACATCGTATGGGAGCAGACGCCACAGAACACCTTGTTCCGAAGGGCGTAGCGGTGGACCTGCTTCTTGGCACAGGCAAAATGCGGGAATGACTCCTGCACCTGCTGGAACAGCTCTTTGGAGATGATTGGCGGATGATGGTCTGGTATCTTAAACCATTCGCTTTCCGCTTTTTTCCTGACCAAAGAGCTGCCCACCTCCCGTACAGCGCATTTCCCCATGATATAAGTCCCGGTGTACCGCTCATCGGTTAAAATATTGCGGAGGGTGGAGGTGTGCCAAATACCGCCGCACCGGGAAACATCGCGCTTGACGATTCCCTTGGCGGCCTTGTACTCGCCGGGGGTCTGGATTCCTTTCTCCAGCAGCGCCTTTGCAATCTGCGTGGTACTATGGCCGTCCTTTGCCAATTCAAATATCAGCCGCACAACGGGGGCGGTTTCCTCATCCGGCTCCATCCGCCCATCCGGGCCCTTGCGGTAGCCGTAAGGGCAGATTTTACTCTGGTATTCGCCCCGCTTCATCTTCACATACTTGGCTGACTTGGATTTGACGGACAGGTCCCGGCTGTAAAACTCCGCCACCAGATATTTGAACGCCACATCCAGGCCGCCGGTATCGCCGTGAAGCCGCCCGCTGTCAAAATTGTCGTTGATGGAGATAAAGCGGATTCCATATAGCGGGAACACGCGCTCCATGAAGTAGCCGACCTCAATAGCATTGCGGCCAAAACGGGTGAAATCCTTGACAATGATGCAGTTGATCTCACCGGCCTGCACCTGCCCCAGCAGCTTTTGGACGGCGGGCCGCTCGAAGTTTGTACCGGAGTAGCCGTTGTCAATGAACTCAAGCACCTCTACATTTCGGACGTTCTCCATCTGATCCACAAAGCTGTGCAAAGCGCGCTTCTGGTTCTCAATGCTCATGCTCTCCACCCGGCTGTCCTCCAGGGACAGCCGGATATAGAGGGCGATCACATACGCCATCGTTTTATTCATCTTCCAGAACCTCCGCCACGCGCTCAAAGCAGCTTTCAAACCGGAATTGAATCAAAACGTCCTCCGGGCCATTTACAGTAACGCGCTCAATGAGCTGTTCTACCAGCAGGGCGGACAGCTTACGGCCCTTACTGATACCGGCCAGCCGGTCTGCCATGCTGATGTACTCCGCCACCTGCGCGGTGCGCTCCGCCTGTCGGCGTTGCAGCTCCCGGATACGCTGTGCCGCAGCGGCGGTGGTCCCTTCGTAATTCGCTTTCAGGGTGCGGTATTCCTCTGCGGTGAGGATGCCGGAAATGAAATTCTCATATAGGCTGGTCAGGTACTTCCGGCTATCTGCGGCGGACTGGCGCAGCTTGGCAATCTCCCGGCCTGCGTCAGCCTTGTCCTGCGCCAGCTGCCCGCTGTGCTGCTTCAGCCGCAGGCTGTTCCCCATCACGACCTCCGCCTCTTTGCGGATGATCGTCAGGATGGCCTGGAGCAGATGGTCCTCCCGGACACTGACAGGACGCTGGCAGGCATCCTTCTTGATGCGGTCATTGGAGATGCAGCGATAGAAATAGTCATCGCGTCGGCTTTTATTTTTACTCCGCTGCCGGTGCAGGGGCTTCCCACAGCACCCGCAGAAGATACGCCCGCGCAGGATATTTTCGGAATAGGGCGTTTTCACTGTCTGCGTGTACTTTTTTGCGGCCACCTCGCGGGCCGCCCGGGCCTGTTCAAATAGCTCCCGGCTGACCAGCGGCTCATGGGTGCCCCGCACGATAATCCAATCCTCGGGAGGGACAGGGAATTGCTTGTGGCCGATTACAGTGGTCTTGCCCTGTACCATATCGCCGATATAGACCTCATCGGATAGAATCTTGGTGACAGTCATCGTCTGCCACACGCCGCTCCCCATCAGGTTCTCATGCTTGATTAAGCCGCAGCTGGCCTTATAGTGGCTGGGCGTAGGGATACCAGCCTCATTCAGCCGCTTGACCATCTGGTTCAGGGGTACACCCTCTGCCGCCCAGGCGAAGATCTGGCGCACCACAAGGGCTGTGTTCTCATCAGGCAGCAGCTTGTGGCAGTTGCCCGGGTCCTTCCGGTAGCCGTAGGGCGGCCTTGCGCCGATGAACTCCCCGGCCTTCATGCTCTGGTGGGCCTGGGAGCGGACCTTTTTGCTGATGTCGGCGGCGTATGCCTCGTTGATCATATTTTTCAGCGGGACCGTGATATGGCTGCCGCTGTTGTCCGCGCCCTCGCTGTCATACTGGTCGTTGACGGCGATAAAGCGAACCTGATGAAGTGGGAAGTATTTCTCGATGTAATAGCCTGTGTCAATGGTGTTCCGGCCCAGCCGGGACAGGTCCTTGACCACAACGCAGTTGATTCTGCCGGCTTCAATGTCTGCCAGCATCCGCTGAAATGCCTCCCGTTCAAAGGTGCGGCCAGTGATGCCGTTATCGGTATAGATGCCTGCAACCTCAATATCAGGATAGAGCGCCAGATGGGCCTCCATAATCTCCCTCTGTGTCTCCAAAGAATCCCCGCGCCTGCCGTTAAATTCCACAGACAGGCGAATATAGAGGGCAGCCCTCCAGAGCTTCATACCGCGCGGTGCCGGCGCTGCCGCCGTACCCTTCCTGCTTTTCCGCGCCATTTAGACCGCCTCCTGTTCCAACCGCGCCTGAGAGAGCTTTTGCAAGGCGGCGTCATACTCCATCTGGTAACGGAAATTGATTTTGATTTCGGTTTTGCTGATGATACGGATGGACTGGATGAGCGTAACCACGGTGCGGCGGTCCAGCTCGGCCATGTTGGAGAACTCCCGGAACTGGCGGGTCCATTTCTGCCGCTCACTGGTTCGGTCTGTGACGCGCTCCATCTCCTGACGGAGCCGGCCTATGGCAGAACGCAGTTCCTCCATGCGCCCGGTGTAGCCGTCCCGCAGGGCCTTGTACTCGGCCTTGTCCAGTATCCCGTTGACAAAGCTCTCGTAAAGGCCGGCCTTGAACACACTGATCTGCTCCAGCTGGGCTTTATTCTCGGCAATCTGCGCCTTGCAGCCTGCCACCAGCTCCCGGTTGATACTCTCCTCGCTGATGCTGTTCAGCAGCTCGTCCACCGACACGACATTTTTGATGTGGGCCTGCACACTGGCCAGGACGCATTGTATCAAATCATCCTCCCGCAGCATCACGGGATGGGTGCAGCCGTGCTTTTTGCCGGTGGGACAGTGGTAATAGATGTACTTTTTCCCGCCTATGGTATTGGTTTTCCGGGTCATGCGCGTCCCGCAGCAGCCGCATACCAGCAGACCGGAGAACAGGTAGACCTTCTCGCCCTCAGGGGCCGTGCGCGTATCCAGGCCCATGATGTGCTGCACCAGGTCAAAATCCGCTTTGCGGATGATGGCCTCATGGGTGTTCTCCACGCGAATCCATTCTTCTTCTGGCTTTCGTATCACCTCCTTGATTTTGTGGTTGTACGTCCCCTGGCGGCCCTGCACCAGCGTCCCGGTATAGATTTCGTCCTGCAAAATGCGGATCACCGTGGTCGCAGACCATTTCGTATCTGGCCGGTCTGCGAAGCCGCCCTTGGAGTGGGGCAGCCCACGGTTGATTTTATAGGCAAGGGGAGAGAGGACACCCAGGGCGTTCAGCTCATCTGCAATCCGCTTGGCGCTGCGCCCGTCAATCTTCGCCCGGAAGATATCACGCACCACACGGGCGGCATATTCGTCCACCACAAGCTGGTTCCGGTTTTCCTCGGACTTCCGGTAGCCGTAGACCGGGCAGGCGCCCACATAGTCGCCCTTCTTCCGTTTGACCTCCAACGCGCTTCTGGTCTTGACGGAAATATCGTGACAGTAGGCGTCGTTGATCAGATTTTTCATGGAGATGCTCAAATCATCCCCGGCGTGTTCGTGGGCCGTGTCGATGCTATCGTTGATGGCGATGAACCGGACGCCGTAGGCCGGGAAGATCCGGCGCAGGTAGCGCCCAGTCTCAATGTACTCACGTCCCAGGCGGGACAGGTCCTTGACGATGACGCAGTTGACCTTTCCTGCCATAATGTCCTGCATCATCTCCTGGAAGGCTGGACGGTCAAACAGGATGCCGCTGTACCCATCGTCTACCTTCTCGGATACCAGCTCAATGTCCGGATGGCCTTTCAGATAGTCCTCAATGAGCTTCTTCTGGTTGGCAATGCTGTCGCTCTCATATTCACGGTTTTCCGTATAGGATAGCCGCAGGTAGGCAGTCGCTTGATATTTAGGCATAAAAAATTCACTCCTTCAAATTTACGGACTTACCCCATAAATCAAAGAGTGATTCAGACTTGCCTATGTAATTCTTTTTCCGAGAATCAGTATAGCATACCACTCCGGGGAAGTCAACACATTAAAGTGCTAAACCAGGATTTGCTTCAGGCAATCCTCTAAAGATACGCCATTGGGGGAAAACTGCGCCTGAACAGTAAATTTGCCGCATTTGAAGCAGTAGGGATTTTTGATTTGCCGCAGAAACTCCGCAATGCGCTCCTCCTTGGGGAGCGATTGGTTGACAGTGACAGCCCGGATGTCGGCCAGTTCGGCCCGATTCACACGGTTGGGAAAATTCTGTTCCATCCTTTTGGCCTCCTTTGCGAATGGAAACGTGGAAGCCGCAGACTGTGGGCCTGCGGCGCTATGGGCGGGTATGTATCAGGATTTGAAGCGGTACGGGAGCCGCCGGCCCCCGCGCTGGCCGTTGTACTTCTCCAGAAAGACGCGGGCATAGCGCAGGGCGGTACTGTTGGTACTGAAATCCAGCCGGCCCCGGCGGATGATCTCATCGGGGTCCACGGCGGACAGGCGTTTGATAAAAACGCGGTCATTCACTTCTGTGTCATAGGTTTTCAGAAACAAAGCCAGCCCGGAGAGGACCACCGCGTTGAGAGAGCGGGGCACGCCGCCCCATGTGCTTTCCAGCAGGCGGAGCATCCGGGAGAAGGTGTCCCCGCCCAGCAGGCGGTAGGCGTTGATGACCGCCCGGGTGGCGATAATCTCATGCTCCCGCCCGCTCTTTTTGCCCAGCGCCCACCGGAAGCCGGCACCCTCCACCAGCCGGCGGATCTCGGCAGACTCCGCATCCATCCCTGATTCCACCAGGGCATTGGTGGATTGGGACAGGCTCAGACGCCACTTGGCCTTGTCCAGCTTGTAGCACAGGGCCGCTTCCTCCTCATAGCTCAGGCCGCTGTAAACCTTGCAGGGGGCCATGACCTCCCGGCCCCCGTTCTTCTTCACCATGGCGGCGATGCGGTGCTGGCCGTCCACCACGTTAAAGCGCCCGTCCCGGAAGCTGACGGTCAGCGGCTCCAGCAGGCGGTCATCCCACTCCCGGATGAGCCGGTCCACCTCCTTTTCATCCACGGGCCGCTGATAGGGCAGGCCGGAGGTCAGGCGGCTGGTGGGCAGCGTCCGGTCTACGCCCGGATTGCTGTACTCCACATCGAATAAAGCCGGCACCTCCCGCTCCGGCTTGGCCGGATAGTGTTTTTTTCGGTAGCTCATGTGCGTTTCATCCTTTCTACTTGATGCAATAAATGGTTCGCCGCCTCACAGATGGATTCCATCTGCTGGCGCAGGTAATCCCGTTGTATGACGCTCAGCTCCGGGAAAGCGGCTTCGTAATACGCTGTGCCGTACCACCCGATTTCCCGGTGGAATTTCCGCACAAAGGCGGTGATCTCCGCCAGGAAGCTGTCCGGGGTGCAGCTGAAGTCCTTCTCCGTGTCCTTGAGCGCCGCCACCGATTCCCGAAAGCTGGTGAACTGCTGCTCACTCAGCTTGAACGGGGGCGGGTCCACAGCCAGCGCCTCTGTAACCGTCTCCTGGGGTTCGGACTCCTCCGGCGGCTGATACTCCGCCATGGAGCGGATTTCCTGGGCGGCCAGCCTGCTGGCCGCGTCCTTCTGCTGCTCCGGCTTCAGCTTGGAGAGCTTCATGGCGTCCTTCTTCGTCACCTTGGTGCCAGACTCGCGGATGATGGCCTTGGCCTCCGGGGTCAGGTGTTTGGCGGTCTGGATTTGGCGCTCTACCGTCCGTTTCCCAACTCCCAGCTTTTCCGCGGTATCTTCCACGAACGACTTTGACGTGAGCGTCATTTTGTCGCCCACGTTCCGTCCAACCGCCCGGTTCATCGCCGCTGCCTGTGATGCTCCGGCTTTTGTTTCCGGGTGGAGTGTTTCGTAAATCTCTTTACGGCGCAAAAGGATTTCACCGTATTCCAAAGCCGATATGTCGGTGCGGACAAAGTTCTCGTCGATTTCCGCCAGCTCGGCCTGCAAGCCCTCCAGGCTGCTCACGGTACAGTCCACCTCACCCCAGCCCAGCAGCTTCGCCGCCTCCAGGCGGTGCAGGCCGGCGATGAGTGTATTGGACCTGTCAATGGTTACGGGATTGAGCAAGCCCACCTCGGCAATGCTCTTGGCCAGCTCCGCTACCCGTTCCGGCAGGGCCTCACGGCGGCCCGGATTGATTTTGATCTCGCTGATTGGAATACGCATACTTCACCTCCCCCGGCTGTGCCGCAGGTTTGTCCCATCCTGCTGGATGAAACACCTTGCGCCACAAAGAAAGCTCCTTGTGGCGCAACGTCCCGCATCCAGTACGGGATGGAAAAGGGAGCGCCCGGCCTTGTGTGGCGATGCCCCGTCCTGTGTTGGGCCATAACCGGCGCGGGGCGCTCCCGCTTCCTCTATGATAAATGTGTGCCGTATTCTCAGGCGGCGGGACCGCCCTGCTGCTCACCCCCGGCACGGGAGTATGTGAGCCCGTCCTGGTATTGGACGCCTTAAAAACCAACGGAAGGTGAACCGCGGGTGACTAAACCGCGCACGCCGTTCCCATCGTAGTCCACATTTACCCAGTGGGTCGGGTATCATTCGGTGATCTCCCGTTGAGGGTCCCTGCGCCCCCGGCCTTACCAATGCCGGGTAACAGGCTGGCGGGTTGCCGCTCGTACCTTTGATGTGATCGCTTTGACGGGCCAGGGATGGGGAGACACCTCCTTTCATCCATCCCCGGCCCGCAGGCAGTCTTGGCGTCCGCCCCTGTGCCGCTCGTCTCAACGGGTCTTGGAACTCACATACTGATATGAACGGGAGCTTGTCCCGCTGTTTGTCAAGGTGCGGAGGGGCAGTTAGGCCCCTTCACTTACTTTCCCGCTGTCAGGGCGGCTTTGGCCCGTTTTTCAGGCGTTATCCTCCAGCAAAGCCCGCAGCTTTTTGAGCAGGGCCGCCTTCCGGCGCTGGAAGGTTGTCCGGGCCAGCCGCAGGGCAGCGCAGGCCTCCCGTTCCGACTTGTCCAGGATATAGAGCTGGGTGATGATCTCACGTTCCTCCTGGGTCAGGCCGCGCATCAGGTCCGCCAGCCAGAGGGAGGACACGGCTTCTTCCTCTGGGGAAGGGCCGGCAGAGGCAAACTGCTGATTTGCCTCCAGCAGACGCTCATAGGAATCCTCCCGGCTGGGGGTGAAGTGCGCCGTCTGCGCCTCCTGGTCGCAGGCGAACTTCTCCCGTTTCAGGTCGTAGGTGAAGTATTCCTCTTTCCGGGCGTAGTGGTGGTACTCCCGGTAGACCTGTTCGCTGACAGGCACAGCCTGTCCATCTATGTAAAGATAATATCTCTTATCTTCCTTGCTCATGGCGATACCTCCGAAAGTTTGAAAAGTCAGGTTTTCAAGCTCTCGGGGGCGGCCCCCGACAGCGGGGCCATTTCCCGCCAAAGTGTAAATTTTCTCTAAAAAAACTCCCGCGTTTCGCTATTTCCAGCGGAAACGCCAATGCGGCAAGGGAACCCCTCGACGCCTTATCCCAAAACCCCTTATCTTTCGATAAGGGATATTCGGATAAGCTGTCGAAGAAAAAATATGGCGCAGACAGCCATCTGGCCGTCCGCGCCATTGTTGCGGGAAATGGTATTCGGTTTGGCGGAACATGGTTTGTACAAAGCCTCCTAAAAGGAAAGGTTCAGCATATTCATCCCCCCACAGACGGCCTATGCTACATACGATAGAGCGTTGACGCCGCGCCCCCCGTTCCCATGGGCACCATCTGTTCCCAGCGATTTTCACTGCACCGTTCAGGCATTGTCATCTGCACACCCTTTCATAGCAGCCCCAAGTCGTTCAGCAGTTTAATTAGCAACAATTTGATATGGAGCCATTTCCCATATAATTTGTTTTTCAGGAGGTAATACCACTTCCGAAGCGGGATGACGCCCAGCCAGCACAGGGCCGCAGCGATTACAATCGCAATGAGCCAAAACATTGCTTACGGACGCATGGAGCCCAGCAGGTCGTCCATCCGCCTCATAATGACCATTGCTTGGCGAAAGACCATATCCTTGGGCATATTCTCAAGGCCATATTTCTGTGCCCAGAGTTCAATGGCCTGCTGGATCAGCGCCATCAGGTCCCGGGCCATCGCATCCTCGGGGATTTTCAGTTCTGGTCCAGGGCCCTGTGTGGCCTCCTGCTGGGCGGATATTACCTTCTGGGCGGGTACAACTTTTGCAGCGGGAGCCGGTTCATCCTCCGGCTTGCGTTTTTTAGAATTAAATACCATTTGTAAACTCCTCCAGATTGCGCCTGAGCTGTTCGCCCAGGACCCGGTACTGTTCCATTGCCATCTCATATCCGAGACCGTGTAAGTCCATGCTGTCAATCAGGCGCTGTGCCTTGGCCAATTCGTTGATTGTGCTGTTGAATACTTCACCAGAAGCACGGGTGTGGGCAATCGCGCGAAATGCGCGAATCTTTTCATCCAACAGGATTTTTTGCTGCCGTGTTACCATCCGCTGGGAACGGTATCTGCTTACCATGGAGTTCACCGCCCCATAGACTTCCTTTGCCGCCTGGACAACTGCTAATTCATCGTTCATTGTGGTGCGCTCCCCTCTCTTTCGTATCAGTTTTCCCGGCATAGAGAAGAAAGGGGCCGAAGCCCCTTTCCCCTCCGCCTTGATGCAGTTACTGGAGCCGGGTCCAGTCCTCAACGCCGCCCGACATCTTGTAGTCGTGGGCGTTGGTGGCCTCCATGATCTGATAGTAGGCCCAATAAGTGCGGCTGACATCGTCAAACTGGGTCAGGGTATCCGCATGGCTGTCCACAAACGCCTTGTCGGCGCTGCGGCCCAGCATCCGGTTGACGATGGTGGTCACCTCAGCACGGGTGATGGTGCTGCCCGGGCGGAAGGTGCCGTCCGTGTAGCCGGTGATCCAGCCGTATTTGATGGAGCCGACCACCTGCGCGTAGAACCAGTCGTCCGGCTTCACATCGGAGAAGATATTCTCCCCTGTGGTATCCAGGTGGGCAAAGCGCATGGCGATGACCGTGAACTCCGCCCGGGTGATGGCCCGCTCCGGCGCAAACTGGCTGCTGCCCACGCCGTTCACGATGCCAAGGGATGCCAGGGTGTTGACCGCCTGGGCATACCAGGCGTCCGCAGCCACGTCGGTAAAGCGGACCGTGATGGGCACATTCTTATCCAGCAGCAGGTTGTAGAACATCTGCGCCGCCTGCGCCCGGGTCATGTTGTCGGTGGGGCCGAACTTGCCGCCGCCGTAGCCGCTGAGGTACTGGATGTGGTCCTTGGTGTTGAGCCAGCCGGACACGCCGGTGTCATCCGGGTCCGCCACCTGCTCCGCTTCCTGGAAGGTCACGGAAATGGTGTGGTTCTTGCGGACATTCTCAAATGTGTAGCTGCTGACCGCGCCCACGCTCTTGCCGTCCACGATCACATCGGCAATCTCATAGCCCTCGTAGGCGGTGATGCGGAAGGTCTTGTCGCTGCCGCTGGACACGCTCACTCTGCCGTCTGGGGAGATCTCGCCGCCTTGGCCGGCCTCGGCCTCGATGGTGTAGCGGGTGGTAACGCCGCCACCGCCGGTGCCGCCGGAGCTGTTGCGGGCAAAGGTCACTTCGATGGTCTGGTTGCTCCGGATATCGGTAAAGTCATAGCTCTCCACCGCGCCCACGCTCTTGCCGTTGACCTTCACATCCGAGATGTGGTAGCCGCTGTCGGCCTTGATGGTGTAGCTCTGGCTGCCGCCCTCCTGCACGGTGGTCACACCGGCCGGGGTGATGGAGCCGTTGCCGTTGGATGTGGCCGTGATGGTGTAGGTGGGGATCTTCTCCTCCCACACCAGGGCGAAGGGCGAGAATCCGGCGGAACCGGCCTTGAACACGATATGGGTCTCGGTCTTTTTCACGATGGTCACTTTTCTGACATTGCAATCCGCGATCTGGTCTCCGATCTCATGGGACTCCATCTCACGGTGCAGGCCCTCAAAGTGGAGCAGGGTAAACTCAGTGTTTTTGTCCGTGCCCGCCGGGTAGGGCCAGTAGATGGTCACGTCCTGGCTGGCCTTGACCCAGGCGTTGCCGTTGTTGGTATCCACCAGGTCAAGGTACTGGAAGGAGTAGGCAAAGCGGTTGCCGCTGGCAGGCTCCTTGCCCAGAGCTGCCATGGCACTCTCTGCCTTATCCTCCAGCAGGCCGGTGCGGTCCTCACCGCTGGCGTCGATGATGCTGTCGAACAAGAGCGCCACGCCGGTGGTATCCTCCACGGGTACGTCACTGCCGTTGATGGTGTAGCTGGTGCCGCTCTCCGCGGTCACAGCGGGCTTGCCCTCAACGGGGGCCGTAGTGACGTCCGTCACGGTGGCGTACTGTGCCTCATCGGTCACGCCCCGGACGGTCAGGGTGCTCTTGCCCAGCCGGATGGGGTACTGCACGCCGTCATAGATGGCGTAGATGACGCCCACATCGCCCTTGTAGAGGGTCATGGTCAGCGTCTGGTTGATGTTCTCGCCCACCTCGAACTTGTCCTCGGTGACGGTCTGGCCCTGGGCGTTGGTGAACTGGACGCGCACCGGCTCCTGAGTTCCGCTGGGGACCAGCCGGTAGACGGTACTGCTTCCCTCTGCGTAGGGCTCCACAGTCCACTCCTTGCCGCTGGCCAGCTCATAGAACTTGACCGCGGTAATGGTTTCGCCCTTTGTCTCCAATGCCTCTTTCAGCATCTCGGGCAGGGTGAACAGGAAGCCGGGCTCCGGCAGGGAGGAGCTGGCCTTGATTGCGCCGGTTTCCTCGTCCACGACGGCGCCCTCATAGCCGTCCGCGCCGCCCATGTAGATGGTGATGGGCGCGGGGGTGACGATGACCATGGACTCGCTCCAGGAGATGATCTTAAAGATCACTTCTTTTTTGCCGGTGTAGTTGCCCTTGCCGGTGATGGTGATCTTGCCTTCGCCCTCGCCGTCGTTGTTGGAGTATTCGAAGGTGTAGTCCACGTTGACCTCAAGATTGTGCTTGGAAATATCGTTGTCGCTGTCGGTCAAAGAGAACTCCGGGGTCACGGGGACGCCGCCATAGGGCTGGTCGGGGATCTGGGAGGCCGTCACATCCTCGCTGGAAATGTCCTTGGGGTTGACGGTCAGCTTGTAGCTGGCCTCGGCCCTCTTGTAGTTGTCGGTGGCCGCTGCGCTGGCGGTGATGGTGACGGTTCCGGCCCCCACGATGGTCACCTTGCCGGTACTGTCCACCGTTGCTACGGCGGGATTGTTGCTGGCGTAGGTGACTGCGCCGGTGGCCTGGCCGTCAACATCCGGATTCAGGGCGACCGTGGCGGCCTGGGTGAAGGCGGGCTCTCCGTAGGTCTTTTCCACCTCCATATCCGCAAAGGTCACAGACTGCTCCGCACGCTGGATGGTGAAGGAGGCTTTGGCGTCCTCCCAGCTGGCATAAGCGCCCATGCCGGTAACGGTCACGCTGGCGGCGCCGGCATTGGTGTTGTTCGCATAGGTCACCTCGTAGTCGGTGTCCACGGTCAGCGGAGTCATCACGCCGGCCTTGTCCACGGCGTAGACCACCACGGTAGGCGTGTGCTCGCTGCCGTTATAGGTGTGCTCGGAGTTATCCACAATGACCTTGAAAGCGCCGGTGTTGGTGATGTTGAAGTTCACTTTAACTTCGCCGGCGTAGTTGCCGGTGCCCTTGATGGTCACGGTGCCCGCGTTGGTGCCTACGGTGTTGTTATTGCCATAGGACACGGTGAAGTCCTTGCCCTCCACCAGCGGGGCGCCGTCCGTCACGGTGACAGTAGGAGTGATCTGGTCGCCGGTATAGGGCTGATCCGCGATGGGGGATACCATATCCGCCGTCAACTGCTTGGGAGTGATAGTAAAGGTTTTGGGCACATTCCCGATGAAGTTGCTGCCGGCCTTGGCGGTGATGATCGCCACGGCGGTGCCGGCGTCCACATTATTCACATAGAACACCTCATAGCTGCCCTCGGGGACAACCAGTGTTCCGGCCTTGACCTCGCTGACGCTGCCCACTGCCTTGCCTGTGTATTCGCCGCCGGTGACGGTGGCGTCGGTGAGCATTGCTTTATTGATGACAACCTTGGCCGAACCGGTCACGGTGTCATAGCCCGCGGCCTCGATCTGGAAGTAGACCGTGTAGGTACCGGCGTCGGTGTAGGTGGGGGCAACCGCAGTGTAGAGGCCGTCCTCGGTGGTCTTGTAAGTCACCGTTGCGCCATCAGCAGGGGTGGTGACATTCACAGTGATGCCATGAGGCGTTCCATCATAGGGGCCGTACCAGCCCTCGGCGGTGTAGGCGATGGCGTCGTTGTCCACGGTCAGGGTGTAGCTGGCGCTGGCCGCGTTGTAGCAGTCATTGCCCGCAAAGTTGGCCGTGATGGTGGCGTTGCCCTCGCCTACAAGGGTAATTGTGCCAGTGGAAGAGTCAACCTTTGCAACATCCTCCTTGCTGCTGGTGTAGGTCACGGTCAGATCCTTCGGCACGATGGTCAGGGTGTTGCTCACGGAGCCGGTGGTCTTGACGCTGACGGTGCTGTTGGCAAAGGTCAGCGTGGGGTTGGCCTTGCCGATGGTCAGCTTATAAGTGGCCTCGCCCTCTTTGACATTATCCGTTTCCTTCGCAGTCGCCGTGATGGTGACCGTACCAGACTTGTGGATGGTAACGGTGCCGTTTTTATCCACAGTGGCAACGCCCGTATTGTCGCTGGAGTAGGAGATCGTCGCCTTGGCGCTGTCCAGCTGGGCGGTGGCGGTGTTGGAGAAGCTCTCGCCATAGGTGGCCGTCTGCTGTTCGCCGGGCTTGGCGAAGGTCACGGTCTGGTTGGCCTTGTTGATGCTAAAGGTTGCAGTTCCGCTCAGGCCGGCGTACTCGTCCAGGCCATGGACCGTAACAGAGGCTTTATCAGTACCCGCATTGATATTGTTGCTCCAGATCGCCACATACTGCTTACTGGTTAAAGTGGCGCCTTCAATCTTAACCGTAATGTCCGGTTCCTGGGGCGTGCCGTCATAGGTCGGGGTGTCGTTGACGGTGACCATCAGCACGCCCTTGGTCCAATGGGCATACCAGATGGCGGAGGCGGTGGGCAGCACATTGGGGTTCTCGATCTTATCCCCGCCGTTTTCAGCCGTGTACCAGCCGGCAAAGGTCCAGCCGGTGCGGGTCGGCGTGGGGACGGTAATCTCAGTTCCCGCCGCGCCGGTGAAGGTGGTCTGCGCATCCGACGCAAACTGGCCGCCGTTGGCGATCAGGGTCAGGGTCACGTCACCGGCAAACTGGGCGGTGAAGGTCATATCGGATGTGACCGGTGTGTTGTTCCAGCCTTCGGCAGTCTTGGTCTCGCCATTGTAAGTCCAGCCGATGAGCTGGTTGCCCTGCGGGTGAGTCACTGTGGGGAAGTCGCTGGAACTGATGGTATCGTTGAGATCATAGTTTTTTGTAATACTCTCTTTGGCGGCATCATCCCCGGTAAACTGTCCCGCACCATGCTGGAAGGTGACCACGCACTGCGCGGTGGATGTAATCGCCGTAAAGGTCGTGTCGGCGGTCACGGTCTGATCCAGTAGTTCCTCGTGGTCAATGAGATCTGTCGCATCTTCACCCACCTTCCATTGATTGGTGAAGGTGCGTCCGCTTCCCGCGGATACCACATATACAGCCTTCACAACTTCACTCAGCTCGGTATCCGCATAGATACAGACGCTTTCAGGGGATACCACGCCGTCCTGTGAGTCTATTTTGAACTCCACCTTGTAAGGGGTAATCAGGCCGGCGTTGACGGTGGCGGCGCCGCCCTCCAGAGTGAAGCCGCTCTTGCTGGCGGAGCGGTTGTCCTCGGCGGGGGTTACATCACCGCCGTAGAACCGATAGGAGCCGCCGCTGCTGTTGGGGTCGGGGCTGCTGGGGTTGGTGACGGTAAGGGTCAGCTTCTTGCTGCCGGGCAGGGAGTTAAAGGAGTAGGCCCCGCCCTCGCCGGTCTGGGTCTCATAGGTGCGGCCCTCGCTGTCGGTCACCTTGATGGTGACGTCCTCGACGCCGGTTTCGTCCTCGTCCATTTTGCCGTTGCGGTTGGCGTCCAGATAGACAGTGCCGTCCAGCTGGCCGTTCTGGAGCAGGGTGCCGAAGTTGTAGACCTTTTCGGTGTCCACCATGGAGGCGTCGCCCGTAGAATACTTGTACCAGCTCTTGAAGATGTTCATGCTGTCCGTCTGGCTGGTATCATCGGTGGCCTTGAATTTCAGGATAATTTCCGCCGAGGTGCCATTTGCCATGCCGCGGGACAGGGAGAGCTTAATCATGTTGGTACTGGCGTCGTACTCATCAGACCAGCTTCTATTCAGCTCAAATTCCCCGGTGGGTACGCCGTTGTCTCCCAGCTTTACCTCGGTGACCTGGCCGTACTGCACATCCCAGCCGCTGGCACCTGTGAGGTCAGCTTTATCGGCGATGAACATATCAAACCCGGTCTCACTGATGAAATGTTCACCCAGCATGCTTGCCTGGTCTTTCTTGGGGACGGGGATGTACACCTCCGTGTTACTGACTGTGCCGCCGCTGTTGTTGGTCACGGTGACCCGCACATTGGCGGTTGCGCCCTCGGTGAAGACTGAGGTGGTATTGGCCTCGTCCTCTGGATTATAGGAGTACCACTTGTTCTCCCCCTCAATCTGGATGGCCGTGGCGACACTGAACGTGGGCGCGGCTTGGACGGTGAAGGATTTGGATGGAATCCCCCC
>CALXEH010000005.1 GCA_944387285.1 uncultured Oscillospiraceae bacterium | reverse complement strand
ACGACATGAAATCTGGTGCTGAAGGTGCTCACTTTTTTGGGGCCCTTTTGCTCACATTTTCGTTTGACAAACACAGCCGACAAGTAGATAATTGCTGACAAATTGCTTATTAATTGCTTGTCACAAGCAATTAATAAGCAATTTGATTAAGCTGTTTAGCCTCTATAATTACCTCTCCGCTGCCCTACGGCGCTTTTGTTGCCTCTGCCACTGTTCCAGCAGCTTGATGATGGTCTCCTCCATCTGCTTCGGCGTGTAGGAGCGCGGGAAGAATTTGCGCAGCGTGTCGCCTGCGATGGTGATGCGGTCTATCTCCGGCTTTTTCTCCTCGGACATGATCACCCGCATGACCGCGGCGGTCAGCTCGCCGCGCAGGGAGAATTGCTTTAGCCTCTGCGCCTGCGACAGCGACGGCGTGGCCTGTTCGCTGTCCATGGCGTCGAGAAGAAGCTGCTGCTCGTCCTGCTTCAAAAACGAAAGCTCATAGGCCGGATTGAACGCGATTTTGCGCTCGTCCACCATGTCCAGCAGTGGCGGTATCAGCTCAGTGAGGCGGATGTAGCGCTGTATTTGAACCCCGCTACTTTCACCGGCTTCCTGTGCAATAACGTCTCTTGCTCTTAACTTCGGTTCAACTTGAACCGAAGTTAAATCTTTCCTTTGCCCTTGATGCTGTATTGCCTCCAGTTTGAGCTTGTACGCAAACGCCCTCTCGCTCGGAAGCAGCCCTTCGCGCTGCAAATTGCTGTCCACGACGAGGATCGCCGCCGCGTCGTCGTCCAGCTCGCGGACAATGACCGGCATGGTCTCCAGCCCGGCCAGCTCACACGCCCGCTTGCGCCTGTGGCCGGATACAAGCTCGTACCCGCCGCCCGGCAGAGGCCGCGCAATCGCGGGCGAGAGCAAGCCGTACAGTTTGACGCTATCGGCCATGTCTTGCATCGCGTCGTCGTCGCGCACTTTGTATGGGTGCCTGCTGAACGGTTGCAGTTCTGCGAGAGGTAAATCTCTTATCTGCCCAGAGGCAGAAGTGTTCTCAACGACATTAACCGCCTCCTTTTCTCCAATATTCTGAAACTCTTCCCACCTTGAAATGAGGAAGTCAGTGAGCGAGGCTTTGAGGATGTGATTTTTACCCCCGCTGCTGTAGCTTTTTATGTATTGTGAGCGGCACCATTTTGTCACGGTCTGGGGGTATCGGCCGGTAATGGCGCTGACCTGCATGACGCTGAGGACATCAGGGTAGAGTGCAAGCGCTGAACGTATCTGTTCGGCCACCCCTGCATCCGGCTCGGGTTTTGGCTCGCTGTCACGGCGGCGAAGATAATCTACAACATCAACAGCAGCAATAAGAAAACGATGCGTCTTTTTCTCGGTGTCTGTGCAGGGTATCTCCCCGCTTTCAAGAAGATTTTGAGCAGTCTTTTTGCTGATGTGGCATATCCGGTAGAGCTGCTCCTTGGTTATGTACTCGGGGTATTCGTCTAGTATCTGCTGATAAGAATTAGAACCGGCCATGTCAGAACCTCCGTATCGTTTTGCCGTCAACGGCGGGCAATACGAACTCTGAGCAAGGCCAGTTCTCTCCTAACTCTCTCCGATGTCTCTCCAAATGGGAAAATCGGCTGCATTTTATTTACACCTCGATTGTTCAGCAATGCCGCCCAAAAACGGCTGCACAGCCTGAAATATCAGGGATTTTTACCTGTTGTAGCTTCCTCTGCATTCTGGTACATTCCAGTGCACTCCAATGAAGCTGAATGACTCGAAATCAGGTGTACCGGCAACGGTACCGTGGGTTCGAATCCCACCCGCTCCGCCAAAAGCGCTGTTTTGAGCGAATTTTCGCCAAAACAGCGCTTTTTACATATCACCTGAGGCTGGCCTCGGCGGGCAGATTTTTAGCTTTTTGGCCCTCGGCGGAATCTTGGAGGCCGAATGGGAAATAACATAGAGTGTCCGGCAGGACGGGAAGGAGGTGTTTCGTTTGAAGAAAAGCCGGTATATCGTCTATCCCGCCATCGCGGTCGGCGTCGGCGCGCTCTCGGGCTTTTTGACGCGCAGGGCGATGAAGGAGCTCTTTCCCCTGCTCGACAAGCCGCCACTCACGCCTCCGCCCCTGGTGTTCCCCATCGTCTGGACGGCGCTCTACATCCTCATGGGCGTCGGCATGGCCATGGTCAAAAACACCGACAGCCTTGCCTCCGCGCGCTCCGAGCGCCTCTGGTGGGCCCAGCTCGCCGTGAACTTCATCTGGACGCTGGTCTTCTTCCCCGCCCAGGCCTTCCTCGCCGCGCTGGCGCTGCTGGTGCTGCTCTTCGGCCTCGTCGCCGCCATGAGCGCCGCCTTCGCCAAGCTCAACAAGCCTGCCGCCTGGCTGCAGCTGCCTTATCTGCTCTGGCTGCTCGTCGCGGGCTACCTCAACGCCGGGATCTGGCTGCTCAACCGCTGATCACCTTATGAAGTTCGTCACGTTTCCGCGCTCGCTCGCCGGCGGCGTGAGCCCTGCGGCCGCGCCGGCCGCTATGCACTTCATGAGCCAGGCCATGTTCCGCGCCAGGTTCCGCGCGGTCTGCAGGCCCTCCGCGTCCTGCGCCGCGTCTGCCTGGCAGGAGCCGTAGAGCTGGTTCCAATAGGTCGAGGACACCACCGGCATCTGCGAGATGGTGAAGTACTTGTTTATGACGTCGATGGACGACGTCGTGCCCGCGCGCCTAGCGCTGGCAAAGGCCGCTGCGGGCTTGTGCGCGAACCTTCCGCCGCCGGCGTAGAACATCCTGTCCAAAAAGGCCAGCAGCGCCCCGGCGGGCGAGGCGTAGTGCACCGGCGTCGCCACGACCAGGCCGTCCGCCGCCGCGAGCTTCTCTATGGCCTCGTTGACCCTGTCCTCAATGACGCAGCGGCCGGACGCCTTGCAGTCACCGCAGGCGGTGCAGCCCGAGACGGGCCCCGCGCCGACCTCTATGAGCTCGGTCTCCACGCCCTCGGCCGCGAAGGCCTTGGCCATCTCCTCCAGCGCCAGCCTGGAGCTGCCGGCCCTGTGCGGGCTGCCGCTTATCATCAGTACCTTCATGCTTATGCCTCCTTAAAGCTTATCTCGACTGCCACCGGGTTGTGGTCGGAATATTTGAAGCCCAGGTCCTGAGTCTCCACGCTCAGGACCTCTATATTCGGAGAGACGATAAAGCCGTCGAGCACATAGTGCTGGCTCGTCTCCGCGTCATAGGGCGCGTTGTTGAGCCGGCAGGTCGGCACGCTGTCGTCAAAGACGAAGCTCCAGCCCTCGGGCAGGGCGGACTCGTCGAGCACGCCGGGCGTCCAGTACCCCTCGTCGAGCATGGGCCACTTCTCCAGCGTGCCGGGGAAGGTCTGGTTGAAGTCGCCGCCGGCTATGACGTAATTGCCCTTTGCGTACTCCTCCTCCAGCACCTCGAACAGCATGGCCGTCTGCGCGGCCTTGCCCTCGCCGTCGTCATAGGCCTCCAGGTGCAGGTTCACCACCACCAGCTCGCTGTCCAGTTCCGGGACGGCGTAGCGGGTCACGAGCAGGCAGCGCTTGAGGTTCGCCGTGCGCACCGGCCACGAAAACGGGCAGGGCAGGGCGATGCGCTCCGCCGTACCGCCCTCGACGGCGTAGTCCGCCGTCGTCATTATGCCGCTGTTCATCCGGCCCATCGGCGGCCAGGGGAAGGGCACGAAGGGGCACAGGTAGTTCTGCGCATAGGCCCAGCTGTGCGCGTTCCGGCCCTCGGAGAAGGATTTGACCTCGTTCGTGCCATAGCTGCGGGCGGAGTCCTCGTCCAGCTCCTGCAGCAGATAGATGTCCGCGTCCAGCTCGTCGAGCGCGGCGAGCGCGCCGTTGAAATAGTAGTCGAAATCGGCGAGTTCGGGTTTGCCCGCGCCCGTGCCGCCGTCCATGACGAAGTCCTCGTGCTCGCCGAGGCCGCAGTAGCCCAGGTTCCAGCTCACGAGCCTCACAGTTTCGCCCACCGTCTCGGGCTCGCCCAGCAGGCCCGCCGTTATGTACTCCACGTCCTCCGGCCTGTACTCCGTAAAGCTCAGAAAGCCCACGAAGCCGCCGGCCGCGAGCACTATCACCAGGACTATGATGAGCAGTACCTTCAGCAGCTTTTTCAATGCTCCCGCCTCCGTTTACACTCAGGTATAGTAGCGCCAGACGCCGCCCTCGGGCTTGCGGTAGGCCCGGCCGCGGACGGTCAGATACTCCAGGTGCGCCGCGGTCTCGCCCACGGCAAACCACTTCTGCTGCAGCGGGAAGTCCGCCCAGCTCGGGCTCTTGCCGCGCACGCGCCAGGTCATCTTGCCCGAGAGCTCATAGGCAGTCAGGCCCGGTTCTGCCGTCAAAATGTCCAGCATCTCGCGTATGCGCACGCCGTGGTGCTCGATTATCGCGCCTATGCGCTCGGACATGCTGCCCTTGACGCCCCGGTGGGCGGGCAGGGGCAGGCGCACGTCAAAGATGCTCACGTCCATGAGGCTGTGGACGTATTTGCCCAGCGGGTCCTCAAAGCCGGGCCAGGTGGTGATGTTGGGCGTGATGTCAAAGAGCACATGGTCGCCCAGGAACATGACCTTGTCTTCCCGGTCGTAGAGGCAGATGTGCCCCGGCGTGTGGCCCGGGGTCGAGATCACCCGCAGCCGCCGGCCGCCGTACTCGAGCGCGTCGCCCTCGCCTATGAAGCTGAAGTCCGCCTTCTGCACGGCGTTGTACTTGCGCATGGGCGAGTCGCGCAGGAAGGCTATCTCCGCCTCGGAGAAGCCGAGCCTTGAATACTCGTCCATCCTGTGCGAGTTCGAGGCCTGACGGAACTGCTCGAGCCTCGTGCCGTCCTCGCGGCTTATGTAGATCTTCGCGCCCGGCGCGGCGAGCTCCGCCGCCAGCCCCGTGTGGTCCGAGTGCAGGTGGGTGAGGCAGATGTCCGTATCCTCCATGGAGGCGCCCAGCTCGGCTATCCCCTCCAGCAGGGCCTCGCGGCACTCGTCCCGGCGGAAGCCCGTGTCGATGAGCAGGTTCCGCCCGCCCTCGCCCATTATAAAATAGGCGTTCAGGTTCTTCAGCGGGTTTTCCGGCAGCGGGACGAAAATGCTGTAAATGTTGCCTTCGATGTGTGTGTACATTGCTTTACCTCGCGGAATAATATTTTCAGACCCATTTTAACACAGAACTCGTCCCCGCAACAGCCCTATCTTTTGAAAAGCAGCACGCCGCCTATCATGAGCGCGAGGCCGAGGCCCTTCTGCCAGTCGAGCGCGGCCTTCTCCGCGCCCATGAGCCCGAGCGCGTCTATGAGCGCCGCCACCGCCAGCTGGCTGATGAGGATGACGCTTATCGCCACCGTGGGCGAGAGCGAGCCTATGCCCAGCATCACCGTCACCGTGATGACGAGCCCCAGCACGCCGCCGAGCATGTAATACCATGGCACCCCGCCCAGCTCGGAAAAGCTGCCCGTCCTGTGGATAAGCACTGCCAGCACGGACAGCACCGCCGCTGTACACTGCACGAGGACGTTGGCCTCCATCGTGCCTATGCCCTCGCCGAGCCGCGTGTTCATAACGCCCTGGACGCTCATGGCAGCGCCCGCTATTATGCAGAAAATAAAGCCCAACATGTCGGTTTTCTCCGCCTTTCGTCAAAACGATGAATAGCTTTCCACAGCCGGGCGCTGTTTTCGGGAAAATACCACTTGTGCGCGAGGCGTGGATATGTTATAACTGTGTGCATCAGACAAATACATTCGGCCGTTCCCGAACTACAGGGGAGCCGCAAGGGAGGCGCTTGAGCATGAATGAAAAGGCCGTTCCGAAATATCTGCTGGTCGAAGCCGGCGTGCTGCCGGAGGTGTTCGTGAAGGTCACGCAGGTGCAGGAGCTGCTGGAGACGGGAGAAGTCAAGACGGTGGCCGAGGCCGTTGACAAGGTCGGCCTGAGCCGCAGCGCATTTTACAAGTACAAGGATTCCGTTCGCCCCTTCAGGGACATGAAGCAGGGCGGCATCGTCACCTTCAACGCGCTGCTGCGGGACAGGAAGGGAGTCCTCAGCGCGCTGCTAGCTATTTTTGCCGATACGGGCGCGAATATACTGACAATAAATCAGAGCATACCCACGAACGGTGCGGCGGTGGTGACCATTTCGGCCACGACGGAGAACATGCCGGTCGGGGTGGACGAGCTGATAGCGAAGGTGCGCGGGCTGGACGGGGTCATACGCTTCGACGCGCTGGCAGGCTGAGATCACGAGGGAGAGAGATAAATGGTAAAGGCAGCAATACTGGGTATCGGCACGGTCGGCGGCGGCACGGCCGAGGTGCTGACGAAAAACAGGGAATTGATTGCGAGAAGGGCCGGGCAGGAGATAGAGCTCAAATACATCCTCTGCCGCCGCGCGAGGCCGGACCACCCCTTCGCGCACCTCATCGTTCACGATATCGACACCATCGTGAACGACCCGGAGATAGGCGTCGTGGCCGAGTGCATAGGCGGCGCCACCCTGGCCTATGAATACGACCGCCGCTGCCTCGAGGCCGGCAAGAACGTTGTCACCTCCAACAAGGAGCTGGTGGCGGAAAAGGGCCTTGAGCTCACGGCGCTCGCACGGCGCAAGGGCGTGAACTTCCTCTTTGAGGCCAGCGTGGGCGGCGGCATACCGATACTCCGCCCCATCTGCCAGTGCCTCGCGGCCAACGAGATAAGCTCCGTCTGCGGCATTTTGAACGGCACGACGAACTATATCCTCACGGAGATGATCCAGTGCGGCAAGAGCTTCGCCCAGGCCCTGCGCGAGGCGCAGCAGAAGGGCTACGCCGAGGCCGACCCCACGGCGGACGTCGAGGGCATAGACGCCGGGCGCAAGATCTGCATCCTGGCCGACCTCTGCTTCGGCAAGAACGTGCCGCCGTCCTCGATAACGACGGAGGGCATAACGCACATCACCCCGGCGGACATCGAGTGCGCAAGGCTGCTCGGCTACAAGATAAAGCTCCTGGGCCGCGCGATGCGGACGGGCCCCAACTCCGTCTCGGCCTTCGTCGCGCCTCACCTCATCTCCAAGTCGAACCCGCTGGCGAACGTGGACGGCGTCACGAACGGCATCTCGGTCAAGGGCGACGCGGTGGGCGAGGCCATGTTCTTCGGCCCCGGCGCGGGCGCGCACCCCACGGCCAGCGCCGTGGCGGGCGATATCATCGACTGCGTGCGCGACCCCTCCACCAGGACCTACATGGGCTGGTGGCCCTCGGAGCCGGGCTACGTCACGGGCCCCGAGAAGCTCTCCTGCAAGTGGATGGTGCGCGTCGTGGCCCCGCTCGCGCAGATAGGCGCGGCCTTCCAGGGCGTGCGCTTCATCCCCGCGCCCAACGCCGAGCCGGACGAGTACGCCTTCGTCACGCCCTACATGCCCGGCGAGGAACTCAGCGCCAGGACAAAGGGTATGGACGTGCGGGCGAGATACCGCGTGCTGGACTGAGGCATATACTGAATACGGGCGCAATAGCCCATTAAGCTGCATTTGGAGGGACATACCCCATGCTCATAGTACAGAAATTCGGCGGAAGCTCGGTGGCGGACGCCGCAAAGGTCAAAAGGGTCGCAGGGATAATAGCCGACACCTATTCCGAGGGCCACGACGTGGTAGTCGTGCTCTCCGCCCAAGGGGACACGACGGACGATCTCATAGAGAAGGCGAGGGAGCTAAATCCCCGCCCGTCCAAGCGGGAGATGGACGTCCTGCTCTCGACGGGCGAGCAGCAGTCTGTGGCGCTTATGTCGATGGCGCTGGAGGCCATAGGCCTGCCGGTGGTGTCGCTGACGGGCTGGCAGGTAGGGCTCGAGACGAACACCTCCTACGGCTCGGCGAGGATAGTGCGGGTCTCGACGGAGCGCATCCGCCGCGAGCTCGACAAGCGCAGAATAGTCGTCATCGCGGGCTTCCAGGGCATAGACCGCAACGAGGACATAACCACTCTGGGCCGCGGCGGCTCGGATACCACGGCGGTGGCCATAGCGGCAGTGCTGCACGCGGATAAGTGCCAGATATACACGGACGTCGAGGGCGTATATACCGCCGACCCCAGGAAGATCAAGGAGGCCAAAAAGCTCGACGAGATCACCTACGACGAGATGCTCGAGCTCGCAAGCCTCGGCGCGCAGGTGCTCATGAACCGCTCGGTGGAGCTGGCCAAACGCTACGGCGTTGTGATAGAGGTGCTTTCGAGCTATGTGCGGAAGCCCGGTACTAAAGTTAAGGAGGTCGCAAAGAAGATGGAAGAGATGAAGATAAGCGGCATAGCGAAGGACAATGACGTGGCGCGCATAGCGGTCGTGGGCGTGCCCGACGAGCCCGGCATAGCCTTCAGGGTGTTCAACACCATGGCCCGGGCGAAGATAAACGTGGATATCATACTGCAGTCCTACGGCAAGAAGGGCACGAACGACATCAGCTTCACCGTGCCGCTGCCGGACGCGGACGCGGCGGCGGACGCCCTCTCCGAGCTGCAGGAGTCCATAGGCTACGACCACCTGAGCGTGGACACGAACGTCTGCAAGGTCAGCATCGTGGGCGCCGGCATGATGAGCGCCTCCGGCATCGCGGCCCTCATGTTCGAGGCCCTCTACGACGCCAAGATCAACATCCAGATGATCTCGACCTCCGAGATAAAGGTCTCCGTCCTCATAGAAAAGTGCTACGCCGACCAGGCCGTCCAGGCCATACACAACAAATTCTTCGGCTGAACCGGGGAAGACGGCAAAAAAACGGCGCCCGCTCAAAGGCGGGCGCCGTTTTCGTATCAATTTCAGTCCAATACCAGCTCCGGCCGGCCTGTGGAGCCGGGGCCGAGGCTGTATTTCTGGAAGACGAGCACGGGCCGGCCCGCGCCGTCCAGGCGCAGCTGCGCGGCGTCCAGGGCCTCTTCCAGCCCGGCCTCGTCCAGCTGCCAGTAAGTCCCGTCCGCGTCGGGGCCGGAGATCAGCTCCACGAGCTGCGCCTTGGCCCTCTCGCGCCAGCCCTCGCCGGCCAGCTCGGAGATTTGCAGCTCCTCGCCCGTGGTGAGGTCGTAGTTGTAGTAGTGGAAGGTCTCGTAGGCGGAGGCCAGGGTCTCCGTCTTGATAACGGCGAAGGACAGCACGCTGTCTGAGGCGTAGTAGACCTCGTAGTCCACCCCTATGTCGATGGGCCGGTAGTCCTCCGGGTCGCCGCCCGTGGAGATATAGGCCTGGTAGTATTCCTCGGCGCGCGCCTCGGACTGCGCGACTTCGTAGTCTATGGTGGCCTCGATGAGGCGGTTGACGCTCTCCGCCCAGCCGGCCTCGCCGAGCTCAACGTCTATGGCCGGGACCTCGATGTCCACGTTCTTGGTGTTGTCGGCGTAGTGGCTGCTGCGCACGGTGAGCACGCGGCAGACCTCGCCCAGCACCGGGACCTCGTACATTGCGGCGGCGAAGGTGGGCACGGTGTTCAGTACCAGCACGAACGCTGCCAGGGCGGCCGCCATGGGCGAGAGTATGCGCAGGCTGCGCCTTCTCGACCGGGCCCGACGCTCGCCGCGCCTGAGCGCGGCCTCGACCACCCCGGGCAGCTCCTCGGGCAGCTCCGTCGCGTTGTAGATGTCTTTAAGCTCGTCCTTCAAAGCCCCACCTCCCAGTCCTTCAGCTCGACGCGCAGCAGCTCCAGCGCCTTGTACAGCCTGGATTTAGCCGTGCTCAGATTGCAGCCGGCGGCCTGCGCCACCTCCTGCAGCTTCATATCCTCAAAAAACCTCAGTACGATCACCGTCTTGTACTTGGGCGGCAGCTTCGACACGGCGTCGTACAGCGCCAGGGCTTCGGCCCTCCGGCCGGTCTCGTCAGCTGCGGGCAGGCTCTCGTCCACAGGCTCCGTCCCGCGTCTCCGGCGCAGGCAGTCTATGCTCTCGTTCACAAGTATGCGGCAAAACCAGGGCTTTATCCGCGAATCGTCGCGAAGCCCCGGCAGCTTGCGCAGGGCCTTCTCGATCGAATCCTGCACGATATCCAGCGCGTCCTCGCGGCTGCGCACATAGCTGAAAGCTATCCTGTAAAAGCTCGCCTCGTTCTGTCTCACAAAGTCGGCGAATCCCTCGCCGCGCATATTACCCGAGCGTCTTCTCCGCCAGCTCTTTCACCGCGGAGGCGTCCGTCGCCACGCAGAGCACGACGTAACGCCCGCCGGAGATTATGACGGCGTTTTCGAGCTTCGGCACCTCGGCCGGCAGATAGTCAGCGTAGTCGGCAAGCCGCTCGCTGTTGCGGGCCTGCAGCTTTTCCGCCAGGGAGGCCGCGGCCGCGGCGTCCTTGGCCTCGAATACCGCCAGTTCCTCGGCCGTGGCGCCGGAGCCGGCCCTGACCCAGCAGCGGGTGTCGGCGTCCACGCCGTAGAGGCCCTGGGCCACGGCCTCGTCGAGCGAGTAGAGCTGCTCGCCGAAGGTGCCGGCGGCGTAGAGCTGTTCGCCGAACTCGTCGATATTCAATTCGGGCTCCTTGGGCTGGCCGCAGGCCGTGAGCGCCAGGATGAGCGCCAGGGCAAGCGCGGCGGCGGTGATTTTCTTTTTCATATCCTCGTCCTCTTTCTGTTTATCTATTGCGCGGTGTGCGTCTTCAGGTAATCGAGCCACTTGACGCAGTACTCCGGCACAAGGTGTACGCCGTCCAGCGTCGCCTCATAGGGCAGGTAGCCCTCCGCGTCCATGATGCCTTCGGCCACGTCCACATAGTGGACCTCCTTCTCGTCGGCCAGGGCACGCAGCTGGGTGTTCAGCCGGTCCACATTGGCTATCGTGAACGTCGTGTCGTTCGAGTCCTTCCACTTGCTCACCGGCATTATCGACTGGATATAGATGATCGCGTCCGGGTTTATCTCGCGGATCTTGTCGATGATCTTGCCGTAATCGTCCTTGAACACGCTCTCGTACACCCAGCCGAGCTCGTTTATGCCCAGCATTATATAGACCTTGTTGAACTCCCGGCTGGCCAGCTCGGTGAAGCAGAGGTTCTTGTAGCCGCCCGAGATGTTGCAGTAGTCGGTGAAGATGTTCTCCACCGTCATGCCCACCTCGGTTATGAAGACCGGCTTCGTCAGCCCGGAGTGCAGCTTGAAGCCCTCTGTGCGCGAGTCGCCTATGAACACGGCGTCGTCAAAATAACTGTCGTCCACGGGCTCGCTCTCCGGCACGAGCATCTTGCAGTCGTTCGGGCTCGGCGAGGGCCGGAGGTCCTCCTTCGCGTCCTGGCCGGACGTGGGCGGGACGCTCGCGTCGGGCGCGCCGCTCTCCACGGCATCGTCGTCCGATACGGGCTGGCTGCTGTTCACCGGACGCCAGGTCACGTCCGTGCCCGGCGTGTCCGCCGCGCCCCTGTGACCCATGAAAAAGCCAGAGCTGGTTATTACCATCAGCGCGACTACCGCCGCTACCGCCAGCACCGTCTTCAGCCCGCGCCTGAAGCGCAGCTCCCGGCGCCTCTGCCTTGATCTGTTTCTAGTCACCATCGTTCATCACCTGTCTGTCTTTCTCTACATATATTATGACGCAGCGCCTGCGGGAAAAGTTGATTGAAAAGAAAACTTTATATGTTATAATCCGAGTTGAAGGAGGCGGTGACGTGAACGAGACTCTCAAGACCGCGATCGGAATACTCATACCCTTCCTCGGCACGGCGCTCGGCTCCTGCCTGGTGTTCTTTTTAAAGGGCGAAGTGAAGCCGGGCCTGCAGAAGCTGCTGCTGGGCTTCGCCTCCGGCGTCATGATCGCGGCCTCGGTCTGGTCGCTCATCATGCCCGCAATAGAAATGGCGGAGGAACAGGGCGTGCCCGGCTGGCTGCCCGCCGCGGCGGGCTTCATGCTCGGCATAGGCTTCCTGCTGCTGCTCGACACCGTCATACCCCACCTGCACCTCGGCTCCGACTGCCCAGAAGGCAAGAGCTGCGGGCTCGGCAAGTCCACGATGCTGGTGCTGGCCGTCACGCTGCACAACCTGCCCGAGGGCATGGCCGTGGGCGTGGTCTTCGCCGGGGCGCTCTCCGGCGAGACGATGATCTCCGCCGCCGCGGCCTTCGCGCTCGCCGCCGGCATCGCCCTGCAGAATGTGCCCGAGGGCGCCGTCATCTCCATGCCCCTGCTAGGTCAGGGCATGAGCCGGGGCAGAGCCTTCGGCATGGGCGTGCTCTCCGGCGTGGTCGAGCCCGTCGGCGCGCTGCTGACCATCCTGCTCACGGGCCTCATCAGCCCGGCGCTTCCCTACATACTCTCCTTCGCCGCCGGCGCCATGATCTACGTCGTCGTGGAAGAGCTGATACCCGAGGCGCAGGCCGGCGAGCACTCCAACGTCGGCACCATCGGCGCCGCGCTCGGCTTCGTGCTCATGATGATTCTCGACGTCGCGCTCGGCTGAGCCGCGATCTGAAAGGAGGCTGCAACACATGGACGCCCTCGAAAAATACTTCCGGCCCGAACTCATAGAGGAGGCCCAGAAGCAAAACCCCTTCCTGCGCCTGAACGATCTCGTCTACTCCATAATCGAAAAGGCCATCATCTACGGCAGACTGCCGCCCGGGACAAGGCTCAGCATCGTGAAGATCGCGAACCTCCTGAACGTCAGCCGCACGCCCGTCTCGGACGCGCTCGAGCAGCTGCAGAAGGAGGGCCTGGTCGTGACCCCGTCCTCGCGCAAGGGGCATTACGTTTTTGACATCTCCCACGCCTCGCTCGAGCAGCTCTTCATGGCCCGCAAGGCCCTCGAGGGCACAGCAGCCTACATCTGCGCAAGGCAGAGCAGCGCCATAGACATGCCAAGACTGCGCAGCCTCGCAATCAAATTCCAGCGCACCTTTGAAAAGCGCGAATTCACCAACTTCTCCGAGCTCGACCAGGACTTCCACAACCAGATAATCCAGTCCTGCCGCAACCCATACATCCTCAAGATGTACTCCGCGATGGAGCGCTTCATCTCCTACTACTCCATCCGCTCGCAGGAATACATGTCCTCCCTCGGCAACGACCCGAGCTTTTCTGTGCTCTCAAGCCAGCACATGGCAATCTACCGCGCCATCGCCCTCGGCATGCCGGAACTTGCCGAGACGGCCTCCAAGACCCATCTCGACACCTGCTACAACCTCTGTATGCGCTATCACACGATAGCCGGGAACCTAAATTAAGCCCTCAATGCCGACGGCCCGCACCGGAGCCCCGTCGGCATTTTTATACTTTATGGGCAGCGCCGCGAAAAACAGGCGCTTTCCGGCTATTTCGCCCAGGCCGCAGAGGTTTTCTATTATGACGAGGCTCCGCTCGAACATGATATGGTGCCTCGGGAAGTCGAGCGCATCCATAGGGTCTATGCCCATGGTGTCGAGTCCGATGCCCTTCACGCCGAGCTCCGCCGCGCGCCGCACCGCCGCCTTGGAGAGCACCGGGTAGTTTCCGAAATACCTTTCCGTGTTCCAGTTCTCGTCCCAGCCCGTGCAGACGAGCAGAAAGTCTGAGCCCGCGATGGGCTCCACGGCCTCAGGACCTATCTCGCCGCCCTCGGGGAGGCCCCTGGCATCGAGCACCCAGGCGCTGCCCGCGAAGCTGCCTACAGGCAGCTCGTCGAGCTCCGGCCTGTCCCGGCGCATGTGCGCCGGCGCGTCCATGTGCGTACCGACGTGCGAGAAGAGCTCCAGCCTTGTCTCCCTGAAGCCGTCCCTCTCAAATGTACTGCCCTCGGAGAGCTCCGGCGGCTCCGTGCCAGGCCAGACGAGTATATCCTCCGTTATTGTGTGCGTAAGATCGTGGAATATCAAGAAAATACCTCCTCTCCAGACATCAGTAACCATCATAATATCACGCCCCGCCGGCCTCGTCAACGCGCAAAGCCCGCGTAGAAGAGCTCCGTGTAGGTGAGCAGGCCGCCGGGTCGCTCCGAGAGCATGAGGCTCATGCCCCGGGCCGGGGCCTCCACCGGCTCAGGCAGCGTTAGGGCCGGGTCGTCCCTGCCGAAGACCCGCCGTGCCAGCGTAATGTGCGGAGAGAACCTGCGCGCCTCAAGCCCGAAGCCCCTGGCCTTCAGCTCGGCCGCCAGCCGGGCCTGCAGCTCCAGCAGCGGCCGCGAGCGCGAAGCGCCCAGCCAGCAGATGTCCCCGTCCTCGCGCCGGAACCTGCCTGCACGCTCGAAACGGAGCGTGAACTCCTCCGTCCCCTCTGAGGCTGCTAGCATGGCGGCTTCGAGTTCCGTAACCCGTGAGCCCGGCTGTTCGCCCAGGAAAGCCAGCGTCAGATGCAGGTTCTCACGGCGCGAGTAGTTCGCCCGGCCCGCCTGGGCGCGCAGGCGCTCCCGCGCCGCCTCAAAGCTGTCGAGCTCCTCCTCGCCGAAGTTTATCGCTATGAACAGCCTCACAGGCAGCCGCCTCCCTCATATGCCGCCCCGGTGTCCAGGGGCGAGTATCTCAGTATTTCCCGCGCCGCCTGCTCGTAGTCCTCGGGCCTTCGGGTCTTGCCCAGGCGCTTGAGCTCCTTTTCCGCGCCCGGGAAGAGGCAGCGCAGGTAGCCCCAGAGTTCCTTCATCCTCAGCACAGCCGAGCCCTTCGAGCCGAAGTCGCTGCAGCAGCGCTCGTATATCTCGTCGTGAAAGCCCAAAAGCGCCTCGCGCCCGAAGCCGGCGCCGCCCCTGAGCAGGCCGAAGAGCCCGGGGTTCGCCGCCGCGCCCCGGCCGAGCATCACCCCGCCGAGCTGCGGGTACCGGGCCTGTATGTCACGCACGTCGGCGGCCGAGAACAGGTCGCCGTTGTAGCTGAGAGGCCCTGGAAATACCAGCGCCCCGGCAAAATGCTCCGGCCGCGCCGGCAGCTTGTACATATCCCGCCGCACGCGCGCGTGGACGATGAGCTCCGAGATGGGAAAGCGCGAGTATATCCCCATGAGCCTCTCAAATTCCTCCGGCGACTCCACGCCGAGCCGGGTCTTCACCGAGATGCGCGGCAGCCCAGGCTCCGTGAAGACGCGCTCGAAAAAGCGCTCCAGCTCCTCCGGGAAGGCCAGAAAACCCGAGCCCTTGCCCTTCGCCGCCACGGTGCCCGAGGGGCAGCCCAGATTGAAGTTCAGCTCGGCATAGCCCATCTCCGCAAGGGCGCGGGCAGCCCAGACAAAGTCCTCCGGCGAGCGGCAGAGCAGCTGGGGCACCAGCGGCACGCCCCGGTTGTGCTCCGGGTCGAGCTCGCGCAGCACCCGGGGCGGTATCACATGCTCGCGCGTGGGCGAGTAAAAGGGTGCGTAGTACCTGTCCGCCGGCGTGAAATACTTAATGTGCGCCAGCCTGAAGGCATAGCCCGTGACGCCCTCCATGGGCGCGAAACTGTAAAGCATCCTGCCACCTCCAGCTGGATTTTACACCAGCCGCCGGCCCCTGGCAACAGAAAACGCCCGGCGCGGGACGCCTTGCGTCCGTGCCGGGCGGCCTTTCCGTCGCGCGGCTACATGAGCATGAGCCTGAGTATCTCCCTGTCCGTCTCCGCCATGCCCCTTGAGGCCAGGGAGCCGACCTTCCGTATCGTCTCCTCGGCGTCCGCGGCCACTATGCCCTCGCCTCCGCCGTAGCGCCGGCCCGCCATGGCCAGCCTGTGGCCCAGCAGGGCCGAGTCCAGGGCCGCGGCTATCTTTGCCGCGCAAGAGGCCTTGGCCCCGTCGCAGATCATGCCCGACACCGCCGCCAGGGCGTTCACCACCGAGGCGCAGACCTGCTCGTCCGAGCCGCCGCGCAGCCAGGTGGCCGCCGCCGCGACCCCGCTCGAGGCGCTCGTCGCGCCGCAGTAGGCCGACAGCCGGCCTATGTGCCGCTTCACATGCACGGAGACGAGGTTGCTTATGATGAGCGCCCTGAGCAGCCGTTCCTCGCCGCAGCCCCAGGCCTCGGCCAGCGCCACCAGGGGAAGGCAGACCGTCAGGCCCTGGTTGCCGCTGCCGGAATTTATCACCACGGGCATGAGGCAGCCGCCCATCCTCGCGTCGCTGCCCGCCGCCGCCAGCGCCGCCGCGCGGCTGTACTCACCAGCACCGCCGTGCTCCAGCAGCATCCGGCCCACATTCATGCCCCATTCGCCGCGCAGGCCCTCCTCGGCTATGGCGCGGTTGCAGCTTATCTGCCGCTCCAGCAGCTCGCGCTCCTCCAAAAGCTCCGTGCCCCGCGCAAAGTCCAGGATGCCATCGAGGCTCAACGCCCCGTAGTCCGGCCCCGTCTCGTCCGCCTCTGCGCCGGCCTGCCGGCGGGGCGCCAGCTCCGCACCGTCCAGCTTCCGGCTCACCACGTTGGTGTGAGAGCCTTTTATCTCCACCGAGGCAGTATGGCCCGCGCCCTCGGCCTCGACCACGATGTGCAGCGTCTCCCTCGAGTCCAGCAGCCCGACCTCGCAGATGCCCTCGCCCAGCAGCTCCAGCGTCCGCGCCCGGTGTTCCTCCGTCACCCAGCCCAGGACGTTCAGCCCGCCCTCCGGGTCGCCGCCCACGGCGCCGATGATGGCCGCGGCCTCTATGCCGCGCAGCCCGCCCGTGCCGGGCACGATGACGCTCTTGACGTTTTTAACAATATTGCCGCTGCACCGGACGAGCAGACGCTCGGCCCTGCGGCCAAGTGTCTCGCGCGCCAGCGCGGCGGCATAGGCTATGGCTATCGGCTCCGTACAGCCGGTGGCAAGTACGAGCTCGTGCCTGAGTATGTCCCGGTAACAGCTAAACTTGTCCATAAGCACCTCCAGCATTTGCGACTCTGCCTTGCTCTTTATACACAATTATATCCTTTTCGACGCCCTGCGTCAACAAGGTAATGTGTAAATTCGCCAAAAGATTCAGCAGTAGAGGCGCAAATGCTGGAGAAAATCACAAAACGGCGCGCTGCTTCTTCCACGTTGCCAGGCGGAAGCCGAGATAGGCGGCGATGGGCAGCAGCATGCCGGCCCAGTCGTATTCGGACTGGATCAGCAGGTTGAAGATGGCGTGGAAGGTCATGGCCAGGGCCAGCAGGCCAAAAATGCCGGTGTAAAAGAGCTTCTTCTGCCGCCTGAGGAACTGCATGCCGTAGCCCACCATGAGCGTGCACATGCCGTGCGAGAGGCTGGTGGAAAAGCCGCGCACCACGGCCCGGCCGAGGCTCACCTGGTCGATATAGCTGATGAGCAGGTAGGCGTTTTCGAGCACGGCGAAGCCTATGCCCACGGACATGCCCAGGGACAGCAGGAGCTTGCGCTCGTCGTAGACGAAAGCGGCGTAGAACAGCACGGGCAGGGCCTTGAGCAGCTCCTCGACCACGGGCGCGACCTTGACCGATATCTCCTGTCCGCTCATCCACAGCATGAGCTGCACCGAGCTGTTTATCTCGTAGGAGCTCACCGCCACGAACATGCCCGCGAGCATGAAGCCGAGCAGCAGCCTGGAGCGGCGCTCCAGCAGGGTCATGAGCAGCAGTATGGGCACGGCAAAGCAGATGAGGATCAGAAAACCACTTGCGCACCCCCATCCTTGCCGCCGGAAGGGCGGCCGCGAGCAGCAGGGCGTCCACGGCGGCGAGGGTCCAGCCTGCGGCGCCGCCGATGTCCCAGCAGAACTCCGTCACTCTCACCAGGCACAGCAGCAGCACCAGGGCGTTGAAGGGCCGCATGGCGGCCGTGATGCCCAGCTCCACGTCCGGCATTATGAGCAGCTTCCCGGCAAAGTAGGCGGCCATGGCCGCCGGGAAGGTGAACGGCGCCGCGAGCACCGGCTGACCCGGGCCCAGCCAGGCCCCGCAAAGCCCCACGGCGCACACGAGCGCCGCGCCCGCGCCCGCCGCGAGCCTGTAGGCGCGAAACTCCTTCCCGCCGCCGTCGGCCAGGCTGTTTATCGCCCCGTAGTACGACGAATACAGGAAGAAAAACAGGCCGATATGCCCGAGCCAGCCGACGTGGAAGCCCTCCGCCGCCGAAGGCTCGATGAAGCCCGCCAGGGCCTCGTAGCAGCTGCCCAAAAAGCCCGAGGCCATGCCGAAGAAAATGATCTTGTAATAGAGCGGGGTCTTCGGCCTGAAGGCCGTGCACAGGCCGAAGGCCAGCGCCGCCGCAGCCCCGGCGAATCGCAGCCAGCTCATGCCTTCTTCTTGCCCTTCAGCACGAGCGCCGCCGCCGCGGCGCCCAGCACGAGGCCCAGGATCAGCGCCGTGACCGTCATTCCGGCCCCGCCGCCGCCGAGCATCGTCGCGCTGCCCAGGCAGGCGCAGAGCAGGCAGGCGGCGATGATGAGAAAAAGAGCATTTTTCATGCAGAAGTTCCTCCAAGTCCTGAAATGAAAGCAAAATCCAAATTATTTTAGCACACATTGCGCTGCGGCACAAGGACAAAAAACGGCGCGGCTCCATTCAGCCGCGCCGTAACGCTATCCATTTCAGTTTGCCATATCCCGGATGAGCTCCTCGATCTTCTCCGTCCAGCGCTTGAGCTCCTTGTTCGGCCTGCCCTCGGCGGCCTTTGCCGCACGCAGCAGCCGCTCGGCGGCGGAGACGAGGATGCCGAAGTACTTGTTCATGGGCTTCTTCGCCGGCTCGGCCTTCGGTTTTACCGGCACGCCCGCGGCCTCGTACACGAACTCGCCACGGGCCAGGTCGTAGGCCGTGCCGCTGTACGGCGCATAGGCGTCGTAGCCCAGCTCCTGCGTCAGGCAGCGGGTGAAGTCCGTGCAGGCGTCGTCGTCGCCGTGGTTCACGAAGACCTTCTGCGGCTTCTTTTCAAAGCCCTGTATCCAGGCGAGCAGCCCGTTCTTGTCCGCGTGGCCCGAGACGCCCGGCAGCCAGCTTATCTCCGCCCGCACCGCTATCGTCTCGCCGAAGAGCTTCACTTCCTTCTCGCCGTCGTAGAGCATCCGGCCCAGCGTGCCCTCGGACTGGTAGCCGACGAAGAGCACCAGGCTCTCGGCCCGCCAGAGGTTGTGCTTCAGATGGTGCCGGATGCGGCCCGCATCGCACATGCCCGAGGCCGAGATGATGACCTTCGGCTCGGGGTCCTCGTTTATCCGCTTCGACTCCTCCGAGCTCACCGAGACCTCCAGCCCGTCGAAGACCAGCGGGTTTATGCCCCGGTTCAGCAGTGCCCGCGCCTCGTCGTCGAGAAAGCTTGTGTCGCACTGCAAAAACACGTTCGTCGCCTCGATAGCCAGCGGGCTGTCCACATAGACCTTGAAGCCGTCGTGCCCGTGCACCAGGCCCTTTTCCTTTATTTCGCGGATGAAATACAGCATCTCCTGCGTCCGGCCCACGGCAAACGCCGGGATGACGACGTTGCCGCCGCGGTCGAGCGTGCGCTGTATCATCTTCGAGAGCGCGCCGATATAGTCCGGCCTGCCCTCGCCGTGCGTGCGGTTGCCGTAGGTGGACTCGATGACCACATAGTCCGCCTCGGACACCCGGCCCGGGTCGCGCAGGATGGGCTGGTTTATGTTGCCCACGTCGCCGGAGAAGACCAGCTTCTTCGTCACGCCCTCCTCGGTCATCCAGACCTCGATGCAGGCGGAGCCCAGCAGGTGGCCGATGTCCGTGAACCTCACCGCCACGCCCTCGGCCACATGTATGGGCTCGCCGTAGGCGCAGGGGCGCAGGTGCTTCACCAGCGTCTCCACGTCGCCGATGTCGTAAATTGGCTCTACCGGCGGCTCGCCCGCGCGCTTGGCCTTGCGCGTCCTGTACTCGGCCTCGCTCATCTGGATGTGCGCCGAGTCGCGCAGCATGATGTCCACCAGCGAGCAGGTCGCCGCCGTGGCGTACACCGGCCCGGCGAAGCCGTTCTTCGCCAAAAGCGGCAGGTTGCCCGAGTGGTCGATGTGCGCGTGCGTCAGCAGCGCGAAGTCCACCTCGGACGGCGAGACCGGCAGCTGTTGGTTCTCGAACATGTCCCGGCCCTGCTCCATGCCGCAGTCGACTATGAAGCGCGTGGAGCCCACCTCTACCAGGGTGCAGCTGCCCGTGACCTCATGCGCCGCGCCCAGGAACGTTATCTTCAAGTTGTGCCTCCCTTCTCACTCGTCCAGCTTGAGCACGGCCAAAAACGCCTCCGTGGGTATCTGCACCGTGCCGAGCTGGCGCATCTTCTTCTTGCCCTCCTTCTGCTTCTCGAGCAGCTTTTTCTTTCTCGTGATATCGCCGCCGTAGCACTTGGCGAGCACATCCTTGCGCAGGGCCTTGACCGTCTCGCGCGCGATGATCTTGCCGCCTATCGCGGCCTGTACCGGCACCTCGAAGAGCTGGCGCGGGATGTTCTCCTTGAGCTTCTCGCAGAGTTTGCGCGCCCGCGGATAGGCCTTGTCCTTGTGCGCGATGAAGCTGAGCGCGTCCACCTGCTCGCCGTTTAGGAGCATGTCCACCTTCACGAGCTCCGAGGGCTTGTACTCGGCCAGCTCGTAGTCCAGCGAGGCGTAGCCCTTCGTCCGGGCCTTGAGCGTGTCGAAAAAGTCGTAGATTATCTCATTTAGCGGCATGAGATAGTGCAGCTCCACGAGCCTGGCGTCCAGGTACTGCATGTTCTTGTACTCGCCGCGCCTGTCCTGGCACAGCGGCATGATGTTGCCGACGAACTCCTGCGGCGTGATGATGGTCACGTTCACATAGGGCTCGCTCGCCTCCTCGATGGAGGCCGGGTCGGGGTAGTTGTGCGGGTTGTCCACCCGCACGAGCGTGCCGTCGGTCTTCTTCACCTCGTAGATGACCGAGGGCAGGGTGGTGACGAGGTCGAGGTCGAACTCGCGCTCGAGCCGCTCCTGTATGACCTCCATGTGCAGCATGCCCAAAAAACCGCAGCGGAAGCCGAAGCCCAGGGCCACGGAGCTCTCCGGCTCATAGGAGAGCGAGGCGTCGTTGAGCTTGAGCTTGTCGAGCGCGTCGCGCAGGTCAGGGTACTTGGAGCCGTCCTCGGTGTAGATGCCGCAGTAGACCATGGGCCGCGCGGGCGCGTAGCCCGGCAGGGGCTCGGCGGCGGCCCGCGCCGCCTCCGTCACCGTGTCGCCCACCTGCGTGTCCGCCACGTTCTTGATGCTGGCCGTGAGGTAGCCGACGTCGCCGGCGGACAGCTCCGCGCAGGGCTCGAGCCGCGTGGGACGCAGATGCCCCACCTCCACGACCTTGTACACCGCGCCCGTGGCCATGAGCTTTATCTCCATGTCCTTTTTGACCCTGCCGTCCACGATGCGCATGAGTACGATGACCCCGCGGAAGGAATCGTACTGGCTGTCGAAGACCAGGGCCTTGAGCGGCGCGTCCGGGTCGCCCTGGGGCGCGGGCACGCCCTTTACAATCTCCTCGAGCACCGCCGGGATGTTGATGCCGTTCTTCGCCGAGATCTCCGGGGCCTCCATCGCCGGGATGCCGATGATGTCCTCTATCTCCGTCTTCGTCCGCTCCGGGTCCGCGGCGGGCAGGTCTATCTTGTTGATGACGGGCAGGATCTCCAGGTCGTGGTTCATGGCGAGGTAGGTGTTCGCCAGGGTCTGGGCCTCGACGCCCTGTGAGGCGTCCACGACCAGCAGCGCGCCCTCGCAGGCAGCCAGCGAGCGGCTGACCTCGTAGTTGAAGTCCACATGCCCCGGCGTGTCGATGAGGTTCAGGGTGTATTCCTCCCCGTCCTCCGCCTTGTATGAGAGGCCCACGGCCCGGGCCTTTATCGTGATGCCGCGCTCCTTCTCCAGCTCCATGTTGTCCAGGATCTGGCTCTCCATCTCGCGGCTCTCAACCGCGCCGCAGAGCTCTATGAGCCGGTCGGAAAGCGTGCTCTTGCCGTGGTCGATGTGCGCTATTATCGAAAAATTCCTGATATGGTCCTGTCTCATTTTACATTTTCCTCCGCAAGGTTTTCCAGCCCCTCCGCGATCTCCCTGAGCCTGCCGGCGAGCTCGCGCAGCCGTGCGCTCATGTCGCTGCCGTCCTTCCGGTCAGAGCGGCCGAGCAGGTAGTCGGCTGTAACGCCGTAGTAGTTGCAGGCCCTGACGACAAAGTCCAGGCCCGGCTCCCTGGCGCCCTTTTCATAGTGGCTCAGCAGCGCCTGGCTGATGCCCAGCTCCGCCGAGGCCGTCCTCTGGCTGAGCCCGTGCGCCCTCCTGAGCTCGCCCATAGCAGTGCCGAATGTCCTTGACATGGCTCCGACCTCCCCGCGATCTGCTTTGATTACAAATAGTATTATAACTTTCCCAAAGCGCCTTGTAAAGCCCCTGGCGGGACTTGAAAAGCGCGCCGAGGGGTGTTAAAATTAATAAGATAAAGGGCGGAGCGTCCGCCAATACTATTTGGAGGCTGTTGCACAATGTTTGAGAACCTGATTGAGATACTCAAGAAGAACCCGCGCAAGATAGTCTATCCCGAGGGCACGGACGCCCGCATCCTCGAGAGCGCCGCGAGGCTGAAGGCCGGCGGCTTCCTGACCCCTGTGCTCATCGGCAACGTCGATGAGGTCAAGGCCGCGGCCGCGAAGGGCGGCTTCGACATTGAGGGCCTGGAGATCATCGACCCCGAGACTTACGAGGGCTTTGACGAGATGGTCGAGACCATGGTCGCCCTGCGCAAGGGCAAGATGAGCGCCGAGGACTGCGCCGCCGCCCTGAAGAAGTCCAACTACTTCGGCACCATGCTAGTGAAGATGGGCAAGGCCGACGCCCTGCTGGGCGGCGCGACCTACTCCACCGCCGACACCGTCAGGCCCGCCCTCCAGCTCGTCAAGACCAAGCCCGGCGCCCACCTCGTGTCCTCCAGCTTCGTCATGGTGCGCGGCGACGAGACCCTCGTCATGGGCGACTGCGCCATCAACATCGATTACACCGACACCCTCGATAAGGAGGGCAACGTGGTCTTCTCCGCCGCGGACAAGCTGGCTGAGACCGGCGTGGAGTGCGCCCGCACGGCCAAGGTCTTCGGCGTGGAGCCGAAGGTCGCCTTCCTGAGCTACTCGACCAAGGGCAGCGGCAAGGGCCCGAACGTCGACCTCGCCCGCGAGGCCTGCGCCAAGGCCAAGGCCCTCGCGCCGGAGTTCGACATAGACGGCGAGATGCAGTTCGACGCCGCGGTCTCCCCGACGGTCGGCCAGCTGAAGTTCCCCGGCTCCAAGGTCGCGGGCTACGCCAACACCTTCATCTTCCCCGAGATCCAGTCCGGCAACATCGGCTACAAGATCGCCCAGCGCCTCGGCGGCTTCGACGCCTACGGCCCCATCCTGCAGGGCCTGAACGCGCCCATCAACGACCTCTCCCGCGGCTGCAACGCCGAGGAGGTCTACCAGATGTCCATCATCACCGCCGCCCTCGCGTAAGCAGCGGCAAAGCCTTCTTAGACAAAGGAGCTCGCGCTGCGCTGCGCGCCTCGGTCGTCCGCCAAGGCGGACGATTCGACACTCCGCTCCGCGTAAAGTATTTTTGGCGACGTACACGCCGCCGCCGAAAATGATCAGAATCTATTTCGCGGCTGCGGCCGCGAAACTCTGCGAGGCTTTTTCGATAGACTAAGGCCGGGAACCAAACGGTTCCCGGCCTCGTTTTTTGCTTTATTTTTTCCTGTCCGGCTTACAGCAGGATGCCCGCAAAGCACTGGCAGGCGAGATACATGCCCAGGCCCACGCAGACAGGGGCGAGGAGGCAGAACTTGCCCGAGACCATGCGGTCCTGTATCGCGTTGAACAGGAAGGCCATGATCGTGAACAGCGCGCCGGCGATGACGCCCAGCCTCAGGGCCTCGCCTATGCCGCTCGTCACGCCCGCCGCCCAGGGCAGCAGCCAGAAGGTCAGCACGGACAGCACGGCCGTCAGCACCCAGTCGCGCTTCGGCACGCGCTTCCACTCCAGATAGCAGTCGATGACCAGCGCCGCCGCGCAGACCGCCGCCAGATTCGGGATGTCGGCCAGAGGCAGTATGGCCTGCGGCATGAAGGTGCGCACGAGCATGAGCACGAGGCAGATGAGCCCCACGACCCCGGCCAGTACAGTATTGAGCTTATAAGTTACAGCTTTCATACTCTTCTCCTTTCAGCCGTTCAGCCCAGCGTCAGGTCCACGGTGACCATGTTGTCGAAGGAAGCCCGGATGGCAGAGAGGATGTCGCCATGGCTGTCGTTCAGGCTCATCGTGGCGGAGCTCGTCACATCAGCCAGCATGGCCTTCTCGTCATCGGTCAGCGCCGCGTATTTCTCGGCGTCGCCCTCGCCCGAGCTCGACTCCTTGAGCGGGCGGCCGTTGGCGTCGGAGCAGTACTTCGCAAACCACTCCTCGACCTCGTCCACCGTCATGCCGACGAAGAGCTCCTGGAAGGCGTCCATCTGCTCGTGCCAGGTGCCGGTGCCCATGATGTAGTCATCGCCCCGGTCGCGCTTGGTGATCCAGCCCGCGACCTCCTCGGTGAACTGCTCCTCGGTGTCGGGCGTGGTGCCGTCCACCACGGCGTCGTGGTTGGAGTCGTTGTTGTAGCCGCCCTGTCCGGGCCAGCCGCTGAAGTGCGGCATGGACGCGCCGTCATAGTTCGGTGTGGCGTACTCGAGCTGGTCGACGTAGATGGCAACGATCCTGCCCTCGCTGTCGAACAGCGTGTTGGCAAAGACCTGGTTAATGCTGTAGACCGGCGTGCCCGTGTCGTCGGAGCCGGGGCCCATGCGCACGGTGCTGGAAAGTCCGAGGCCCATGCCCGTCGCGCTCATCGCACCGAGCGGCACGCGGTTCTCGTAGGCCTTGCGGATGGCAGAGAGGATGTCGCCATGGCTGTCGTTCAGGCTCATGGTGGCGGAGCTTGTGACGTCGGCCAGCATGGCCTTCTCGTCGTCGGTCAGCGCCGCGTACTTTTCGGCGTCGCCCTCGCCGGAGCTGTTCTCGGTGAGCGGGCGGCCGTTGGCGTCGGAGCAGTACTTCGCGAACCATTCCTCGACCTCATCGACGGTCATTCCGATGAAAAGGCGCTGGAAGGCGTCCATCTGCTCGTGCCAGGTGCCGGTGCCCATGACGTAGTCCTCGCCCCTGTCGCGCTTTGTGAGCCAGCCCGCGACCTCCTCGGTGAACTGCTCCTCGGTGTCGGGCGTGGTGCCGTCCACCACGGCGTCGTGGTTGGAGTCGTTGTTGTAGCCGCCCTGTCCGGGCCAGCCGCTGAAGTGCGGCATGGACGCGCCGTCGTAGTTCGGCGTGGCGTACTCGAGCTGGTCGACGTAGATGGCGAGTATCTTGCCGTCGCCGTCGAATACGACGTTGGCAAAGACCTGGTTGATGCTGTAGACCGGCGTGCCCGTGTCGTCGGAGCCCGGGCCCATGCGCACGGTGTTCGACAGGCCGAAGCCCTGGTAGGCCTCAGCCGCCGTCTGCGGGGCCTGGGTCGGCTCGGGCGTGGGCTCCGGCTCAGGCTCGGAGCTGCCGCCGGAGAGCGCGTTCTTCACGGCGTTGATTATGCCGTTGCTGGTGTAAGTAGCGCCCGCGACGATGTCAACATCCGCAGAATTCGCCGCGACGATGGCGGCCGGGATCTGCTCGAGCGCATTGCCGGCGATCTCGGGAGTCTCGCTGTTGGAGACGACCTCGACCGCAGCGATGGTGTCGCCGTCCATGGTGACGGAGACGGTGATGGGGCCCATGAAGCCGTCGGCAGTGCCGGTGAGGGCGCCGCCCGCGCCGCCCGCGCTCTCGAGCGCGTTCTTGACGGCGTTGATTATGCCGTTGCTGGTGTAGGTCGCGCCCGCTACGATATCGACGTCGGCGGAATTGGCCGCGACGATGGCGGCGGGTATCTGCTCAAGGGCGCCTCCCGCTATCTCGGGCGTCTCGCTGTTGGAGACGACCTCAACGGCGGTGATGGTGTCGCCGTCCATGGTGACGGAGACGGTGATGGGGCCCATGAAGCCGTCGGCGGTGCCGGTGAGCACGCCGGCCGCGCCGGCCTCCTGCACGAACTTGCTCGCGGCGTTCACGCAGGCGACGACGGCGGAGGAGCTGATGGTCGCGCCGGTTACGGCGTCGATGTTGCTGTTCACGGCGAGGTCGCCCTGGGAGTTCATGAGACCAACGAGGAAGAACAGGTCATCCTGTACGCCAAGGCCGAGGCCGTAGGTGTCGTGGATGTCCCTGACAGTGTAGCCCTTGACCACGCCGTCGTTGTCTACGGCGACGAGGAGCTTTATCTCGTCCACGAAGCCATTCGTGGTCATGGCCAGGACATAGCCGCCCTCGCCCTTATAGATGTTGGTGATCTTGGCGTCGGAGCCGGTGTATTCGACTTCCTCGAACTCGCCGCCGCCGGGCATGAGGTAGGCGATCATGTCATTGAGCTCTTTTTCGGCGTTAGCCGCCGCGGTGCCGGCCAGACCGGCGCCTGCCGCCGCGAGGATGATCGCACAGACCAGTATGACGGCGACGGGGATAAGCAGCTTTTTCATGCTCTCGTTCATTTCCCGGCACCTCCTTTCGCCACACCGAAGCGCTTCACAGGCACGGCCTTGTCAAGCGCCCAGGCAAAGGCGTTCATGATGAGAATAGCGTAGGTCACGCCCTCCGGGAAGATGCCGAAGTAGCGGATGATGACGGTCAGCACGCCGCAGCCGAGGCCGTAGACGAGCTGGGCCGCGGGCATCGCGGGGCTCGTGACGTAGTCGGTGGCCATGAAGATGGCGCCGAGCATCACGCCGCCGCCCATGACGCTGTAGAGCATCCAGACGAAGGCGTCGTCGCCCTTGTTGAAGATGAGCGTCAGCACGGCGACCGCGCCTATGTAGGCCACGGGTATGCGCCAGCTGATGACCTTGCGCCAGAGCAGGTAGACAAGGCCGATGAGCAGCGCGAGGGTGCAGACCTCGCCGATGCAGCCGCCGATCTTGCCGAGGAACATGTCGAGCAGGCTCGCATCAGGCAGCGCGGGCCGGGCCATGGTCTGGAGCGGGGTGCTGGAGGAGACGATATCCACCGCGCCGAAGTTGAAGGCGGGCACCGCCTCGGTGGTGTACCTCGTGATGGTCGCGGGCCAGAAGAGCATGATGATGGCCCTGCCGCCCAGCGCGGGGTTGAAGACGTTCTGGCCCAGGCCGCCCATGAGGCCCTTGACCACGATGATCGCAAAGGCGTCGCCCACGAGCACCACCCAGTAGGGGCAGCTGGCGGGCAGGGAGAAGGCCAGCAGCACGCCGGTGACTACCGCGGAAAGGTCGCCGACGGTGGGCTTTTTCCTCATGACGAGATTCACGAGCAGTTCGGCCACGACGCAGCCCGCCGCCGAGATGACGGTCAGCACCAGCGCCCTCATGCCGAAGAGCACGACCCCGGCGATGAGCGCGGGGATGAGAGCTATGAGCACGTCCAGCATGGTCCGCTGCGTCGAGTCGCCGCTGCGGATGTGGGGTGCGGAGGTCACAGTCAGGTTCATTACCTCTTTACCTCCTTGAGCAGTTTCTTACCCGCCTTGAAGGTCTCGACCAGGGGCAGGTGTCCGGGACAGACGTAGGCGCAGCAGCCGCATTCCATGCAGTCTTCCATGTTGAGCCTCTGCAGCTCCTCCTTGTTGCCGGAGTTCACATACCTGTACAGGTTCAGAGGCTGGAGCCCCATGGGGCAGGCCTCCATGCACTTGCCGCAGCGGATGCAGGTCGGGTCCGCGGCGGGCGGGTTCGGGTTCACGAGGCAGAGCAGCGCGTTCGTGCCCTTGACTACCGGCACGGACAGGTCGCCCTGCGCCACGCCCATCATGGGGCCGCCGCAGACGACCTTGCAGGTCTCCTCCTTCACGCCGCCGGCAAAGTTCAGCACTTCCTCCAGCGGTGTGCCGATGCGCACGATGACGTTCTTCGGCGCGTTCGCGCCCTCGCCCGTCACCGTCACGACCTTCTCCGTTATCGGCAGGCCCTCGTACACCGCGCGGTATATCGAGTATATCGTCGTGACGTTGAAGAGCGCACCCGTCCTCGCGCCAGGGGCGACCTCACGCCCGGTGACCGCCAGGATGAGCTGCTTCTTCGCGCCCTGCGGATACCGGGTCGGCAGCGCGCGGATCTCGATGTCCTCCTGCCCCTCGGCCTTGGCCTTGAGCGCCTCGATGGCCTCGGGCTTGTTGTCCTCCACGGCGATGACGGTGTGCTTCGCGCCGATGACGTCGGCCACGATCCTCGCGCCCATGATGACCTTCTCGGGCCAGGTGCACATCACCATGTCGTCGGAGGTGATGTAGGGCTCGCACTCGCAGGCGTTGATGAGCAGGGTCTCGGTCTTGCCCGCGGTCGAAAGTATCTTGGAGTTCGTGGGGTAGGCCGCGCCGCCCATGCCGCAGATGCCCGCCTCGCGGACTATGCCCGCGAGCTCCGCCGGGCTGAGCTCCTTGTGCGACTTGCGGGGCTGGATGGCGGTGTCGGGCGTGTCCTTGCCGTCGTTCTCAATGACGACGCACACGGCCTTCCGGCCGCCGGGGATAGGCATCTGCTCCACCGCCGCCACGGTGCCGGATACCGAGGCGTGCACGGGCGAACAGACGCCCTCGCCGTCGCCTATCTTCTGACCCAGCTTCACCGTGTCGCCCACCTTGACCAGAGGGCTGCAGGGTGCGCCGATGTGCTGGGACATGGGTATGATTACCCTAGAAGGCGCCGGCATCGGGACGGGCGTTCCGCCCCTCGACAGCGCCTTGCCGTCGTTGGGATGGATGCCGCCCCTGAAAAGCTGCTTCATACTTTCACCTCTCTACTCTTTTTCGCGTTTTCACTGCTCTTTTATATACTCGGGAAACCCCGGACTGTACGATATTTCCCCGTCGGCCGCGACCCAGAGGGCCTCGGCCCCGAATTCCTCCAGCAGCGCAAGGCCTTCGTCCTGCGTCATGGTGAACAGGCTCGTCGAGAGCGCGTCCGCCAGGCCGGAGTTGCCGCAGACCACCGATACCGAGCGCCAGAGCGACGCCGGATACAGCGTCTCGGGGTCTATGATGTGGTGATACTTCACCCCGTCGACATAGTAGTAACGCTGATAATCCCCGCTCGTGACGACGGAGCCGCCCTTGGCGAAGACCGTCAGCAGATAGTCCTCCGTGCCGCCGTCGGGGTCCTGTATGCCGACCACCCAGTCCGTGCCGTCCGGCTTCATGCCGCTGGCCCGGACGTTGCCGCCGACGCTCACAAGATAGCCTGAGGGCAGGTCCTTGCAGACCTGCTCCGTCGCATAGCCCTTGGCCACGGCCCCGACATCCAGCCTCGTCTCCGGGTCTGTTATCTGTACGGTGCCGGCCTCGGCGTCTATTATTATCGCATCAAAATCGCAGTGCTCCGCCGCAGCCTCGAGCGCCGCCTGGTCGGGCAGCTGCCCGTCCTCGGAATACTCCCCGGCCTCGCGCGCGTCGTGCCAGAGCTTCAGCACGGAGCCCATGGCCGCATCGAGCTTGCCGCCCGTCGCCTCGTACATCTCCCGGCAGAAGAGCAGCAGCTCTATGATCTTCCCATTGACGGCAACGGGCTCTCCGCCCGCCGCGTCGTTTATCGTCTTGATGTTGTTTATGCCCTCGTACTCATTGTAGATGTCGTAGAGCTCGTGATACTCCTCCAGCCCCGCCTTGATCTCCTCGGCGACGGCCCGGAACTCCTCCTCCGACTCCGCGTAGCCTATGATCGTGGTCACGGTGTCGAAGAGCTCGAGGAAGCTCGCCTGGTATCTCGTGAGCTCCGGCCCCACCGTCTCAGACGACTGCCCCACGTCTATTATCTGCGTCGTGGAGCAGCCGGTGAGTGTCAGCAGAGCCAGCGAGAGCGCCGCGAGGCGCAGCAGGGCTTTCCAGCGCCGCGCCCGCGGACTTCTCAGCTTAGGCATGTATACTTACTTTATGACCGCGATGAAAGCGCCGACGGCCATGGTGCAGCCGGTGGTCATGTCGGCATCGGTCGGGTGGGTGCTCTCGTCAAGGGCTATGCCGGCAACATCGGCCGGAGTCTTGCCGGTGACGTACTCGGCGAAGAACCAGGCCTGCTCATCCCACTCGGCGCCTATCGGGCTGGCCTTGCGCATGTCGTAGGCGTCGTCGAGCACGAGCTTGGAGTCGTAGGAGGCGCCGACCTCGGAGGCGACCTCGCCCGCCGCGGTGATGGCTATCTTGGCCTGCACGCAGTCGAGGTAGCAGCTGGTGATAACGCCGGAGGCATCGAGCGTGTAGGCGCCCACGGTCACGTCGGCCTGCGCGTTGCCGTCGCCGTCCGCGGAGGCAGCCTTGGAGCTGTCGGAGACAATGGCGTTGCAGTTCATGTACAGGGTGTCGCCAACATTCGCGCCGAGGACCTTCGCGTTCGCGACGGCGTTTTCAATGCCGGTGACGATCTCAGCTATGTTCATGGTGCAGCCGGTGGTGATGTCGGCGTCGGTGGGCTTGCCGCCGTCGTCAAGAGCGATGCCCTTGACCTCATCGATGGTCTTGCCAACGACATAATCGGCAAGGAAGTTCGCCTGCTCATCCCACTCGGCGCCTATCGGGCTGGCCTTGCGCATGTCGTAGGCGTCGTCGAGCACGATCTTGGAGTCAAACGCGGTGTTCGCCGCGGTGACGATCTCGCCGGCGGCGTTGAAAGCTATCTTGGTCTGCACGCAGTCGATGAGGCAGTCCTGGATGACACCGTCGCCGTCCACGAGCACGGCCACGAAGGTGGTGTCGGCCTGGGCATTGCCGTCGGCATCGGCAGTGGCGGCCTTGGAGCTGCTGGACACGACGGAGACAAGCGCGAGGCCGGTTTTCAGCTGACCCTCGGGCAGCGGAGTGTCGTCAACCACGGGAGCCGCAGTGTCGTCGGCGGGCGGCTCAGTCTCTACGACCTCGGGGGTCGGGGTGGCGTCGGCGGCGTCATCTTCATCACCCATGTTGACTATGATGGTCGTCTGGCCGCAGCCTGCCAGCAGGCCCAGGCAGAGTATCGCGGCAAGGAGAATCGCAAACAGTTTCTTCATTTTCCTACCTCCTGAATGTGGATGGTTTTTATATCTGTTCGCCCCGCAGACAGCGCGGGACGTCAACAGCCATGTCAAAGAAATAACAATTCAGGGGAAAACAATACCGGCGCGGATAAACAGGCCATAAAAAAGCGGTATGCCGCGCCTGGACGCCGGATGCATTGTTAATAAGACTACAATTTACCCCTATACTATATCGGATTTTAATCCTCCTGTAAAGATAGAACTTTCAATCCCGCACAAATACTGTCGTATTAAACTCCATGATGTCAAGGTTTGCCATGAGCAGCCTGCCCCAAAGCGGCGGCCTTTCTCCGCGCAGGAGCTTTTCGGCCTCGGCGGCCTGGATGCCGGCGCATACGGCGGCTGTGGGGCTAAGGCCCGGCAGTTTTTTCGGCTCTTTCCCGCCGGGGTAGAGCCTGGAGAGCATGCCGCTGCCCGGCGGCACGGTCCCGGCCTCCAGGAAGGGCCCGCCTATGGCGCCGTGGACGAGGGCGATGCCCAGCCTCGCGCAGCCGGCCTCGAGCACAAGGCGCGAGCGCACGTTGTCCAGCCCGTCGAGCGCCACGACGCAGCCGGAGAGCAGCCTGTCACAGTTTTCCTCTGTCAAAAACTCCGACACGGCCTCAAAGCTCAGCCCCGGCGCCACCAGCCGCGCGCGTTCGGCGGCGAGCTCCGCCTTGCCCCGGCCCAGCAGCGAGGGCGCGGAGAGCAGCTGGCGGTTTAAATTCGACTCGTCGAACACGTCGCCGTCCGCCGCGCGGATGAAAGCCGGGCCCAGCCGGAGCATGTGCTCGAGCAGGTAGCCGCCCAGCCCGCCCAGACCGGCTATGAATACGCCGCCGTCACTCAGACCCATGTAAACGCCTCCTTTCCCACAGTTTAACCCGGAAGCCGACCCGGCGCAAGGCCCGGGCTTGCAAAAGGCCCGGCCGGGGTTTAAACTCGAGTAAAAGGAGGCTGGGATATGCTGAACGTCGTGACGCCCGACGAGGCGCTGCACATATTGAGGGAGAATTTCGGCGCACTGCGCACCGCCGCCGGGCCCTGCCCGCTCGGCTCTGCCCTGGGCCGGGTGCTGGCGGAGGACATCAGGGCCTCGGAGCATGTGCCGGGCTTTGACCGCTCGGCCGTGGACGGCTACGCCGTGCGCGCCTCGGACACCTTCGGCTGCGGCGACGCCGTCCCGGCGCTCCTGCGCCTGGCGGGTGTGGTCGAGATGGGCAAGGCGCCCGGTTTCAGGCTGGGGCCCGGCGACTGCGCCGCCATACCCACGGGCGGGGCCCTGCCCGAAGGGGCCGACGCCGTGGTCATGCTCGAGTACGCCGAGGACTACGGCGCGGGGCTCATCGGGCTCACGAAAAGCGCCGCGCCCGGCCAGGGTCTGGTCTTCAAAGGCGACGACGTGGAGCCGGGCGCGCTGGTCTTCCCGGCCGGGCGCAGGCTCCGAGCCATGGACATAGGCGCCCTCGCCGCCCTGGGCGTTACCGAGCCGTCCGTTAGGTTCAGGCCCCGCGCCGCCGTGCTCAGCACAGGCGATGAGCTGGTGCCGCCGGAAGCCGGGCCCGGTCCGGGCGAGGTTCGGGACGTGAACGGGCCCATGCTCTGCGCCCTGCTGGAGGGCCTCGGGGCCGAGGCGGAGTTTCTGGGCATAGTCCAGGACGAGGAGGAGCTGCTGGACGCGGCGCTCCTGCGCGCGGCGGCGGATTTCGACCTCGTGGCCGTCAGCGGCGGCAGCTCCGCCGGGGCCCGCGACGCCGTGAGCCGGATAATAGCGCGCCGGGGCCGGCTGCTCTTCCACGGCCTCGCCATGCGCCCCGGCAAGCCCGCCATGCTGGGCGAGATAGCCGGCAAGCCCGTCTTCGGCCTGCCGGGCCACCCCGCGGCGGCGTACTTCACGGGCAAGCTGCTAATGGGCGCGCACATAAGCTCGCTGCTGGGCAGGCAGGAGGGGCCGTACCGGATGAAGGCCCGGCTGGGGGCCGAGCTGCCCGCAAACGACGGGCGCGAGCTCTTCTGCGGCGTGAAGCTCTCGCGCTCCGGCGGGGAGTACGTCGCCGAGCCCGTGCGGACGAAATCCGGGCTCATCCGGGCTCTGGCGGCCTCCGACGGCATCCTGCGCGTGCCCCGTGACTGCGAGGGCCTGCACCGGGGCGCCGAGGTGGACATAGAGCTGGAGGTGGAGGGCTGATGGGCTTCCGCTATCTGACCAACACGCCCCTTGAGAGGGCGCGGGAGGACTATATAAATATACTGCGCAAAAACGGCCTTGAGCCCATGCCGGAGACGGTGAGGGCGCAGGACGCGGCGGGCCGCGTGAGCTTCCGGGCGGTGTACGCCAGGATCTGCGCGCCGCACTACCACGCCTGCGCCATGGACGGCGCGGCGATAGCGGCCTCGCTCAGCTTCGGTGCTACGGAGACCACGCCGGTGACGCTGGCGGCCGGCGAATACGTCCCCGTGGACACGGGCGATCCCCTGCCTGCGGGCTGCGACGCCGTGGTCATGGCCGAGGACATTGAGCCGCTGGAGGACGGCGGCATCCGCCTGCGCGCCGCCGCCGCGCCCTGGCAGCATGTGCGGCAGATAGGCGAGGACATCTGCGCCGGCGAGATGCTGCTGCCCTCGTACACGCGCATAGGCCCCGCCGCCGTGGGCGCGATGCTCGCCGCGGGCGTGCTCGAGTGCGAGGTCTGCAAAAGGCCCGTCGTGGGCATCATACCCACGGGCGACGAGCTCGTCGAGCCGCGCGAGGACCCCGGCGAGGGCGATATCATCGAGTTCAACTCCGCCATCTTTTCCGCCATGCTCAGGGACTGGGGCGCAGAGCCGAAGGTCTGGCCCATCGTGCGCGACGAGGCCGGGGCCATAGAGTCGGCGCTGCGCGAGGCGCTCTCCGCCTGCGACGCCGTGCTGCTCAACGCCGGCTCCTCCGCCGGGCGCGAGGACCTCAGCTGCGCGGCTATAGAGCGTGTTGGCGAGGTGCTCTGCCACGGCCTCGCGATAAAGCCCGGCAAACCCGCCATCCTGGGCTATGCGGGCAAAAAGCCCATCCTGGGCGTGCCGGGCTACCCCGTCTCGGGCATCCTGGTGCTCGAGGAGCTGCTGAGGCCGGTGCTGGGGCTATATACGGGCACGGCGCCCGGCGGCGAGGAGAAGACCGTCAGCGCAAAGCTGGGCCGGGGCCTGGTCTCCGGGCTCAAGTACCGCGAATTCGTGCGGGTGCGCCTGGGCGAGGGCCCGGAGGGGCTCGTGGCCTCGCCTCTGGACCGGGGCGCGGGCGTGGTGAGCTCCTTCATGCGCGCGGACGGCATCCTGAGCCTGCCCCAGGGCTGCGAGGGCCTGGAGGCCGGCGCGCAGGTCGGGGTGAGGCTGCTGCGGCCCGAGAGCGAGCTGCACGGCGGGCTCGTCGTCATAGGCAGCCACGACCCGCTGCTCGACGAGGTTTCCGACCTGCTGCGCCGCACCGAGCCGGCGGTGAGGATGTCCTCCAGCCACGTCGGCTCCATGGGCGGCATCATGGCCATACGCCGAGGCGAGGCCCACGCGGCGGGCATCCACCTGCTGGACGAGGCCAGCGGCAGCTATAATGAGAGCTGTGTGGAGCGCTTTTTCCCGCAGGGCGGGGTGAGGCTGGTGGAATGTGTGGGCAGGACCCAGGGCCTGATGCTTGCGCCGGGCAATCCCCTGGGCCTTGGCGGCTTTGCGGACATAGCCCGGCCCGGCCTGCGCTATGTGAACCGGCAGAAGGGCTCCGGTACGCGCATCCTGGCGGACTACCTCTGCCGGAAATGCGGCGTGGATGCTTCGAAGGTGTACGGCTACGGGCGCGAGGAGCTGACCCACACCTCTGTGGCGGCGCAGATCGCCGCCGGCTCTGCGGACGCGGGCATGGGCATTTGGTCGGCGGCGAGGCTGTACGGCCTGGATTTCCTGCCCGTCTGCACGGAGCAGTACGACCTGCTCATCGCCGACAGCGCCTGGGACAGCCCAGCCGTCCGGCGTCTGCTGGAGGTGCTGGCCTCACCAGAATTCAAAAGCCGCTTGACCACCCTGGGCGGCTACATCCTAGACAAACCCGGCAAACTCAGAAGGCGCTTTTGAGTCATTGCCCCAAGTTCCGGCCATACTCGTGCGCGCCGATGCCGGCGGCGAGCGCGATCTTTCGGCCGGAGGGCATCTTCAGCTGTATAAAAACAACCGCAGGCAATATTGAGGCGTAAAAAACTTCCCCTGGCTCAGGAGCTGGATGCCCTGTGCCAGGGGAAGTGCTGTATCATGGGGCAGGTGCGCTGCCGCAGGGGAGCGTTTACTGGGCCTTCATGAAGCGCGTCAGCATGACCGCCGCCTGCGCCCGGGTGGCGGTGGCCCGGGGCGCTATGGCGGTCTCGGTCACGCCGCTTATGATGCCCTGCTCCACGGCCCAGGCCATCGCCGCCGCGGCCCAGGCGCTGACGCTGCCCGCGTCGGTATATGCGCCGAGCCCGGCCTCGGAGGCGGGCTCTCCGGCATAGCGCCAGAGCATGGTCACAAACTGCTCGCGGGTCACAAAGCCGTACAGGTCCGTGCCGTCGCTCACGCCCTCGGCCATCGCCCACTCGCGGGCGGCATCGGCCCAGACCGCGCCAGTCACCGTCTCGCCGTCCGCGCGCGCCAGTATCGCCCAGACCATGGCGCGGGTCATCGTCGCCTCGGGCTCAAAGGCGCTCTCCGAGCTGCCCTCCATGAGCCCCGCGCCGCAGACCCAGGCCACGCTGTCATAGTACCACGCGCCCTCGTCCACATCGTCAAAGTCCGGCACGGCCACGTCTGGCTCCGCAGGCTCTGACGGCACTACAGGCACGCCGGGCTGCACCGGAGTATCGGGCACGTCCGGCTCGCCCGGCACGTCCGGTTCGTCCGGCTCTTCCGGCTCGTCCGGCTCTTCCGGCTCGCTGACTTCTTCGGATATCTCGTAGCTGCCGCCGCCTGCCACGGTGAAGCTCAGGCCGCCCTCGGCGGGCTCGGAGTCCACGGCGCCGCCCTCGTGCTCGACCCCGCCGGAGGCGTTCGGTATCGTGAGCGTGGGCTTCAGCGCCTCGAGCAGGCCGTCCTCGTCGTTTATGGTGATGCCGAGCGAGCCGTCCTCGCGCTCGGTCAGCCCGAACGCGGCGTCAAAGCTGCCGCTGAGCCCCTCGTGCGCCTCTGTGCCGAAGTTCCAGACGCCCAGCAGCTTGCCATTCTGGTCAACGACGCTGATGATGCGCTCTTCCCCGGAGGCCTCCGCGAAGGCGGCGGCGTTGAGTTCAAGGCCGTCCTCGCCGATCACTATCTCGGTGGGCAGCTCCCAGTCGGCGGTGAGGTAGTTCGTGCTCTCCTGCGCGGGCGCCGCGAGCGTGAAGGCCATGAGCGACGCGCGAGCCGAAAGCGTCTGTACGGCGGCAGGCAGCGAGGGTATGCCGGGATCGAACTTCACGGGCTCGTTCCAGCGAGGGTTCGTCACGACCTTGGTGCTGCTGTGGTCGGCGATGCTGACCACGGGCGGCTGCTTCTGGATATCCTTCGAGCCGCCGTCGCGCAGGGCCTCAAGGATCTGGGAGGCCGTCATGCCCTGGGCGTTGTTTTTCACCTCGCCGTAGTAGTTGCGGTAGAAATACACCGTGCCCTCGCAGCGCACGTCGAAGGCCACGCTGTTGCCCACGAAGTTGCTGCCGGTGACGCGGAAATAGTAGGGGCTGACGAATTCGTTGAGCCCCAGCACCTGCACCGCCGTGCCGTTGTTGATAAAGACGTTGTTGTACCAGTCGTTGCGGGCGGAATAGTTCGTGCTCTCGGGCAGGTCGATGCGCGCGGCGACGACGTTGTCCACGAACACGCAGTAGCGCGGGTTTATCGTGTTCACGCTAGCGTCTATTGCCACGTCGTAGCCCTGGAAGCTGCTGTTCTGCACCGTGGTGCTGCAGCCGTTCCAGATGGCTTTGGTCTCAGAGCCGCTGTCAGGCGCGATGAAGTCCAGGTCGCGCACGCTGGCGCGGGAGTTGTTGAGGTCTATGCCGCCGATAATGGCCGTGCGGTCAGTGGGCATTATGGACATCAGGGTCAGTTCATAGCTGCCTCGAGTGATGAACTCCTCGGGGATAACGATGGTGCCCTCGTAGCTGTCCGCGGTCAGGTACACATCCACGAAACCCGTGCCGCCCTCGGGAAGCTCCTGCGCCATCTCCTCCAACGCGGCGTTGAGCGCGCCGACGGTGTCATTCTCAGGGCGCGTCATAGTCTGCTGTGTGCCGCGGTCTATGTGCAGCTGCATGCTGACGCTGCCGGTCTGAGTGCTGCCGCCGACGGTGACCTCCACCTCGGCGGTGACGAGCGCCGTCGCGTCGTAGCCGCGTTTCACATAGATATCCGCGCTGTTGCCCTCCGGCGACTCAACGCGCGTGACCTGCTGCCCGCTTTCAGCAAAGCTGAAGGTCTCGTCAAAGCCCTCGCACTCGCCGTAGAAGTGCTGCACCTCCATGCTGAGCACCCTGACGCTCACGGGGCCGGTCTTGTCCAGCTCGTAGTAGGCGCTGCCCTGGGCGTCCTCCTTCCGCAGGCCGACGTCCACGGCCATCTCGCGGAACAGTATGCGCGGGTTGTCCGGGTCCGCCGCCTCGGTCGTTGTGTTGCCGTAGCTCCAGTTGCCCTCGCTTATGATCGTGACGCCGTCCTCGCCCTCGCCGAAGGCAAAGCCGACGATGTACTCGTTGCTGCCGTTTTGTATGCGTATGCAGCTGCCCTCAGGGAAGCAGCTTATGATCACGCTCATGTGATCCGGGCCGTTGGATATGTGCAGGCCGTAGCTGTTCGCACTGGCATCGGGTTCGGGCAGCTGTATTTTGACGGTGTTGTTCTGAGACTCCGTCCAAACGGCTTCACCATAGTCGCTCTCGACCTTGAAGTTCGGCTCAAAGCCGCTCGCCGAATGCAGCCACAGGCAGCCGTCCGTGAGCGAGAAATAGTCCACCGTCGAGTCCGCCGCGACGCGCGAGGCCTCGTCCATCGCTTCGGAAGTGTAGAGGCTCAGGCCCGAGGGATTCACGCTCACGCCCAGGCTGACGGTCGCGGTCACGGCATCCATTCCCTCAGCGCTTATCTCGAGTTCGGCCGTGACGCGGGCTATCGCTTTCACGCCCTCGCGGCAGTAGAGCGCCTCGGCCGCGCCGCTGAACGTGAAAACGTCATCCTCGGCCGAGAAGCTGAAGGCGCCGCTGCTGCCGGCGACGGTGATTATCTCCATGCTCTTTACTGCAATATCTACGCCCTCGACGAGCTCAAAATCAGGCGTATAGGTTCCGGCGGCAAAGTCCAGGCCGAACAGCATTTTGCGCGGCGCCTCAGACGAGGCCGCAGAGCCGGTCGAGAAGCTGAGCGAGCTGCCCTCGTCGAAGATGAGGCTGCCGCTGTCGTAAAAACCGACGACGCAGTCCTGGCCGCCCAGCTCGATGTGCGCGGCACTGGACACCGGCGACGACGTAACGCGGAGTATGTATTGCTGAGGCCCCATACTGACCGAGAGCGTGTAAATGCTGTTTACTTCAGGTTCAGGCAGGGTTATTTTGGCGGCGCTTTTATCATTGTTCCAAGCGAGGTCAAGTTCAGTGCTGTTTGCCCACACTTCGAGCTGGTCCTTGTCGGCATCGGAGAGTCCGGCCTCGGGCCGGAGCCACACTGAGCCGTCATTGAGCTCGTAATAGCAGACCGTGGACCACTCTGCGAGGAGGTCGCCTTCGGCCTCGGTGGTGTACAGGGCAAACTGGGCCGGGCCAGGGTCGATGATGGTTACGCCCAGACTGACAGTGCCTGTCACGGGCGTTTGGCCGCTGACGCTTATCTCAAGCTCGGCGCTGACGAGGGCCTCGGCGGCGCAGCCACTTTTCAGATAGAGCCTTTCCATCTGCGCGGAGCTCGACGTGATAAGCTCGTCGGAGGCGAAACTGAGAGCGTCGCTGCTGCCTGAGAGCGTCTGTATGCCCATGCTTTTTACCGAGATGCTCACGTTCCCGGCGGGCGTGTAGACGTTTGACGGCTCATCGTGGGTGTACGCGCCGAGCTTGAGATCGACCCATGGCTGCCAGGTCTCGTCGGGCAGGGGCTCGCCGGAGGCCATGCCGTTGATGCCTGAGCCGCTGTCGAAGACGGAGACATGCCCGCCGCTGCCGTCGTCAGACACGAAACCGATGATATAGTCCTGGATGTGGACGGCCTTGCTGTCGTTTGCAGGCAGATCGTCGGGGCCTTCGGCCAGGGCGGCATAACCGCAGAGGCCAAAAAGCAGCGCGGCGCACAGAACGCCGGATAAAAGCTTACGAAGCACGAAGATCGCTCCTCCTCATATAACTCACTACTGTTTTATTATAGCTGCGCCTATGCGTATTGCAAGCGTTAAATTACAGATATGTTCTCACCTGCCGGGCAAATAATGCCCAAAATAAGGAATAATTCACTGATGCTGGAGAAAAGGCCGCACATCTGGAGAGACAAAGAGAGCTTGAAGAGAAAATGGGAGGGAAGATCACATTGTCGGTGAAAATACCACATATAAATATATATCATATATCGCGCCTGGAATGGCAGGGGATGATGCAAATTGTAGATTTGACTAAATATCGGGCACATGGCAATTCGCGGCAATTGCCATGTGCCCGATATGCTTTGCACAGGATCGGTTAATGTCCGACGTGCGACTCGAGTATATCTGACGCGGCTTTTTCTGATGTTGGAATAAAGCTATAGGGAATATTAATGAGGCCGTAAACAGCTGGCTGAACAACTCCCGCTGATTTCTCCTGTCAGATGCTTTAACATAGATACGAGGTCTGGCACTAATCAACTCCAGACCTCGTAAAGCAACTAACATTAGAACCTGAAAACTGCAGTATTAATGACGCATCTTTATTACCTGTATTAGGGTTTTCATGTGTTGTCCGTTTTGCTGGGACGCTTAACTGTGCTGGCTGGGGCTCTTGCCGGCTGCTTCCTTCTGTCGTCGCGGGGTGCGGCTTACAGCAGGAGCGTTCTCTCCATTTGGCAGGCCTCCGCCAGCGTTTCGCCGGCTGTTACGCAGCTGCTTGCAGCCGCCTCAAGCACGCGGCTGCATTCCAGCAGCTCCTCGTGCGTCGTCCCAAGCAGTTCCTGCCGCTGCTTGCGCTTGTCCTCCTCGCTGATGCCGCGCAGCACCCGCGCAGCGGCGGCAAGGGCCTCGTCGTGGGCCGACCGGAGCGGCTCGCTGTCGGAGACGGCCCCGATGATCAGCTGCCCCAGGTCCCTCTTCTCCGCACAGCAGCGCCGCAGATATTCAGCCGCGCCATCAAACACCGCCAGCGTCCGCGCCGGGTCAGGGTCGCGGTAGGAGTAGGCAAAAACGCTGCCGTTGGGCGTGACGTTCAGCCCTGCACCATACGCGCCGCCCTTCACGCGCACCTCGTTCCACAGGTAATCGAGCGACAGGAGCTTGCCCGCCAGGTCCATGCTTCCGCTCACCCTGCCGCCTGCCCGGTACAGCTCCGCCGCCTTTACCGCATAGCCTATCCCCGCAGGTATGACGATGGCGTCCCGCACCGGCCTGAGCGTCCCAAAGCTCAGGCCGGCGTCCTTTTTTACCCCTTCAGGGAAGCGTTCAAGCAGCCGCTCTATCCGCGATGCGCTCACGTCGCCCGCCGCACTGAGCGTCAGATTCGCCCTGGTGAAGGCGGCGCGCAGCTGCGCGAGCTCCTGCAGCAGGCCGGGGATGGCCGCGTCCGGCTGTGCGCAGAGGCCGCGCAGCCAGTCGTAATAGGCGTAGCCGTCCGTCCGCTCCAGCGCCGCGCCCTCGGCGGTCAGCCCCGACAGCGCTCGGCGCATGGCGCAGCTGTGCCCGGCCAGGATGATGTTCTGCTGCTGCCGCGTGAGGGCCTGCCGGAGCACCTCGCCCACCTTGTCCGGATGGTCAAACTCGGTCTCGAGCAGCACCTCGGCCGCAAGCTCCGCCGCGGCGTCCAGCTTCTGCCCGAGCACGCTGACCGACGCCCGGAAATAGGGCGTGCACACCTCCGGCTCACCGGGGCGGCTGTACACATCGACGGCAAAGCTCAGCTCGCCGAGCTCGGCCTTCACGGCCCTTTGCAGCTCCGGAGCCGTGTGCCGGGCCGTGGGCAGCTCCGTGAGCAGCTCTGCCAGCAGGGCCGCGGCGGACAGGGTCCCGGGCCCCGCGCCGGGCAGAGCAAAGTAAAGGTCCAGGTAGGCCGTCCTGGGCGCGTCCACCTCCGGCCGCAGCACGCGCACGCCCAGCAGGCTCTCCTCGCCTACCCGCGTGAGCAGCGGCTCCGAGGGCAGCTCGTCCGGCGAGAGGTGCGGGATGGAGGCCAGAGCCTTTGCGCTGTCGGGCGTCCTGTGCCACAGCGACAGGGCCTCGGCCTTTTCCCGCAGCCGGGCCCTGCCCTCCTCGCCGAGCTTGGAGAGCTCCGCGAGCAGCCGGCTCTGCCGCCGCCCGGTGTCTTCCGCCTCCAGCGTCACGGAGGGCAGTACATGCAGCGCGGCAAGGCCCTCGCCGCTCAGGAACAGCTCCTTGAGCAGGTCTTCAAAATACGGCGTATCCAGCTTCTCGCGCAGGGCTTTGAACGCGGCGGAGGTGTTGAGGTACAGCTCCGGCTCTCCGCCGTACATCCAGGCGCGGTAAGCGAGCAGCGCCAGCTGCACGCCGTAGGGCTCCCGGCGCTCGCCGCTCAGGAATTCCAGCCGGTTGAGCGAGGCGGCGAGCTCGTCCCTGTCGAGGCCGCGCTCTGCGATCTCAGCGATCAGCTGCTGCAGCCGGAGCTTCAGGCCCGGCAGCTTGTCCTCGGAGGTGTTGCGCAGCTGCAGCAGCACCAGGCTCTGCGCCATGTCGCTCTCGACGTCAAAGCTGAGGTCCTGGCAGAGCCCGCTTTCCAGCACGGCGCGCTTGAGCGGGGCGCTGTTCGAGCCGCACAGGCAGTCCCGGAGCACCAGCAGGGCCAGGTTCCGCACAACGTCGCGCCAGTCCCCGGCGATGCTGCCCAGGGCAAAGTGCGCGCGCTGCCCGTTTTCTTCCCCGGGCGTGACGGCGTATTTCAGCTGCGCCTCGCGATAAGGCAGCAGCCTCTGCCGGCCGGGCCCGGGCTCCTGCGCCCGGCGCCCGTATTTCGAGAGGTATTCCCGGTCGAGCTCCGCTAGGATATCCGCGGCGTCCAGCTCGCCGTCCAGGAAAAACAGGGCGTTTGAGGGGTGATAAAAGCGCCGGTGCGCGGCGAGGAAGGCCTCATACGTCAGCTCGGGTATGTGCTCCGGGTCCCCGCCGCTGACTCGGCCGTAGCAGGTATCCGGGAACAGCAGCCGGGTGATGCCGGTGCCGATCACCTCGTCCACGGACGAAAAGGCGCCGGTCATCTCACCGTAGACCACGCCCACGCGGCGAGGCTGCCCGCTCTCGTCCCACTCATAGTGCCAGCCCTCCTGGAGGAAGATGTTCTCGTTTTCGTATATGGCCGGGCAGAAGACCGCGTCCAGGTAGACCCGCATGAGGCTGCGGAAATCCGTATCGTTCCGGCTGGCGACGGGATAGACGGTCTTGTCCGGGAAGGTCATGGCGTTCAGGAAGGTGCTCAAGGAGCCCTTGAGCAGCTCGACGAAGGGCTCCTTGACAGGATAGCGCGCCGAGCCGCAGAGCACGGAGTGCTCGAGTATGTGGAAGACGCCCGTGTCGTCCTCCGGTATCGTCCGGAAGGCTGCGGCAAAGGTCTTGTTCCGGTCCTTCCGCTCGAGCCACAGGAGCTCTGCCCCGGTCCCGAGGTGGCGGAACAGATGTGCCCTCGCCCCGATATCCTCTACGGGCGTTGTCCTGACGAGCTCAAATCCTCCGACAGTCTCTCCGCTTCTCATATTTACGCTCCTTTTCGCATGATTTGATAATATTATAGACAAAACAGCCCGAGGCTCAACACAGGCTGCTCATTCGGGCTGTTTTACGCATATTCCGTTCAAAGGCCGCCCGGCATGGGCCGGCGGGCTTCACAAAAAGCGGACGCCCAGGCGGCTGAGTTCGCCGCGCAGCAGCGGGAATTTGCCCCGGCTGACGGGCAGGCTCTCCCCGCACAGCAGGTGCGCGGTGAAGGTCCGGCCGAAGTCGGACTGGGACACGCTGCGTATCTGCCGGAGCGGGACTATAAAAGACTGATGGCAGCGGAAGAAGCCGTACTCGCCCAGCATCAGCTCCAGCTCGTCGAGCGAAGCGCGCACCTCGCGCAGGCCGCTTGCCAGGTGCAGGACGTTTTTGCGGCCCTCGTGCGCGATATACAGTATCTCGGCGGGCGAGATGAGCATGAAGCCGCTCGAGCCCTCGAGGGCGAGCTGGGCGCGCGTCTCGTCCCTCACGCCCTTGCTGCGCTCGTACTTTTCAAAGGTGCGCTTGAGGCGCAGCACGTCCAGCGGCTTTGAAAGGAAGTCCAGCGGCTCATAGTCATAGCTCTTGGCGCCCAGCTCGACATGCCCCGTCAGGAACACCACCTGCGCCGAGGGCTGCGAGCGCCGGATATAATCCGTGATGGTGAAGCCGTCCGTCTCCGGCATCTCCACGTCCACGAAGGCGAGGTCTATGGGCAGGCTGTTCATCACGCGCATGACCTCGACGGCGTTCGACGCCGTGTGGATATTCTCCTCCGGGACGTACAGGGACAGCTTCCCGCGGCTGGCTTCCAGCGAACCCGGCTCGTCGTCTATAAGCAGGACTTTCAGCTTCTTCAGGTTCAAGCTCAACACTCCTCCCGCTTTGAGGTGTTTATCGGTATCCTGGCGATGAAGTGGATGACGTCGCCCTCCATCTGGGCGAAAACTATGCCCCGGTAGCGCGCGGCCAGCAGGCGGATGCTGCTGAGGCCCACGCCCTCATGCCCCGTTTTGGTGGTGTAGCCCTGCTCATAGAGCCTGCCGAGCTGCTCCGCCGTGGGTATGTCGCGCACCTTGTTGGAGACCCGTATCACGCAGTATTCCCCGCGCTTGAGTATGGTGAGCCCGATGCCGTAGGATTTGTCCGCGTGGGTCGAGACCTCGTCCAGGGCGTTGCGCAGCAGGTTGGACAGTATCTTGTTCGTCTCGTAGACGTTCGTCGCTATCTGCGAAAGATCGTACTCTATGTCTATGCGCAGCGCTATGCCCTCCCGCACGGCCAGGGAGCGGAAGGAAAAGATGGTCGCGGAAATGGCGGGGTCCTTTATGGGCATGAGCGCGTTCATCTCCGCCGAGTCCTTTTCGAGGGCCCTGACGTAGGCGCGGCATTCCTCTATCCTGTTGCCGGCGATGAGCCCGGCTATCGTCTGCACATGGAAGTTATAGTCGTGCCTCTGCGAGCGGATGACGTTCATGAAGGCCTGGGTCTCCTCGCGGTACTGCTGCTCGAGCAGCACGGTGAGCCGCTCCTTTTTATAGTGGGTCATCAGTATTATGAGCAGCACGCCGCCCCAGAGCATCAGGAAACCGCAGGCCGACAGCGCCGCAGCCCGGGGCAGTTCCCGGGCGTCTATGCTGAGTAGCAGCGCGTTCCCTGCGCAGAGCGCCGCGGCCGCGGCGTAAACATGCGGCTTCCTGAGGTCCAGGCGGTTCTGCTCGCCCTTGCCGGGGCCGAAATACTCCTGCCAGCCCGCGCCGGGAAAACGCCCGCGCAGGGCGGCCCAGACGGCGGCGAATACCGCGCAGAAGCCCGCGCCCACAGCGAGGGCGCCCGCCGAGGCCTCCGCCTCCGCCGCGCGTATGAGCGGCACGAAGGCGAAAAAGGCCCCGAGCGCCAGGCAAAAGGCCAGAGTGCAGCCGCCCGGGCCGGCGCGGCCCTGCAGCTGGAGCGAGAGCGCCCCGAGCAGGAAAAGGCCCAAAAACGCCGCGGGCAGGACGTCCCGCAGCCCCGCCCGGCACATGAGCCAGGCCGCGAGCGCGGACAGCAGGGCGCACACGGCGGCGCTGAACAGCGCGGCGCCCGTTTTCACTTGTATGAACGACGCGCCGAGCATCCAGGCCAGGAACGCGGCCGCCCCGGTCAGCACTAGGGACAGCATGAGGCTCATTTCTCCCCGTCTCATCAGTTTACTGCTTTATTTTAACCTTTTTCCCGGCTCTCTTCAATAGCCAAAGCGCGCGGACCAAATGCGCAGCATATCCGACCACTCAGGCAGCCATATGCCGGAATGGACCTCCGGCATTGAAACACGCCGCCAAAAGGGCTACAATCGCTTTAAATTATTGCATCGCCGCACACGATCCCAGGACGAAAGGCAGGTCGTACAGCTCATGACAAAAGATACCGGCAGCAAGCGCCCGGACAGCGGGGCCGGGGACAAGTGGAGGGAATTCGGGGCGTTCTTCAAATACGCGCATCTCAGCTGGGGCTGGATAATAGCAGCGGGCTTCGTGACCGTGGTCTATTATCTCACGGTCACGAAACTGCCCGGCTCCACTGCGGCGCTGTTTTCCGGCAACTTCTCGCAGAAGGCCATAACCGACGTCATCATCAACTACTCCTCGCTGATGGTGATGCTGCTGCTCGTGGGCGTGGTGTCGCTGCTCGCCGAGGCGCGCTCTGTGCGCTCGGTCCGCCGGGCGGTGTGGACGCGGATGATGGGCATACGCTCGGACTACTACGACGAGCACAGCGCCTCCGGCCTGCTCAGCGCCGTGACCAGCGACGCCGAGATCACCGTAAAGCAGCTCGTGCAGGTCATCACTACCGCGCCCGGCCTCATCATGTACCTCTCGCAGGCCCTGCCCCAGATAAACAGCTTCAGCCCCAGGCTGCTCTGGTCCGTGCTGGTGCTCATACCGTTCTACATCATCTACGCCGTTTTCATCGGGCGCTGGCAGTACAAGGTCAGCAGCCGCATACAGCTGCGCATCGGCGGGCTCACCGGCTACCTCACCGACAGGATACGCAACCTCACGATGATAAAATCCTTCGTCACCGAGCAGGCGGAGGAGGAGAGGGGCGTCGGCGCCTCGAAGGAGCTGTACAAGGCCAACATCAACTACGCCTACGCCAACAGCGTCATCGTCGCGTACACGATACTTGCCGAGATCGTGGGCATCGTCATTGCGGTGCTCTGGGGCTGCCTGCTGCTGCGCGGTGGAGAGATAGACCTCGAGTCCTGGCTCGCCTTCTATCTGTTCGTGCCCACCATCAACACGGTACTCAGGCAGCTGACGAACATCTGGTCCAACCTGAAGGACGTCCAGGGCCGCGCCGCAAGGCTGAGCGCCATGATGGTCGCGCCGCAGGAGGCCATGAACGAAGGCGCGGAAGACGCCCCGGCGGGCGATATCAGCTTCGACTGCGTGAGTTTCGCCTACCGCGAGGGCGCTCCCGTCCTCGACGGGCTCAGCTTTACCCTGCCGGCAGGGAAGACCACCGCGATAGTCGGCCTCTCCGGCAGCGGCAAAACCACCGTCCTGCGCCTTATCGAGAAGCTCTATTCGCCCCAGGGCGGAGCGATAAGCGTCGGCGGCGCCTCGCTCGAGGGGCTCGATTTGAAGGCCTGGCGCAGGCGCCTGTCCTACGTCAACCAGGACGCCGAGATGTTCAGCGGCACGATACGCGAGGCCCTGACCTACGGCGTGCACCGGCCCGTCAGCGACGCCGAGCTCGAGGAGGCAGCGAGGGCCGCCGGCATACACGGTTTCATCGCCTCGACGCCGGAGGGCTACGACTCCCAGCTCGCGCTCTGGGGCAGCACGATGTCCGGCGGGCAGCGCCAGCGCATGGTGATCGCCCGCGAGCTGCTCAAGGACACCGACGTCCTCCTCCTGGACGAGCCCACCAGCGCGCTCGACAGCGAATCCGCCGCCAACATCTGCGAGACCCTCTTCTGCAGCTTCACCGGGAAGACCGTCGTCGCCGTGACGCATGAGCTGGGCTTCATCACCCACGCCGACCATATCATCGTGCTCAGCGGCGGGCGGGTCAGCGCCGCCGGCAGGCATGAGGAACTCATGCAGAGCTGCCCACTGTACCGCGAGCTGGTCGAGGAGCAGTCCTATCAGGAGGTGTTTGCAAAATGAAAGAGCAAAAAGACAGCTTCGTTTTGGAAAAATCGTCCGTCCGGGACAACCTCTGGGCCCTCAAAGGTACACGGATGCCCGTCCTGCCCCTGCTTTTGATCTTTGCCATGGCGATGCTCTCCGCCTACGCCTCGATGAACATCAGCCTCTTCACGGGCAGCATGGTAGACGCGAACGGCGACGTGCCCACAAGGCAGCTTGTGAGCTTCGCCATTACCTACCTGCTGGTCGGCGCCGCCGCAGCCGGGACGGTCATCTTCTCCGCCTTCGCCTCCGAGAAGATAAACCTCGGCCTGCGCGTCAAGCTCTGGCGGAAGATAATGTACACCAAGCTGAGCTGCTATGACAAGGATTCCGGCGAGTCCCTCGTCAGCCGCGTCACCTCCGACTGCGACTTCGCCAGCAAGCTCATCACCACCGTCGTGCAGATGCTCGCCACCTGCGTGACCCTCGGGCTGTACATCGAAAGGATGTTCCGGCTCAACAAGACCCTGGCTGTCGCCATGCTCTGGCTCGTCCCCGTGAGCATCCTGTTCGGCTGGGTCTATGCGAAACTCAACTTCATCATCGCGCAGAAGACGCAGGCCATGCTCTCCGGCACCACCACCTATCTTGTCGAACACACCGGCAGCCTGAACCTCATCAAGATCTCCGGCACCCAGGCCGAGGAGACGGAAAGGGGCCTCGAGCACTTCGACAAGCAGTACTCAACGCAGATAAAGACAGGGCTCATGACGCTCGCCTACAACGCCATGCAGCACCTCTTCAGCATACTCAGCCTGCTCATCCCCTTTATTATCGGCGCCCAGCTCGTGAACGACAACGTCATCCGCGTCGGCGTCGTCATCGCGTTTTACTCAATAGCCACAAGCGTCGGTACCGTCGCCACGACCTTCATAAGCTATGTCGGCACCATCCGCCAGGCCAACGGCGCGCTCTCCCGCGTCATCAGCGTGCTGCGCCTGCCCGACGAGCGCGGCGAGGCCGGGCTGAGCATGGATGTGCCGGATCAGGACATCACCATCGAGGAGCTCAGCTTCTCCTACGGCGGCAAGCCCGCGCTCAAAAACATCTCCTGCACCATACCCAAGAACAAGATAACCGCGCTCATCGGCTCCAACGGCTCCGGCAAGAGCACGCTCTTCAAGCTCATCGACCGCCTTGCAGAGCCAGATGCAGGGCAGCTCAGATTCGGCAGCCGGCCCGCCGCCGACTACGACCTCTTCGAGTGGCGCAAGGCCTTCTGCCTCGTGGCTCAGGACAGCCCGCTCATCGAGGGCACGATCCGCGAGAACATCTGCTACGGCTGCGAGCGCGCCATCAGCACGGAGGAGCTCGAAAAGGCCGCAAAGCAGGCGCGCATATACGATTTCGTGACCCGCCTGCCCGAGGGCTTCGACACCAAGGTCGCGCTCGGCGGGGCCAACTTCTCCGGCGGCCAGCGCCAGTGCCTCGCAATCGCCCGGGCCATACTGAATAACCCCGACTACCTGCTGCTGGACGAGGCCACGAGCAACCTCGACGCCCACAGCGAGCGCGACGTCATAGAGGCGCTCAACGAGCTCATGAAGGGCCGTACGACCGTCATCATCGCCCACTCCCTCGCCGCCATCCGCAACGCGGACCACGTCATCATCCTCCGCGACGGCGAGGTCGAGAGCAGCGGCGCGCCTGCGCAGGTCATGCAGGGCGCGGACAGCTATCTCAGGAAAGTTGCAAACCGCGCGTTCAAGTGCGAATTGTAAGGAAAGGAGGGAGGCCCGGTCATGCGCACAAAACTGCCCGAATCGTTCAGCATCGACTTTGACGAGTATTTAGGCGAATACCTCGAGCGCCCCGAAGCAGTGCACGCCCTGCCCTCGGAGGAGGAGCTTATCGCCCTGGCGCACAAGGCCATCGTGCGCGAGCAGCTCGTGCTAGCCCCTCTGCCCGAGGCTACGCCCGCCGCTGCCGGCGACACCGCCGTGCTCAGGGTGTCCGGCGCCGCGCCGCGCTACAACAAGGAGAGGGTGACCGTCACCCTGGGCCGCGGGCTCTACAACCGCAGGCTGGAGGAGGCGCTCACCGGCTGCCGCCGCGGCGATACGCTGTCCGTGGACATAGATGGCGGGCCGGTCACGGCGACGATACTGGAGCTCAGGCGCAGGCAGGCGCCCGAGCCCACGGACGAGATGGTCCAGGCCCTGCAGGCCAGTACCGCCGACGGCAGGCAGCTGCGCACCGTCAGGGAATACGAGGACTACATCCGTCAGGAGAAGACCATGAGCATGTTGGCGGAGGTCAATTATTACGTCACCTCCATGATCCTGGAGGCCCTGCCGCCCATGGACTGCGACGAGGAGGACATCCGCGTGCTCGGCGAGTTGGAGCGGGACTACTTCGTGAAGCTCTTCCTCGAGACCGAGCACATCGACATCCGCGAGGGCATACCCGAAGCCTGGAAGCAGGACGGCATCCGCACGCTCGACGACTTCATCCGCGCCCGGCGGGACTGGTACATCCTCAAGATAAAGCAGTGCCTGATATTCCTGGACATCCTCGGCCTGCCCTGTGAGGGCGGCACCGACCCGCTCGACCACTACGAGGTGCTCCAGGAGCTGCAGCTCAAAATATTCGACCTCATCAGGTCCCGGCTCGAAAGGAGATAAGACATGACGCTGTTCGTTGAGGAAAAGGATTTCGACGCGGTCACCAGGGAGGGCTTCTGGATAGCCGACTTCATGACCGACCACTGCGGACCCTGCAAGCTGCTGGACATGGTGCTCTCGGAGCTCATCTACGACGATCCCGAGATAAACCTCGCCAAATGCGACATAGAAAAAAGCCCCGCGTATGTCGAGCGCTTCGGCATCAGCGGCACGCCCACGCTGCTCTTCCTGCTCGACGGTGAAGTAAAGGGGCGTCTCAGCGGCGCCCAGCCCCGCGAGGTGCTCGAGGAAAAGATATCCCAGTCCATGTACGGCTGAGGCCGTCCGGAATAAAGAATACGGAGGAAAAGTTATGAAAAAGTTCATCAAAACCCTTGCAATTTTTGCCCTGGCTGCCATAATGATAACGTCCCTTGCCGCCTGCGGCAGCACTGACGCGCCCGGAGACGGCGCGGAGGCCGGCCCCGATTTCTCCGCCTACCCCGCCGAGTTCGACAGCTGGACGATCAACGACGTCCAGACCTACCTGACCGACTGCGGCCTGCTCGGCAACGAGAAGTTCCTGCTCATGCCCCTGAGCTCCGGGGATGTGGACGTGATCAACGCCTCCGGCGGCTTCATGTACATGGACGCCGAGGCCGCGTCCGTGGTGGATATCGTATACGCCTTCGACGCATCTGACGCGGATTCGCAGGCCGCGCTCGACAGCATTATAGAGGCCAAGTCGATCATGCTCGATGGGAACCCGGTAGCGCAGATGGACGCTGTCCTGGGCCAGTTTGCCTTTTCATACACGGGCGGCACGGACGACGCCCACATTTCGGCCTTCACCCAGGCGATAACGGGGCTCGGCGCGCAGTACGGCGTGGAACCCGACTATCTGCCGGAGGGCTGAGCAGGCAAAGCCGAAAGCTGCCGCAGGGGCTGTGACCTGCGGCAGTCTTTTATTTCAGGAGGGAATTATGAAAAAGATACTCGTCACCGGCTTCGTCCCCTTCAACGGCCAGGCAGTGAACCCCTCGGAGCTGCTGGTAAAGGCCCTGGAACCGCCCGAGGGCGCAGAGCTCGAGAGGCTCATCCTGCCCGTCGAATTCCGCGGCGCCGGGATGGCGCTTGAGGAAGCGGCCGGGGCCCTGCACCCGGACGTCCTTCTGTCCATCGGCCAGGCGGGCAATGCGCCCTGCCTTGCCGTCGAGCGGGTGGCCGTGAACCTGGACAGCTCGCTTAGCGCCGACGGCAGGACGCTGCTTGCCGACAACAGCGGCTTTGCGCCCGTGGACGAGCCGATATGCCCTGAAGGCCCTGCGGCATATTTCTCGCAGCTGCCGGCGAGGGCGCTCGTGGAGGCGCTGGATGCCGCCGGCATCCCCGCGCGCGTCTCATACTCCGCGGGCACATATGTCTGCAACCACGTCATGTACCTCGGCTGCCGCCTGGCGGAACGGTACGGCGGCATGAGCTCCGGTTTTGTGCACGTCCCCTTCCTGCCGGAACAGCTCCCCGGCCCGAACGGCGAGGACGGCAAATACAGCCTGCCCTTTCCGGAGATGCTCAAAGGCATCCAGCTCATCCTGGCCGAACTGGCAAAGCCAGCCTCCACGCAGCGGTGATATTGGCGCCTGAAGCGAGCCTTAAGTTGTACATGGCTGTCATATCCCTCACGGGGTATGTGGATAGAAATGACCTCGACGACATCGGCTGCGATCCCTATGTGCTAGGCTGATCCCTGACGAACCAGCAGCGGGACGGTCTGTTCCCTGAAGACGAGACCTGCGGCCGCGAAACTTCGCGAGGCTTTTTAAAAGGACTGAGGCGAGGCTCTACAGCCTCGCCTCAGTCCTTTATATAGCGCCGCTACTGGAAGACCCTGATATACTCCAGCCGGAACTCGGCGGGCAGGGCCGTGGTGACGCGGCCCATCGACTGCTCGTCGAAGGTGCCGCCGACGGCGAGGTTTATGAGCAGGTAGAAGGGGCGGTCGAAGGGCGCGGGGTGCTCAATGCCCGGGGCTTTGGACGCCCAGGCGCGCGTCTCGGCATAGGTCCGGCCGTCCACCAGCCAGCTTATGCTGCCCGGTTCCCAGATGACCTCGTAGGTGTGGAAGCTGTCTATGCCCGCGCCTTCAGGCAGGGCGGCCGTGTATTCCTGGTGCGTGTTCAGGGGATATGCCCCGCCGTAGTGTATGGTGCCGAACACCCTGTCGGGCAGACGGCCCTTCGCCTCCAGCAGGTCCAGCTCGCCCGAGGCCGCCCAGGGGCCGTACTCCTCGCCTTCGGGCAGCATCCATACCGCCGGCCACAGGCCCGTGCCCAGGGGGCAGCTCGCGCGGAACTCTATGCGCCCGTATGTGAACGAAAACTTGCCCCTCGTGTCGATGCGGGCCGAGGTGTAGCTGCAGGTCCGGCCGAACTGCTCAGGGGAGTCCTCCATCCTGGCAATGAGGCTCAGGCGGCTGCCGCCGAGGCTGACGTTCCCGCCGCCCTCCGTGTAGTATTGCAGCTCACGGTTGCCCCAGCCGGGCACGACCGGCGTGCCGTCCGGCGCCACCTGCCAGTTCCCGGTCCTGAAGCTCCACTTGGTCATATCCAGCTCCGGGCCGTCAAAATCGTCTTCCCAGATCAGCCTGTTGTACATCTCCATGCTCCGGCCCTCCAACGCTTTGTTCCGGCTTTAGTGTAATCGGCACAAAGTGCTCTGTCAACAGCACCTAAAATATTGGGATATGACCCAAAATCGAGGCGTTGTTTCCGCCAGTTCGCTTTGTTATCCTAAAGTCGCAGGGGGTGTGACGGAAAAATGAGAACTCAGGAAGCAAGGATAAAGCCGCGGCTGTCTGAGCGCCTGTCCCGCACGGGGAAGGAATTCTGGAAACAGAGGCAGCTTCAGGCGATGGTGTGGCCCGGCATCATATGGATGGCGGTGTTCAGCTATATACCTCTCGTCTTCCTCTATATCGCCTTCACGGACTACCGCATATCCGTGCCGCTGTTTGAAAACGACTTCGTCGGGCTCAAGCATTTCATAGCCTTTCTCACGGACGACAGGTTCTGGCGGGCGGTCTATAACACCCTGGGCCTGAGCCTGCTGAGGATAACAATAGGCTTCTGTATCCCCATAATCCTCGCCCTGCTGCTCAACGAACTGCGCTGCGAGAGGTTCAAAAAGATAGTGCAGACCGTGTCGTATCTGCCTCACTTCATCTCCTGGGCCATATTCGGCGGCATACTGCTCTCGTGGATGTCCGAGTCCGGCATCTTCAACCAGCTGGCGATCTCTCTGGGGCTCCAGGACAAGGCGATACTGTATAACGGCGACCCGGACAACTTCTGGATGATCGCCTTCCTCTCCGACACGCTCAAGGAGATGGGCTGGAACGCCATAATATACCTGGCTGCGATAACCAGCATCGACCCGGAGCTGTACGAGGCGGCCGAGCTGGACGGCGCGGGCAGGTTCCAGAGGATGTGGCACATCACCATCCAGTGCATACGGCCGACCATCGCGCTGCTGTTCATACTGGCCGTGAGCGGCTGCCTGAGCAGCAACTTCGACCAGGTGTTCTTCCTGAGCAACTCGGCCAACATGTCCCGCTCCGAGACGCTGGACCTCTACATCTACAACATGGGCATCGTCTCCGGGCGCTTCTCCTTCTCGACCGCGGTGCTGTTTTTCAGGAGCATCATCTCCTACGCCCTGCTGAGGCTGTGCAACTTCACCTCCGTGAAACTCACGGGCGAGAGCATTATCTGAGGAGGCCGGAACATGAGGACACACACTAAAAAAACCGCCTTCGACTACATCATCATAGTCATACTGCTCGCGGTCTGCTTTGCCTGCATATATCCGATGTGGTACATAGGCGTGAACTCCTTCGCCGCGCCGGAGGTGGCGAACAGGGGCGCCTCGGCCTGGTGGCCCTCGGCCCTCAGCCTCGACGCATACAAGGTCGTGTTCGAGAACGAGTACATCTTGTCGGGCTTCAAGATAACCATCCTGCGCACGGTGGTGGCCACGATAACGCATGTGCTGTTCACCTCCATGGTGGCCTACGCGATGAGCCGTCCGGGGCTCATAGGGAAAAAGGTCTACATGAAGATCGCCATGATAACGATGTTCTTCAACGGCGGGCTCATACCGAACTTCATCCTGATGATAAAGCTCGGGCTCTACGACAGCTTCTGGGTCTACATCCTGCCGGGCATGTTCACCTTCTACAACATGGTCATCTTCATGAGCTTCTTCCGCACGATACCGGAGTCGCTCATCGAGAGCGCGCGGCTGGACGGGGCCTCGGAGTTCCGCATCTACTGGAGCATCGTCCTGCCGAACTCGAGACCGGTCATAGCGACCATAGGGCTGTTCACGGCGGTCTACCACTGGAACGACTACTATCAGGGCATAGTCTACGTCCGGGACAAGGCGCTGGAACCGCTGCAGACCATACTCTACAAGCTGCTGGCGGAGACGAGCATGACCTCGGCGCAGCAGCAGGCGATGCTGGCCCTCGGCGGCGAGACGACCTCGGCGACGGTCAAGTTCGCGGCGATGGTCGTAGGTTCGCTGCCCATCATATGCCTGTACCCCTTCATCCAGAAGCACCTTGTAAAGGGCGTCATGCTCGGCGCCATCAAGGGCTGAACCCGTATCCGGCGCGGCGAAGGGCCGCGTGAACATAAAAGAAAAGGAAGGAATGTAAAAGATGAAAAGGTATCTTGCCATCCTGCTGGTGCTCTGCTCGCTGCTGTCCCTTGCGGCCTGCGGCACCGAGCCGGCCGTGACCAGCGACGCGCCCGAGGCGACGGACGCCGCCGTTACGGACAGCGGGCTCGACCCCAATACGCCCGCCTGGACGACCGACACCTCAGCGATAGAGCTCGAGTGGTTCGTGGGCGCGAGCTGGTACCCCTATACCTGGGGCGACAGCCTCTCGACGCAGAATATCACCGAGAAGACCGGCGTCGACATCGAGATCATCACCCCGACCGGCGACGTGTCCGAGGAACTGAACCTCATGATGATAAGCGGCACCCTGCCCGACCTCATCACCCTCGGCTCCTGGGAGAACTGCTTCAGCACCCTCTATGAGCAGGGCTATACCTGGGCGCTCAACGAGCTGGCCGACCAGTACGACCCCTATTTCTATAACGTCGTCGACAGCTCTGTCGTGGCTTGGCACACTAAGTCCGACGGCAACCTCTACTGCGTGCCGAACGACGCCTACGGCGCCGAGCAGATGGCCGAGACCGGCATGACCGCCGCCGTCCAGACATTCCTCGTCCGCAAGGACCTGTATGAGGATATGGGCAGCCCGGATATGTCCACACCCGAAGGTTTCCTCGAGGCCCTGCGCCTGCTCAAGAGCGACTTCTCCACCTACAAGGGCGAGACCATCACCCCCTTCTACGCCCAGGGCGGCAGCGGCTACGGCCTGACCGACTATCTCCAGAACTTCCTCGCCGTGCCCTATGAGGACGAAGACGGCAATATCTATGACCGTGTGACCGACCCCGACTACATCGAGTGGCTCAAGGTCCTGCGCCAGGCCTACGAGGAGGGCCTCATCGGCATCGACTATCTCGTCGACTCCGACGACCAGGTGACTGAAAAGAGCAACAACGGCCGCTATTTCTGCATGCTCCGCGAGTGGAGCGGTATGCAGGAGGCCAACGGCATCCTCGCCAACAGCGAGAATCCTGACAGCTACTACATCGCCATAGACGGCCCGGCGAACAGCGACGGCGACGCGCCGCTCATCTTCCCCGGCTCCCTTGACGGCTGGATGTGCACCTTCATCAGCAAGGACTGCGAGAACCCCGAGCGCGCCATCGCCTTCCTGACCTATATGCTCAGCGAGGAGGGCCAGATGGACATGTTCCTAGGCGTTGAGGGCGAGACCTACGAGGTCGTGGACGGAGTGCCTCAGCTCACCGACGAGATGATAGACCTCATGAACAACGACGCCGAGACCTTTGCGACCCAGTACGGCCTTGTGGACACCTACTGGATGCTCCGCAACAGCGTCATAGTGGACCAGTGGAGGCCGGAGAGCCCCTACTACATCACCGAGATGAGCGACTGGGCGGACGAGAACGCCTATGTGGACGGCGGCATCTACAACAACCTCGAGCCGACCGGCGACAGCGACGCCGCGGTGGCCGCGACGAGGATAGACCAGAGGTGGCAGGAGGTAGTGCCCGAGCTCATCACCGCCGAGTCGGAGGAGGAGTTCGACAGCATCCTCGAGGCCTTCCTCGCGGACAGGGACAGCTACGGCTACGACCTGGTCGTGGAGTACGAGCAGGAGCTGCTGGACGCGCGCAAGGCGCTCTTTGACTGAGTGACCGACACCTGAAGACCGGGGCGGCGGGCTGTACGCCCGCCGCCCCTTTATTTTGTCGAAGAAAGCAAAGCCTTCTCCGACAAAGGGGATAGCGCTGCGCGCCTTGCTTCGCTGCGACACTTCGCTCCGCGAGAAGTATTTTCGGCGACGTACACGCCGCCGCCGAAAATGATCGAAATTTATTTCGCGGCTGCGGCCGCGAAACTCTGCGAGGCTTTTTCGACAGACGCGGGGGCGGCGTTGTGCTTGTTCCGGAACCTGTGATAAAATCGGGCAGAGGTGGTCTTATGAACAACAAGGGGCTGATCATGGCGAGGAGGATGAGGTTCTCCTCCAAAATAATGCTCACGCTCTTTCCTCTGCTGCTGATCCCCTGCCTGCTAGGCGCGGCGATCTGGCTCAAGTGGAAGACGGACGAGGTATATACGCGCTTCGACAACGAGGCGGCCGCGGCGCTCAGCGAGCTGCGCAGCCAGACCGCCGGCAACGCCGAGCTGGTGTCCAACAGCGCGCTCATCGCCCTCAACCGCCGGGATTTCCTCGAGTTCTGCACCGGGGACATGGACGCGGACGGCCTGGCGCTGGTGAAGTTCGCCCAGAACGAGCTGCAGGACATGCGCTATATCTTCCAGTCGAACCCGCTCATCAGCGAGGCGAGCTTCTACTTTGAGAACGACGGGGTGTATGAGATCTGGCCGCTCATCTATGACGCCGGCAGGCTGGAGGGCACCGCCTTCGAGGGCCTCGACCTGCGCGGGCAGAGCGGTGCGTATGTGACGGACGCCGAGGCCGGCGAGATATCCTGCTGCTATGCCGTGTACCTGGACGTGACGAGGATAGGCATGCTCGTCCTGAGGATAAATATCGAGCCGTTTTTGAGCGGGCTGTATCAGACGATGCCGGAGACCGGGTACGATGTGGCGCTGCTGCCTGCGGATGGCGACGGCTGCTTTGCCTCCGACCACGAGGCGCTGCCGGGCACGGAGGACATACTTCTGGCGATCTCGGAGAGCCCGTCCGGCGTTCTGGACTTTGAGTATGGCGGCTCTGCGTATTACGGAGCGGCGGCCTATCTGCCCCTGCTGGACAGCTGGGCGGTGGTGCTGACCGGGCAGGAGACGCTCATGAGCGGGCCGCGCGCGGCGATGCTCTCGTCCCTGTGCGTGTTCGCGCTGGCGGCCATACTGCTGTGGCTGCTGGTGCAGTATGTGTGCCGCAGGCTGTTCAGGCGGCTCTCGGTGCTGGAGGAGAACATGCTGCTCGTGCAGGGCGGCGAACTCTCGGTCCGCGTGCCGGAGCGCGAGAGCGGCGGGGACGAGCTGGACACCCTGGCCCACACCTTCAACCGCATGCTGGACAGGACGCAGGAGCTCATGGACGAGAACGTCGAGCGCAGCCTCGCCGTCACGAGGGCGGAGCTGAACGCGCTGCAGAGCCAGATAAACAGCCATTTCCTCTATAACGCGCTGGAGAGCATCCGCATGATGGCGGAGATCCGCGGCGAGGGGGAGATAGCGGATACCATCGTGTCCCTGGGCAGCCTGCTGCGCTACCACATGACCTGGAAGGACAGCACGGTGACCCTGCGCGAGGAGCTGGACTGCATACACCGCTACGTCCACTTCTGCGGCGTGACCGGGGAGGCGCAGCTGCAGTTTGAGGACTGCGTCCCCGGCGACTGCCTCGGCTGCGAGATACCGAAGCTGAGCATACAGCCTCTGGTGGAAAACGCGATAAACCACGGCCTGCCCTCGGGCCAGGGGCGGCTGAGGATAAGGATAAGCGGCACGAGAGAGGGCGGCTGGCTGAGGGTGTGCGTGGAGAACGACGGCTGCGGCATCCCGGCGGAGCGGCTGGCGGAGATACACCGGGCCCTCGACGGGGGCAGCGTGGAGCCGCTTAGGAAGGAGCGCAACGGCATAGGCATCGTGAACGTGCACCAGCGGCTCGTGATGTCCTACGGTGAGAGCGCCGGGCTGAGGCTGGAGAACGTGGAGACGGGCGGCGTCAGGGCCTGTGTTATCCTGCCCTGCGACGGGCCGGAGCTGGGAGGCTGGTAAAATGCTGAAGGTCATAGTGGCGGACGACATGGAGATGATACGCGAGGGCATCCGCGCCATGCTGGAGCAGCTGCCCGCCGGGGAGGAGCCGGTGGAGGTGCGCACCGCACCGAGCGGGGCGGAGGCCGTGCGGCTCATGGAGCGGGCCCCGGCGGACCTGCTCGTCACGGATATCCGCATGCCGGACATGGACGGCATCGCGCTCATGGAGCGCTGCCGGAGGCTCTGGCCGCAGACAGCGGTCATAGTGGTCAGCGGCTACGACGAGTTCAAGTACGCCCAGAAGGCCATAGAGTACGGGGCCAGGGCCTATCTGCTCAAGCCCATCGACAGGGCGGAGCTTTTCAGGGCGGTCGAGCAGGTGAGGGCGGACAGGCTGACGGATCCCGAGCGTGGCGGCGGCCGGGCTGGGACGGAGAAGTCGCGCCGCGCGCTCTTTTTGCACTACATACAGGGCGGGGGAGAGAACGCGGAGCTCTGCCGGCTGATGGCCGGGAGGTACCCCTTCCTCGCCGGGAACTGCGACCTGCTGCTCATAGGCTTTCCGGGCGGCGAGGCCGAGGCCGAGACGCTCAGGCGCAGGCTGACGGCCCGAATGCCGGAGAATGCCCTGCTCATGGGCAGCGCGAAGGAGCTGGTGCTGCTGGCGGCCGCCGGGTGCTGTGATATCGAGACCCTGCTGACGGGCATAGCCGATCTCAAGTGCACATCGGCGCTCGTCCGGGGCGTCCGGGGCACGGAAGGGCTCCGCGAGGCCTACAGGCAGGCGAGCGATATCCTGGTGCACCGGCTGCTCTACCCCGGCAAACGGCTGCTGACGGCGGAGGACGTCTCGAAGCTGTCCACGGATTTCACCATACCGCACGCGGAGGTCGAGCGCCTCGGGGACATGGTGGGCATAGGCTCGGAGAGCGAGCTGAGCCGGGCACTGACCGGGCTGTTCGAGCGCAAAAAGCTCGCGGGTTACGGCATAGGCTATACGCTGGCGCTGTGCGACACGCTCTACCGCGTGCTGAGGAAGATGGAGAAGAAGCTGCACAGCGGCGCGGAGCTTGAACCGGTGCACATGCCGCTCGAGTTCGAGACGATGCGCGAATACCTGCTGTTTGCAAACGACCAGCTGCTGAGGCTGCACCGTGCGGCGCGGGACCAGGGCTCGGGCCGGGACAGCCTCGCCATAGACCGGGCTGAGGCCTACATACGGGCCAACTACATGCGGCCCATAACCCTCGCGGTGGTGTCGAACGAGGTGTCGCTCAACTACGCCTATTTTTCAAACCTGTTCAAAAAGCAGACGGGCCGGACCTTTTCGGAATACCTGCGCGACATAAGGCTCGACGCGGCGAAAAAGCTCCTGCGCCAGCCGGATATACGCATCTCCGAGGTGGCCGAGCGCGTGGGCTACGACAGCTACAAGAGCTTTTACCGGGCGTTCAAGGACTCTGCGGGCATGACCCCGGCGGAGTACCAGCAGAAACAGTACAGGAGGAAGGATTAGATGAAGGAAGCCCTCCCGGGCGTGTGCTACTCGGGCTTCAGGCGGGGCCAGAGTCCGGTAAACGGCGTGTTCCCGACAAAAGAGCAGGTGCTGGAGGACCTCGGGCTGCTTGCAGACCTGGGCTTCCGGCGGCTGAGGATGTACGAGCCGAATCTCCACGCGGAGACGGTGCTGGAGCTCATAGCCGCAAAGGGCCTGCCTCTCAAAGTTATGCTCGGCATCGACCCCGCCGCGGAGTACCACAACCCCGGCTGCCCGTGGACGCCCGGGCCGCTGGCCGCGGAGCGGTACGCCGAAAACGCGAGGCGGAACGACGCACAGCTCGGGCGGCTGTTGGAGCTGGCCCGAAAGTATGAGAAGCACATGCTGGCCCTCTCCGTGGGCAACGAGAACAGGCCGTCATGGGGCGCGGACCTCGTGGCCGGGGAGCGCCTGTGCGCCTTCGCGCGCAGGCTGAAGGCCGGCTCGGGCCTGCCCGTGGGCTACTGCGAGGGCGCGTGGGAGTGGCCGGGGCTGGCGGAGCTGGCCTCTGAGCTGGATTTCCTGGGCGTGCACAGCTACCCGCAGTGGAACCGGGTGCCGCTGCGCGAGGCGGTCGGGCACATGGAGCGCGACCTTGCGCGGGTGTCGGCGGCGCTGCCGGGCAGGAGGCTGGTCGTCACCGAATTCGGCTGGGCGACGGAGTCGGACAGCCCGCAGATGCTGACGCAGGAGGCGTCCGAGGCCTCGCAGGCGGAGTACCTGAAGGCCGCGCTGGGCTGGATGAGGAACGCGGGCCTGCCGTGCTTCATCTTCGAGGCCTTCGACGAGCCGTGGAAGGGCGGCGCGTCGGCGGGCGAGCCGGAGAAGCACTGGGGCCTGTTCCGGGAGGACAGGCGCGGGAAAACTGTTGTCGGGGAGATGAGGAAATGGCTTTGAGCTTTGTGGGAAGCGACGGGGATTTCAGGCTCGGGCACGCGGAGCGCGTCTCGGGCCTGTATTTTCCGCTCTGCGCCGAGGGCGGGCTGAAGTCCAGCGTGACGCCGAGGCTGGGCGGGGACTGCAAGCTGGGACAGGAGGGCTTTGTCCTGCGCCCGGCGAGCGTGCAGGACCTCGAGGACTGCGTGGAGAGCCGCAATTTCTGGTGCAGGCTCGCTGACGGGCGCTGCCGCTCCATGACGGGCCACGACGCGCGGCGGCTGGCCGAGCCCGCGGAGCTGATGGTCGAGGCGGGGCTGCTGTGGCACCGGCTGAGGGTATCAGACGCGGCCTTCCCGCTCGAGAGCCGGGTGACGAGCTGGATAGCGCCGTCGATGCCGCTTGCGGAGATCACGCATTTCGTAATAAGGAACAGAGGGACGGAGCCGGTCTGCTTCACGCCGACGGCGGCGGTGCCGCTCTACGGAAGGAGCGCGGACAACCTGCGCGACCACCGGCATGTGACCTCGCTGCTGCACCGGGCGTGGAGCACGGAAAACGGCGTGGTGCTCAGGCCGGCCTGGTCCTTCGACGAGCGCGGGCACCGGCCGAACTCGGACAGCTTTTTCGTCCTGGGCATGGACGGCACCGGCGCGCCGCCGCGGGAGTTCTGCCTGGACAGGCTCGAGTATACCGGCGAGGGCGGCAGCCTGCTCTGGCCCGAGTGGGTGGTGAAGGAGCGCGCCGGACACCGCCCCGACGCGAGGCTCGAGGGCCGCGAGACCGTGGGCGCGCTGAGGTTCGCGCCGGTCGCGCTGCAGCCGGGCGAGGAGGCGGAGTTCTGGCTGCTCATCGGCCTGGCGCGGGACGGGGCGGAGCCCGTACTGCCCTCTGTCGAGGAGCTCTCGCGCTCGCTGGACGAGACGAGGCGCTGGTGGAACGAGGCGGCGCCCCTGCGCTTTGAGAGCGGCAGGCGCGAGTTCGACCTGCTCCTGCGCTGGGTGGGCGTGCAGCCGGTGCTACGGCGCATCTTTGGCTGCTCCTTCCTGCCCCACCACGACTACGGCAGGGGAGGCCGCGGCTGGCGCGACCTCTGGCAGGACAGCCTCGGCCTGCTGCTCTCGGGCGAGGACGGCCTGCGCTCACAGCTGGCCGCCTACTGCGGCGGCATGCGGACGGACGGCACCAACGCCACCATCATCGGCGAGCGCCCCGGAGAGTTCCGGGCGGACAGGAATGACATCGTCCGGGTCTGGATGGACCACGCCTTCTGGCCGGTGCTGACGATCTGCGAGTACATAGACAGGACGGGCGACCTGCCCCTCCTGCTCGAGGAAGTGCCGTATTTTTCGGACGGCCTCGTCATGCGCGGCACGCGGCGGCTGCCCGAGCCGGTGAAGGAGGCGCCCGGCACCGTGGCGGAGCACCTCATCATAAGCCAGCTCGCGGCGGTGCGCGAGACGGGCGGGCACGGGGCCCTGCGCCTGCGCGGTGCGGACTGGAACGACGCGCTCGACATGGCCCCGACGCGCGGCGAGAGCGTAGCCTTTTCTTTTGCCTACTGCCTGAGCCTTGAGCGGCTCTCAGACATGCTGGACGCCCTGTCGGAGCGGGGCGTCACGGCCCTCGCGCTCCCGCGCCGCGTCGGGATGCTGCTGGAGGAAGACGCCCGGCTCGGGGACTACTGCCGCGCCTGCGCCTCCGGCGCGGGCACGGAGCGGGAGAGCTTTCAGACCCGCGGCATCTCCGCTGCGCTCCGGCGCGAGGCCGGGAAGCTCGGCGCGAGGCTGAGGGCTCAGGAGTGGCTGCAGGCTGGGGAGGACGGCTGGTTCAACAGCTATTACGACGAGGCCGGGGAGAGGGCGGAGTGCGCCGGACCCGGCCGCGAGCGGATGATGCTGACGGGCCAGGTCTTCGCGCTCATGTCCGGCGTCGCGGACGACGCGCAGGCCGCGCAGCTCGTCCGCGCGGCGAGGCGGCTGCTCTTCGACGGGGACTGCGGCGGCTACCGGCTGAATACGGACTTCGGCGACAGGCCGAACCGCCTCGGGCGGATGTTCGCCTTTGCCTACGGCACCAAGGAAAACGGGGCGGTGTTCAGCCACATGGCGGTCATGTACGCCTGCGCGCTCTATGAGCGCGGCTTTGTGCGCGAGGGCTTCGAGGCGCTCACCGCGCTCTTCGGGCAGGCCCTGGACTTTGAGAAGAGCAGGATATACCCCGGGATACCGGAGTATTTTGAGCCGGACGGCCGGGGCGTGTACCACTATCTCACCGGCGCCGGGGCCTGGACGCTCCGCACCGTGGTAGGGCAGATGTACGGCATACGCGGCAGGCTGGGCGCGATGTGCATAGAGCCGAAGCTGCTCGCGGGACAGTTCGACAGAAACAAGACGGCCTCGGTCAGGCTGCGCTTCGGCGGGCTCTCATGGACCGTCAGCTATTTTGACCCGCTCGGGCTGGACTACGGGCAGTACAGGCCGCAGCTCGTGCTGGACGGGACGACCCTGCCCGGGAACAGCGTGCCGCGCAGGTTCATGGAGGAGGCCGCGCCGGGCAGCGAGCACCGGCTGGAGGTATTTTTAAAGGAGAAATGAGATGGACGGCAGCTTCACCGCGATAATACGCGACTACAACAAAAAACCCGCGTTCTCGGACTTTCTGCCGGGGATAGCGGGGCTGTACGGCACGCCTGCCTGGTGCTTCTTTGTGAACCGGGGCCAGTGCGTCGCAAGCTTCGGGACGAGCGACAAGGACCACGCGATCATGGAGTTCGCGCCCGCGCACAGCTCGTACCAGCAGGTCGAGACGCGCGGCTTCCGCAGCTTTGTGAAGCTGGACGGGGAGGCCTTCGAGCTGTTTTCGGCGGATTCGGAGCATATGGAAATGTACCTCGGGCTGAACAGCCTGGGCATCTCCTGCCTGGACCACGGCCTTGAGGCGCAGGCGCGCTATTTCATCCTGCCTGACGCGCCCGTCGGCGCGCTCGTGCGCAGGCTGAGGCTGACGAATATGACGGGCAGGGCCGTGAAGCTGCAAGCGCTCGACGGCATGCCGGCGCTGGTGCCCTATGGGGTCAGCGACTGGGTGCTCAAGAACATGGTGCAGACCGGCCGGGCGTGGATGGAGACGCAGAGGCTGGGCAGCGGCGTCCCGCGCTACCGCGTCCGGGTCAGCATGGAGGACAGCGCCCGCGTGACCTCGGTCTCCGGCTGTGCCTTCGCCCTCTCCGTCGATGACCGGGGCGAGAGGCTGCCCGCCGTCGCGGACCCCGAGACGGTGTTCGGCTTCGATACGGCGCTCAGAAGGCCGCTCGGCTTCCTCGAAAAGAGCCCGGCGGAGCTCGCCGATTCCGTGCAGGCGGTGCAGAACACCTTCCCCTGCTTCTTCTCGGGCCTGACGAGGCGGCTTGAGCCGGGCGGGAGCGCCTGCATCTTCACGCTCATCGGCCACGCGGAGAGCGACAGCGCCCTAGATGCCTTCATAACGGCGGACTTCGGCCCGGACTGGTTCGCAGAAAGGCTCGAGCGGGCCGAGGCGCTTGCGCTCGAACTGACGGACAGGGCCGGTACCAGGACCGCTGACCCGGCCTTCGACGCCTATTGCCGCCAGAGCTTCCTGGACAACTGCCTGCGCGGCGGCTGGCCGGTGAAGCTTGGCTCTCAGGTGCTCCACCCCTTCACGCGCAAGCACGGCGACCTCGAGCGGGACTACAACTACTTCTACCTCGCGCCCGAGCCCTTCTCGCAGGGCAACGGCAACTTCCGGGATGTGAATCAGAACCGGCGCTGCGACGTGTCCTACTCGCCCTTCGTGGAAAAGGACAACGTCAGGACCTTCTGCTCGCTCATACAGCTGGACGGCTACAACCCGCTGCAGATAAACCCAGAGACCCTCGTCGTGGACGGGAAGGAGCAGAGCCCGGGCGAGCTCTGGAATTCCCTGCCCGCCGAGGGCCGGGACGGGCGCTTTGAGCAGCTCGTCTCCGGCGCGGAGAAGCGCGTGAACGCGGTCTTCGGCGAGGGATATTGGAGCGACCACTGGACCTATACGCTCGACCTCATAGAGGACTTCCTGCGCATCTGGCCGGAGCGGCGGCGCGAGCTCCTCTGCGAGACGCCCGTCGGCTGGTTCTCGTCGAGGGCGAGGCTGCTGCCCCACCACCGGCGCTGTGTGGAGACGGAAAAGGGGCTGAGGCAGTACCGCTACCTCGAGGAGCGCGAGGCCGGGGACTGGGAGTGCGGCGCGGACGGCGCCCAGCTGTGCTCGAGCGTCCTTGAGAAGCTGGCGGCGCTCTGTGCGCTCAAGTTCGCGGCGCTCGACCCCTGCGCCGCCGGCGTGGAGATGGAGGGCGGCAAGCCGGGCTGGTATGACGCGCTCAACGGCCTGCCGGGGCTGTTCGGCTCCTCCGTCGCCGAGAGCTGCGAGCTCGTGCGGCTGCTGCGCTTTGTGTCGGACTCGCTGGCCTTCACAGGGGGAGGGCTGAGCGTGCCGGAGTGCCAGGCGCGGCTCATAGACCGGCTGAGCCGGGCGGTGGACGAAAACCGTGAGAGCCTCGGGGCCCCGGGCGCACAGTACGGCTTCTGGCGCGCCGCCTCCGGGGCGCTCGAGGACTGCCGGGAGGCGAGCTATGCGGGTAAGGCCATGGAGCCGGTGCGGCTCGACGCCGCGGAGCTTGCCGCGACATTCTCGGACTGGGCGGAGCTGCTCGCCCGCAGGCTTGAGCTGTCGAGGCGGCCCGACGGGCTGATGCCGACCTACTTCAGCTACGAGGCCGAGGACTGGCGCGTGACGGCGGAGGGCATCGAACCTGTGAGCTTCAGGCAGAACGCGCTCCCGCTGTTTCTTGAGGGCCCGGTGCACGACCTGAAGCTGCAAAGCGGCCCCGCCTCGCGGCTAGGGATCTATGAAAAGGTCAAAAGCAGCGCCCTGTACGATGCCAGGCTGGGCATGTACAGGGTGAACGAGGCGCTCGACCGCTCGCAGCTAGAGCTGGGCAGGGCGGCGGCTTTCACTCCGGGCTGGCTTGAGAACGGCTCGATCTGGCTGCACATGGAGTATAAATACCTGCTAGAGCTGCTCAAGGGCGGGCTGTACGCGGAGTTTTTCCGGGAGTTCCGCAGCTGCGGCGTGCCGTTTCTGGACGAGACCGTGTACGGGCGGAGTACGACGGAGAACGTCTCCTTCATCGTCAGCAGCCTGAACCCCGACGAGCGGCTGCACGGCCGGGGTTTCGTGGCGAGGCTGAGCGGTTCGACGGCGGAGTTCTTGCAGATGTGGCAACTGATGTTCTTCGGCCCCGCGCCCTTCACATGGAGGGACGGCCAGCTCGAGCTGGACCTGCGCCCGGCCATACCGGCGTATCTCCTGGACGAAACGCTCACGCTGGAGGCGACCCTCGCCGGCGCCTGCCGCGTGCTGTTCCACTTCGCCGAAAAGCGGGATTATTTTCCCGGAGACTATACCGTGACACGGCTGACCTGCAACAGGACCCCGGACGAGATACGCCGCGGCGGACCGGCGGAAGCCTAGCTGTGGTTGGAATGAACGTCGCTGTGGCACCGTAAAATGTGCGCACCAAAGGCTTCCCGGGCAGCTGACATAGTCGCAGGGACCGCCGGCCGGCAGCCCATACTTGACACTCCAATTTTTGGGCTGCGCATAGGCAAAGTGAAACTGCGGATACTAATTCCTGCGAAAAGAAATAAAGGCAGGAGGAAAAGAAAATGAAAGCGACCGGCATAGTCAGGCGGATAGACGACCTGGGCCGTGTAGTCATCCCCAAAGAGATCCGCCGCACCATGCGCATCCGCGAGGGCGACCCCTTATTGAAAACATTGTACCCGTGGGAACGCTTCTGCGCCGCCATACAGGAGGTGGGCAGAAAAGTTACATAAACGTTGAGCTTTGAGGCAAAATGTGGTACAATTTAATCAGCTAATTGGGGGTACATAGTATGAGCAACGACGCGATGCAGTTATTTGAGGACCAGCCCATACGCTCCGCCTGGGACGCCGAGCGCGAGGAGTGGTATTTTTCTGTCGTGGATGTGGTCGGGGCGCTGACCGGCTCCGAGAATCCGCGCAGGTATTGGAGCGACCTGAAACGCAAGCTCAAATCCGAGGGCGCAGTCGAACTGTACGAAAATATCGTACAGTTGAAATTGAAGTCCACCGATGGCAAAAAACGCCTCACCGACGTCGCGGACACGGAGCAGCTGCTGCGCATCATCCAGTCCATACCCTCGCCGAAGGCCGAGCCCTTCAAGCTCTGGCTGGCGCAGGTGGGCCGCGAGCGCATCGAGGAGACGATAGACCCGGAGCAGGCCATTGACCGTGCGCTCGAGACGTATCTCAAGAAGGGCTACTCGGAGGAGTGGGTGCACCAGCGGCTGCTGGCGATACGCATCAGGAACGAGCTGACGGATGAGTGGCAGAAGCGCGGCGTGCAGAAGGGCCGCGAGTACGCGATACTGACGGACGAGATAAGTAAAGCGTGGTCAGGCATGACCAC
>CALXEH010000004.1 GCA_944387285.1 uncultured Oscillospiraceae bacterium | reverse complement strand
ACCATGGTCGGCGACCCCTCGGGCCGTACCGACATGCGCCAGATGCTGACGCAGGAGAAGATACAGGAGAACGCCGCGAAGTTCAAGCTCCAGATGGCGAAGTTCATAGACTTCTCGGAGGGCAAGGCCCTCATGCTGGACAACGCGGACTGGCTGCTGGGCCTCAACTATATTGAGCTGCTGCGCGAAGTGGGCGCGCATTTCTCGGTCAACAACATGCTTCGCGCCGAGTGCTACAAGCAGCGCATGGAGAAGGGCCTCTCCTTCCTGGAGTTCAACTACATGATAATGCAGTCCTATGACTTCTACCACATGTTCAAGGAGTACGGCTGCGTCATGCAGTGCGGCGGCGACGATCAGTGGTCGAACATCCTGGGCGGCACCGAGCTCATAAGGCGCAAGCTGGGCAAGAACGCCTACGGCATGACCATCACGCTGCTGCTCACGAGCGAGGGCAAGAAGATGGGCAAGACCCAGTCCGGCGCCGTGTGGCTCGACCCGAACAAGACCAGCCCCTTCGAATTCTACCAGTACTGGCGCAACATCGACGACGCGGACGTCATAAACTGCCTGCGCAAGATGACCTTCCTGCCGCTCGAGCAGATAGACGAGATGTCCGGCTGGAAGGACGCCCAGCTCAACGAGGCCAAGGAGATCCTGGCCGCGGAGCTCACTGCCCTTGTCCACGGCGAGGAGGAGGCGCAGAAGGCGAAGGCCGGCGCGCGCGCCATCTTCGGCGGCGGCGGTGCAGAGCACATGCCCGAGACGGAGATAACGGCCGAGGACCTGACCGACGGCGCTGCGGATATCCTCACGCTGCTGGTGAAGACCGGCCTGTGCTCCTCCAAGAGCGACGCGCGGCGCAACGTCCAGCAGGGCGGCGTCACCGCCAACGACGAGAAAGTGGAGGATATCGCCAAGAGCTTCAGCGAGGCAGAGCTGAAGGCCGGCGTCATCCTGCGCCGCGGCAAGAAGAACTTCAACAAGGCCATAATGAAATAAGCCAACGCTCAAAGCCCCGGCCGTAAGGCCGGGGCTTTGCAGTCGGTCGAAAAAGCCTCGCCGCGCGTATCATGCGGTGAGGTGATTTTTTATGCTCCTTGAGATAGGATACGACCGGCGCCGCGCCTGGGAATACGCGCACCGCTGGGCCTACGGGCGCAATCCGTTGTTTTATAACTTCACCGGCATAGGCGGGGACTGCACGAACTTCATTTCCCAGTGCCTGCTGGCCGGCTGCTGCACGATGAACTGCACGCCCACCTTCGGCTGGTACTATAACTCCGCCTCCGACCGCACGGCCTCCTGGACCGGCGTGCAGTACCTTTACAACTTCCTGACGTCGAATACCGGCCCCGGCCCCTACGGCCGCGAGGCGCGGCTGGGCGAGCTCGAGACCGGCGACCTGGTGCAGCTCGGCGACAGCCAGGGGCAGTTTTACCACACCCTGTTCATAACCGGCTGCCGCGGCGGCCGCTGCCTGGTCGCCGCGCACAGCTACGACACCTTCGGCCGGCCCCTGGGCAGCTACAGCTTCGCCCGTCTGCGCCCCATAAAGCTCGAGGGCTGCCGCGCCGCAGCCGCGCCCGCGCCCGACTGCTTCGCCAACCTGATAAACGCCGTCGCCATCCCCGGCCGCTGCCTGCGGTGATATTATGTCAACTTAACGAAGCGCAGGCTGAGCCTGAGCTGCCCGGCTGTCAGCCCGGCCTCGATGCTGCCGCCCATCTGCTCCATGAGCGTCCTGACTATGGCGAGGCCGAGGCCGGTGGAGCTGCGCGCGGCCTTGACGGTGTAGAAGCGGTCGAAGAGCCTGCCGAGGCTGACCTCGTCGAGGCTGGGCGCGGAGTTTTCAAAGGTGAGCACGGCGTCGTCGGATAGCCTGACCTTCAGGTCGCCGCCGGAATAGCGGACGGCGTTGGAGAGGAGGTTTGAGAGGACGCGCGCGGCGGCGGCCTCGTTGAGCAGGCAGCGGACCGGCCCCTCGGGCAGTTCAACGTCGGGCTCGATGCCCCTGGCGGAGAGCTGTGGATAGGCCCCGGCGAGGGCGGATTCGAGCAGCTGACGCAGGTCGCCGGGCGCAAGCTCCGGCGCGGACTGCGGCGAGAGCACGACGGAGTAGCAGAACAGCTCCTCGGTGAGTCGGCGCATGGCCTCCGCACGCTCGCCGATGCAGTCGAGGAAGCGGCTCACGGCCGGGCTCTTGTCCTCGCGCCCGAGCAGCTCAAGGTAGCCGCAGATGGCGGTGAGGGGCGTGCGCAGGTCGTGCGAGATGTTGGTCACGGCCTCCTTGAGCTCGCGGTCGCCGCTCTGGTATTTCCAGCGCATACGGCGCAGCTCGGCGAGCTCGCGGTTGAGCCGGGCGGCGAGCTTTCGCGCGCAGCGGTCGCGGCAGCGCAGGCTGAGCAGGACGTTGGTGTCCTCGGCGAGCACGCCCGAGAGCTGCCCCGCCAGCTCGTCCAGCGCCCGGCGCAGCGACCAGAGCTTGATACAGACTGCGATAAGCAGCAGAAACGCGGCTACGCAGAGCAGCCAGGGCAGCATGTCGCACCTCCTGAGCTTTTTAAGCATTGGGCATTCCGCGCTCTGCGGAGCGCGGCCAGGGGCGTCGCCCCTGGACCCCGCCGCCTTTTGAAAAAGGCGGGCGAAAACTTTAGGGTTTGGGTCTAGCGTATGTCCTTGCGCCGGAAGCAGGCTATGCCTGCGGCGGTGGTCAGCAGGGCGATGACGGCGGAGGAGACGAGCGAGAGCACAGGACGGCCCAGCTCGTAGCTGCAAACGCTGATGCTCTGCCCGCTCGGCAGCGTGTCGGAGAGGAACTGGAACAGCTCGCGCTTCACGCCGTCAACATAGTTGGGGTTCGGAAGGGGCTCCGAGAGCTGCGGACCCGCCTCGGTCATCATCACGCCCTGCTGGAACTCCGGCTGGCTGAGCGTGTTGAGCATATAGCTCGAGAACATCAGCAGCGCCACCGCCAACAGCACGGCGACGACCGCCGCCACGGCGCGGTTGGTGCAGAGCATGCTCAAAAGGCAGAAGATACCCATGTACGACGCCGCGCACAGCAGCAGCACGGCGCAGCGCAGGAGCATGCCGTTCACGTCCTGCCAGACGCCTATGAGGGGAACGCCCACCAGCCCGCCGACGAACCAGCATATCAGGAAGGCCGCGGCCGCCACACAGCAGACGGCGTAGTTGGAGAGGTATATCTCCCAACGCGCCCTGCCCACGACGAGCATGTTGCGCATCACGCCGTCGGAGTGCTCCGTGCCGATGAAAAGGCTCGCAAACACGGCGCACATGACGCCGAGCACCGGAACGAGCCCGTAGAACACGTTGTCGAGCGTTATGCTCTGCTCGAGACCGAGCTCCGTATAGTTCAACACCTGCCTGTACGTGGCCAGCATGACGAAGACGTTTGCGACGAACGAGACAAGGCAGCATATCTGGAACACCCGGCTGCGCCAGAGCCGGTTCACGCCCGCGAGAAAGAGGTCAGACATGGTGCTCACCTCCTCCCACCACGGAGAGATAGAAGCTTTCGAGGCTCTCGTCGCGCTCCCTGACGGAGATAAGCTCGCAGCCCTCTTTTTGGAGCGCCGCGGCGAGTTTTGAGACGTTCAGCCGCTCGTAGACGTCGGCTGTGTCCTCGGAGAGGATGCGGTACTCCGCGCCCATGGCGTCGAGAGCCCGCGCGAGGGCGCGGGTGTCCGTGACCTCGAGCCTCATGCACTTGCGGCAGGCGGCCTCCAGCTCCTCCGCGCTCATCTCGCGCACCATTCGCCCGCCGTCGATGAAGCCGTAATGCGTGGCGAGTTTCGCCAGCTCGTCGAGGATGTGGCTGGAGATGAGCACCGTTATCTGCCTCTCGCGGTTGAGCCGCAGTATCAGCTCGCGCACCTCGATGATGCCCTCGGGGTCAAGGCCGTTCACCGGCTCGTCCAGGATGAGGAAGTCCGGCCCGCCGCAGAGCGCTATGGCAATGCCGAGCCTCTGCTTCATGCCGAGCGAGAAATTCCGCGCCTTCTTTTTGCCCGTGTCGGCCAGGCCCACCAGCTCGAGCAGCTCGTCCACGCCCTCATAGCTCGGCAGGCCGAGCACGCGGTACTGCTGCCTGAGGTTTTCCCGGGCGCTCATGTCGAGGTAGATGCTGGGCGTCTCGACCACCGCGCCCATCCTGCGGCGCGAGCGGGAGATATCGCGGCTCGTGAAGCCGCGCCCGTAGATAGAATAGCTGCCTGAAGTCGGCAGCTGCAGGCCGCAGACGAGCCGGATGAGCGTCGTCTTTCCCGCGCCGTTGCGCCCCACGAAGCCGTAGATCGCGCCCTTCGGCACTCGCATCGTGAGCCCGTCGAGGGCCTTCGCGTGCCCGTAGCGCTTCACCAGGTCCTTTGTTTCAAGTACATAGTCCATAGCCATGCCTCCTTTACGCCGCCGAGGATAGCATACGCCTGTAAAGAAAGCGGTAAACGAAAGGGTTAAGATTTCGTCAAGCGGAAGCCGATGCCCCAGACGGCCTCGATGCAGTCGCCCGCGCCGGCCTCGCGCAGCTTGCGGCGCAGATGGCTGATGTGTATCTTGAGCGAGGACTCGGTGCAGTCGGGCGTGTCCCCGGCGATGCGCTCGAGTATGAGCGTGCGGGTCACGACCTGGCCGGGGTTCAGCATGAGCAGCTTCAGGATGGCAAACTCCGTGCGCGTGAGCCTGACCTCGGCGCCGTCCACCGAGACCGTCCGGCCGCCCAGGTCGAGTCGTATGTCACCGGCGCAGAGCGCCTCAGGCTCAGCGGCGGGGGAGCGGAGCGCCGCCACTATGCGTGCCGAAAGCTCGCGCAGGCTGAAAGGCTTCGTCACATAGTCCGCCGCGCCGCCGAGCAGCAGCTCGACCTTGCTGTCCACAGAGGCCTTCGCACTCATGACGATGACCGGCAGCCCGCGCAGCCTGGGCAGCACCTCCTCGCCGGAGAGCCCCGGCAGCATGAGATCGAGCAGCACGAGGTCTGGTTTACATAACGACACAGCCATGACTGCCTCGGTGCCGGAGTAAGCCCGCGAGACGGCGTAGCCCTCGCCGGTGAGCGCCTCCTCGAGCATGTTCCCGATGTGAACATCGTCGTCAACTATGAGAATACGTTTCAAGCGCAACAGCTCCTTTTGGGACAGTATAAACGCGCAAAAGGCAAAAGTAAAGCGCCGCCCATGTGCCGGGCGGCGCTTGGGATGCGTTTACTTTTCGAGCTCGGCCCAGTCGCGCTCGGGCAGCTTTTCTAGCCACTGCTCGATGTCGCCCAGCCGCTTGTACTCGTGGCTGTTCGTGGCCTCCTGAATGTCGGCGTAGAACCAGGCGGTGTAGGGGTTGTCCGGCCAGACGTTCATCTCCGCCTCGGGCAGGAGATGATCCTTCTCCGGCGCGCGGTTCAGCGTGCGGTTTATTATCGTGCAGGCCTCGGCGCGCGTGATGGAGGAGTTCGGGCGGAACGTGCCGTCCTCGTAGCCCTCGATGAGCCCTATCTCCGCCGCGGCGGAGATGAAGCTCTCATACCAACTGCCGGGAGCGACGTCCGCGAAGATGTTCTCCGCTGCGATGTCCTTGTACTTGAAGAAGCTGACCGCTATCTTCGCAAACTCCGCGCGGGTGATGCTGGCGTTCGGCCTGAACGTCCCGTCCGCGTAGCCGCCCAGGATGCCCATCCTGCTCAGCGTGGACACGGCGTTGTTGAACCAGTCGCCGTCTTTTACGTCGCTGTAGCCGCTCTGCTCGCACCAGTATTCCTCGCGCGTCTCGTCGGTGAGCAGGCGGAAGAATATCGTCGCGACCTCGGCGCGGGTGATGGAGCCGTTCGGCCTCACCGTGCCGTCCTCGTAGCCGATGATGTAGGCAAAGTGGTCCTCGGTGTTCAGCCCCTCCGGCTTATAATCCGGCTCAGACGGCGTTACGGGCGGGGTGACGGGGTAGTCCGCAGTCTCCCAAACCAGCGCGAAGGGTGAGAACGCGGCCCTGTCTATCGTGAATATGACGTGCGTATTGGAGACGGTGATTTCGTAATCATAGTCCACTGTGCAGGTAGCTATATCTGAGATTACGCTTTCACTGGACATTTCGCGGTGGAGGCCCTCAAAATGCAAGAGTGTGAAGTCAGTATATCGATTGGTGCCGGCAGGTAAGGGCCAATAAACTGTAACTTTTTCACTTGCCGCGACCCAGGCGTTTCCATTGTTCTGGTCGACCAGGTCGAGGTACTTGAACTCATAGTGCCGCTGGGAGAATGTATCTGTCTTGCCAAGTACATCTTCTGCGCGGCTGATGAGCGCGTCTTTGCGCTCTGTTGAGCCTTCTTCCTCGATTATATCGTCAAACAGCAGGGAGACGCGGTCGGTATCTGTTACCTTTACCTCGCTGTTATTTATGTAGTAAACGGTGCCTTCCGGAGCTTCCAGCCCGGGTTCGCTGTAAACGAAGCTGTCATTAACGGAGGCGTATTCGGCAGATGGGCTTGTGCCCCTGACTGTGAGCTTGGCCTCATCCGTTTGGATTCTGTAGCTCTTGCCGTCTATTTGTGCTGTTACAGTACCCGCACTGCCCTTATAGAGGCTCATCTTGAGCGTCTGGTTGACATGTTCTCCAACGTCAAAGTTGTCGCTCGTGGTAATATTGCCCTCGACATCTTTAAACTGTACTCTGACTGGCTCCTGCTCGGCAGCTGGAACGATGATATAGAGCTTATGGACAGCGTTCTCCTCAAGGCCGGGGTAGAGCTCGACCGTCCATGTTCTTCCCTCGGCGCCGGTGAAGCTGATATCAGTCGGGTCAACTCCGTCGGGCAGGCCTTCAAAGACAAAGCCCGGCGTGGGCAGGCTGCTGCTGCCTGTTATTGTGCCGCTGCTGTCCACAGTGCCGCCATAGCCCTCTTTGCCGCCCATGTAGATGGTTATATCCGCGGGCCTTACTATTATTGGGCTGTTGGACGAGTTGGTGACCGTAACGGTGTTGCCGTCTTGCGTTATCTGGGGCGTGTAGCCTTCAACGGGATCTTCGGTCACGGCATATCCGACGTTCTCGGGGAAACCGTAGAAGGTGCCGCTCCAATCGTTTTCCGTCCCGAGCGTCAGGCTGTCGAGCTCGACGCCGTCGCTTTTGCGCACGAGATTCACGGTGACATCATCGTGCTCCTGCTCCTGCTCATCGTCCCACACCTTGTTGACAGTGATATCCTCTCCCGGTTCGCCTATGGTCAGGGAACCGTAGTTGAAAATCGCACCACCATACTGTCCAGCTGTATTATTTATAAAGACATTTGAATACTCGTCGTACGAATATGAAGGGTCTTTAGTATCTTCATCAAGATACAAACTTCCTCCATATTGTCCTAGTTTAAAATCCGCATATATTTCTCTATCCACCTGTTCTAAGTCAGTATCGTCTTCATTTTCTGATTTCCAATAGAGTCTTGTGCCATCAATCATATAATCTGCAAAACAGACTAGATCATCAGAACCAGCAGAGCTTTGTAAATATATGGTGCCTCCGGTTTCCAGAGTGCCGCCGTTGTTTTTGAAAGCCGCACCGTTCGTAGGATACATTACGCTGGTCGTTTTAGCATTTCTAGAATAAAAATATACTATTGCATTTCCAAGCTCTCCATCAGCCTTATTGCTTTCAAACAATACTTTGCTTATATTTGTTTTTACTCCGCCGCCTGCAATATGCATTGCACCGCCCCGCGTAGATGAATAGTTTTCTTCGAACCTGGTGTTGAGTACTTTCACACTCGCTTCCTTGGTTCTATCAACATCCAGATTAATTGCGCCGCCATGCCCGGTAGAAGTGTTCTTTTCGAACGTACAGCCCTTCAAGTCAAGTGTGTATTCTCCAGTCAATATGTGAATCGCGCCGCCGCGGGCGTTTTTTCCGCTGGCGTTGTTTCTATTTGTAGAGTTTTCAGCAAAAGTGGTATCACAAATATCAATATTTATTACTTTGCCGACGGTCTCTTTTATTCCAAATGCACCGCCGCCAAAGATGCTTGCATCATCAGTTAAATTAGATTCTATTTTATTTGATTTGAATTCGCAGTTATTTATATTAAAACTAACAACTTCGCCACTTTCGCTGCTTGAACCATTTGAACCGATTGCACCGCCGACAGTTGATGCTGTATTGTTTTGAAATTTGGAATTTATGACGTCCAAGTCAACAGAGATGCAATCAATTATTCCAATTGCTCCGCCGCTGACCTCCGCTTTATTGTTAGTGAAACAAGAGCCGTTGATGACATATATTTTACCAGATTTTACACGATGAAAGCAAATTGCGCCGCCAGAATACGCTTCAAAGCTCTTGAATTCGCAGTTGTCAATAGTCAAAGTTATATTCTTGCATTGATTTGAGGCAGTTTTTCCGTCTGCGGATATCGCGCCGCCATAAATGCCGGATAAGTTCCCGGTATAGTCCTCACCGCTGCCGTCAAATATGAGGTCTTCAAACGTCACATTCGTATTTGACGTCAAAATGAACATTTGCTTTCTGCTAGTTTCAAGCGTAGGTCTCGTTTCACCGCCGACCTTACCCCTTATTGTGATGCTTCTTTCCAGAGTTATCGAGCTTCCGACCGTGATATCGTCAAGGACAATTATCGTGTCGCCGGCCTCCGCCTTATCGACAGCATCTTCAAGTGTTGTCGGAGCGTCTGGTGTTGTTCCATCTTCGACGCCAGCGCTCGACGTATACCAGGTTTGCGGCCCGTCCGCCGACGCAAGGGCGGTCACGGTCAACACGCTCACAAGCATTGCCAGCGCCAACAATACTCCCCATAGCTTCTTGCTTGTTCTCTTCATTTCCTTCCTCCCGTGAATCTAAATCATTCGTTCCCCGGCTTGCAGCTCAGCTTTTTCCGCACAGTCCCGCACAGACCGGGCCGTCCTTCTTTGAGGCCTCCGCGCGCGGCGCATCGGCCCGCAAGAGCTGCCCTTTTCAACCAGTCATTTCCGCCGCAGCCGGGCACAGGCTCACTCGCCGATACCAGACATGATTCGACATAATTGTTATTATATGTATTTACAGCCAATATCTCTATGCTAATGATATAGCACACATTTCCGCGAGAATCAAGGTAGAATGTGCAGATTTAGCAAAATATATGGATTTATAGCAAACAAATTATTCACATTCGATAAGCCGGATGCTTAAAATGGAATACAACTTATTTACATGTGATAACGTTTCAGCGCGTAAACATCAGTATATAGGAATTATATGTAATATGGCATAAACGCGCAAAATTTGTTATTCACAGCGCAAAATGCGCACCAGTCGAAAAAACCGGTAAAGACAGCAAAAAACCACCGCGGAACGCATGTTCCGCGGTGGTAGATGTGGTGGAGACTGCTGGACTCGAACCAGTGACCTCCTGCGTGTGAAGCAATGACTATAATATTAAAAACGCTGGAATATCAACATTTATAGGGTGTCATCAACTAAAATATCCCCAGTATTATTCCCTGTGCTCTCCAAAGGCAGCACATACGGCGCCGATATTTGCCTCGGCGCTGCGCTCCATGAGGTGGGTATATATATTGAGCGTCGTGTCCACTTTTTCGTGTCCCAGCAGGTGCTGGACGACCTTGATGTTCGTGCCGGCCATGAGCAGACTGGTAGCATATGTGTGCCGCAGAATGTGTGGTGTGACCAGGAAGTCGATCTCGATTGTCACCGCGGAGTTCGGGACCTTGTCGCCGAGCTTTTTCTCGACCTGGATCTTACACAGCTTGCCGGTCTTTGGATCCAGGCGCTGACGCGACGCTATGCCAGTCTGGCGGCGCTTGATGTATCCCCAGGCGCTCTTAAAACTGGCCTCTGACCACGGCTGGCCGGCCTCGGTGCAAATCACATAGCCTGAGGCCGCCTGTCGCTCTCTCAGCCAATTTGAGAGCTGTGGGGGTATTGGGACATCCCTGCGGGCTGCGTAGCTTTTTAGCGCGTCTGAGACGATAGGGCGGTTGTGTTCCCATCTCAGCGCTCGACGCACTTTGACGTGAGGCGCAGGCCCATCCAGTACGACGCAGTCCCACATGAGTCCGAGGATCTCCTCCCTGCGCAACCCGGCGAACAGCCCGAGCCGGACAAAGCCTTCGATCTGCTGTCCGGAGACCACGCGCAGCAGCGTGGCCTGCTCTGCGGGCGTCAGCGCGCTTTTCTCAGCGGGTTTTTTCCCGCCAGCTTTTAGCTTGCCGCACGGGCTGCTTGATATGTATCCCTCTTCCTCGGCATACGCGAACACCTGTCGGAGCGTGCTGGCGATCTTGTCCTGCAGGCTGCGGCTGTACCCGTCGGCTGCGGCCATTACAGAGGCGACGTCCGCGGTGGTGACCTCGGATATGTGCATCTGCCCTATCACGGGGCAGATGTGCCTGTTGATGGCGTTGCGGTAATCTTCCCGGCGCTTGAAGCTCCGTTGTGTGGTCGTGGCGTACCAGTCGGCGGCGACCTGATAGACATACGGATTGGCCGCGAGGGCCTTAGCAGCTTCTATTTGTGCAAGCCTGGCAGCGACCTTTGCCTCAAGCTCCTCCGGTGTCTTAGCGTACACGGGAATCCATACCCCGCGCTCGTCTTTGACTTTTTTCTTCAAGTATCCCACAGCACACCGCCTAAATGTAAGCCGCCCTTCTTCAGAGCGGCTCAGGTGTCCAAATTGGACACGTAAAGATGGTCACCAATATATTCTTACGAAAGGCACATCAAGGCCCTGACGTTCATCGTATTCAAGATGATCAATGAATGCACCGCCGGCCCCAATGGCTAGATACCTGTTTGCAGCGCTTTTGGGTAACCGTCCGATTGTGCAGCCATTTGATACTTCTACGCAGTCCTCATATGAATCGCTGTCATAAGTTGCACGCAGCTTAAGTTTGTCACCTGGCTCCGCATCTATGAGACCTATCTGTCCTATCTCATCTTTATAATGCGTCAATTTGTATACACGCATTTCGCGTGAGGCGAGCCTTTTCTCTTCGTCTCTGAAGAATGCTATGTATGCAGTTGCATTATTGTCGCCATCGAACGAACTCAAGCCGATAATAAATGGGTCATCGCGCAGCAGCCAATCCTCCACCATGTCCTCACGGTCCAAGAGCTCGGCAAATATCTCTCCATCATAACTGAGGACAATTTGGGCGTCCTCTTGTGAAGCACAGCACTCTGTATTGCCTAAGTGCGCCATTTTGTCTAAAATGCTATCAGCATTGTCAAGTAGGAGAAGCGGCACATCAGGATAGAAATATGCCTGAATACAATTGCCTATTCGCTTTGGAATTGTCGTCTTTAAATATACTCCTTCTGTTGGTTGCTCGGTGTGTGTCAGCTCTGCCTCTGTTTTGAGCTTATTTGTGTTCTCGGAGAGCTTGGTCGGTTTTTTAGTCTCAGCTTGCTCACTCGCGGCAAAAAGCTCACGGAGGGCTTCGGCCTCACGCTTTTTCTTCCCCATTTGCGCCAATCCAACGATACCAGCAATTAACATACTGATGCCTGCCAGCCAAGCAAAAATATACAGCCAAAAAGCGTTTGCCGCCTGCGAGCCAAAGAACAGCATAATACCGCAGACCACGAGGACAATATTTTTTGCCTTCTCCATTTACCACACCTCCACATAATGCAAAGGCTGTAATATTATGCTATACTTACTTTGGTACCAATAAGACACGGGACCGGGTCGGAAAGGAGCCGGAAGAAATGCCCTCTGATCTGGATGACCAAATCATTGCACTGTTTGCCACACTGTCGGACGATGAAAAACGTGAGTTTATTCGTCTTTTTTCCGCTGCTGTAGAAGAACAAGCATCGCAGACTTCGTCTCAGGATCAGCCCGGCGTAACAGGTCCATAAGTTGCGCATCAAGAGGATCAGGGAGCTCGACGGCATTCTCGCCGCCGGGCTCTTTTTTTGTTTCTTCCCCCAGCAGCTGCGACGTTGTAACACCGAGGTAGTCTGCCAGCATCTGAACTTTCTCTACTGATGGTACTTGTCCTCTCCTAATGTCCGAGACAAAGCTCTTACCCACTCCTGCAGCTTCACACGCCTTTGTAGGATACTCACGTTTGAGAGTGCTGAAATGTATTATGTTTTCAATGAACAATTCTTTGTCCATAATGCATAATTCCTTTTTAATGAACGACAGAAAACAGATTGTGCAAAAACACGATATTCCGTAATTACGGCGCTTTTGCCTTGACAGTTCCGTATTTACGGATTATAGTTTAAGCACAACTTAACCTTGCGCCTATCATAACACGAGAATAAGGTGCGAGGCAAGAGGGGAGGGATGATTTATGACAAAACCTAGGATGACTATTCGCTCGCTTCGCATTGCCCGCGGACTGACGCTTGCAGAGCTGGCACGGCGGTGTGAAGTGTCAGTTGTTGCTGTGCATCAGTGGGAAACTGGTGTTGTGTTTCCGTCTGCAGATAAACTGCCGATGATTGCAAGTATACTTGGCTGCAAGATAGACGACCTGTATGACATGGCAGCCTATGGAGACACGATCATGCTGTACGATGATGAACCCAGCATATGCCGAAAGGAGGCATGACACAATGAGCCGTGACCGCAGAAATATCGCGCGAATCGGCAGAGGCATTGCAGGCATGACACAGGAGCGCTGGGCGGAAGCCCTAGGCTATTCTGTCCGCACCGTGGCGGCCTGGGAGCTCGGCGAGCAGCAGATATCGAGCGAGGCCGTTGTCCGTATGGTCGACGTTACAGGGCAGCAGGTGCTTGCATACTGGTACCTTGTCGACAGTCTTGGAGCCCCCGGCATCATCCCTGACATCCAGGTCACGGAGCTGCCGCAGGCCGTGCTGTCGCTGCTGCGCAGGCTGCGGGACTTCGGCCGGAAGGAACGCCTCGACGACCTGATTGAGATTGCCGAGGACGGGAAGATCGATGCGCAGGAGCGCGAATCGTATGACGATATCATGGACGAGCTTGATGACATTATTCAGGCTGCCATGTCGCTCAAATTTGCAAAGGAGGTAAAAAATGCTGACCAAGAAGGAAGTGGCTGAGAGGCTCGGTGTCTCTGAGTCAACGGTCTATCGCCTGGCCAAGACCCGTCGCATCGGCGTCTACTACGTCATGGGCTCGACCATGCGATTCTCCGAAGCGGATGTAGCGGCATACCTGGAATCCGTCAAGCAGAACGCGATCCGTTATGTCCCAGCCATGTCGGCGGCAGTCCAGCCTGCGACCACCGCGACAGCGCAGCCCATGCAGCAGCGCAAGCGCGGCCCCGGCCGCCCTCGCATTGGAGTGGAAGAAATACCGGAGTACTATCCGGGAATGAAAGTGGTGTGAACTATGAGCAAGAGCAAAAAAAGCGCCGCACCGGCGGCAACCGGTACGACGCAGTCCATGCCAGAGACACAGACGAATGTAAGCCCATTATATCCGAAATCCCGCAAAATGCAAGAGGGAGTGTGTACCATGCCGGAGATAAGGCGCAGTTACTGGGCGCAGCTGCCCTCTGAGGTGAGATACTCCGAGGAGCTGTCGTCCACGGCGAAGCTGCTCTACGCAGAGCTCTCCGCCCTCATTGGTGAGGACGGATTCTGCTGGGCGACGAACACCTATTTTGCGGGGGTCCTCGGCGTGTCGGAGCGGACCATCAGCAGGATGATCACTCAGATGGAGGCAGCCGGGTTTATACGCTGTGAAATGGCAACTAATGACAATGGAAGAGAGCGCCGGATATACGCCGGCGCGTTTTTCCCCGGCAGAGGGGGTATAGACAAAAATGTCTACACCCCCCGGGGGGGTCTAGACAAAATTGTCGAGGGGGGTCTAGACAAAAATGTCTACCCTAATAGTAGTAGATTATATATACATGATAATACTAACCCCCCTATAGTCCCCCCAGAGGGGGGAAGTGAGTGTGCCGACTCAAAAAAGAGCGGACGAACGGTCTCAACGCCTGAGTGGAAGCCAGAACGTTTTGATAAATTCTGGAAAGCATATCCGAACGGCGCCGGGCGCAAAGCAGCGGTGCGGGCATGGGACAAGCTCAAGCCGGATGATGCCCTCTTAGTAGTCATGGCACGGACGCTGGAGAAGGATATGCGCAGCGAGCAATGGGGACGAGGCATAATCCCTCGTGCCTCCACATGGCTCAACAGCGAGCCGTGGAACGACGATTACTCAAAAATACCCGGAGCGTATACCCAGCGCATCCCCGGCGGAGGGGAGCGTACTCAGGAGTGGTGACCAATGAAATGCTCACAAAGGCCCGCCAGTCCGTGTTGGGCTCGATCCTCATTAGCCCGCAGATCGTTGTAGATGTTGTTCAGCAGCTGACACAGGAGGACTTCGGTCCCGGCGCGCTTGGCAACGTATATGCGGGAATATGCCGGCTATTCTCTCGCGGCAAACCAGTTGATCCGGTCACAGTACTTGCCGAGGTTGGGAATGAGTACGAGCAGCTGCTGAAGGAACTCATGATTGTAACGCCTACGGCAGCGAACTGGGAGGCATACGCCGAGATTGTGCGCGATGGCACGCAGTTAGAAAAGCTGAAAACTGCAGCCCTGAACGTGTACAGTGCAGTCGATTTGGACGAGGCTAAAAGCGCTGCCGAGAGACTCTCGCTCATGCTCTCAAACCGAAGCCAACTGAGAATAACATCATTTTCAGAAGGCATAGGTGACTTTTACACGCGCCAATCCGAACATATATCGCCGGTCTATTTGAAATGGCATTTCAGACCCCTTGATGAAAACCTGTTTGCAGAGCAGGGAGACCTGATTATTCTCGGTGGATATCCCAGCTCTGGCAAAACAATGCTAGCTGCACAATTTGCGTATGAAATGGCCACAAAAAAGAAGGTGGGAATCTTTTCGCTCGAAACCAGTGACCGTAAACTCTATGATCGCATGGTTGCATATGCGGCGGGCCTCGATTTTGACTCAATTAAATCGCACCGTCTCAGCGATGCGGAACTGGGTGCAGTTTCAGCTCTTGAAGAAAAAAGCGACTTAATCCAGCTCGACGTCATTGAGGCATCTGGAATGTCGGTTATGGATATTAGGGCGGTTTCCCTTTCACGGCGCTATGACGTGATATTCATAGATTATCTGCAGCTGCTTAATTCGTCAGGACGGGATCGGTATGAGAAAATCACAAACATCTCTCTTGCACTCAAGCAGCTGGGCCGGGATACGGGGATAACGGTCGTTGCGCTCTCCCAGCTCAGCCGACCCGAGAAGGGCCGCAGGAGTGCGCCGACACTGGCGAGCCTGAGGGAATCAGGGCAGATAGAGCAGGATGCGGATATAGTCATGCTCTTGTACCTTGAGGACGAGGAAAATCCATCCGGGAATCGCACTCTTAATGTCGCAAAGAACAAGGACGGAGAGCTTGGGCATTTCAGGCTCGGGTTTTATCCAAAGCATATGAAGTTCGTGTATAAAGGGGCCGGCTATCAGTTTAGACCCACATCTAGGATCAAACCAGCAACGCCAGAGGAGCAGCAAATGGAGCTGCCGTTTTAGGAGGTAATAGTGCGAGTAGGGGATAGCGTACACTGCGTGCCGTATTATGGGGGGCATATATCACCGCCAGTTCAGGGGCGAGTAATCTACATACACCCAGCCCGCAGGTATTACACAGTGCAGTTCGATATGCCTCGCGGCAGGGCATTTCGAGAATCTTATCTTATCGGGCGCGGCAACGCCCAGGAAAGGACGATACAGACGAATGAAAACAATATCCATCGTAAATCTAAAAGGCGGCGTCGGTAAGACCGTCACCGCCGTAAACATGGCTGCAATTCTGGCCGAGGATTACGGGAAAAAGGTACTCGTGATAGATGCAGATCCGCAGGCCAATGCCACGCGGTTCTACGGCATCAGCGAGGACGCGAATACGATCGCCTGCATAATGGACGGGCTTGCGGATGACCCTTACGACTGCATCTACTGCACGGCGCACGAGGGCGTCGATATCGTGCCGTCGGATATATCGCTTATCACCGCTGACATCGCCAGCGTCAGTAAGGGCGTAGGGGCCGGCAGACTGCGCGATTTCCTGGACGTCATCGATGAGGACGCCAGGACTTCGGGCGAGGCCACCGCATACGACGTGGTGCTCATCGACTGCCCGCCGTCTTTCACCGCAGCCAGCGTCGCGGCGATTGCGGCGTCGGACGATGTTATTATCCCGGTCAAGGTAGACGCCTTCTCCGTGTCAGGTATGCGTGAGCTGCTCACGCAGATCTCCGGAGTGCGGGGGATATGTCCGGGCATACGCACTGCTGGCATCCTGGTCACGATGTGGCACAACAGTCCGGCGGTCGTTCAGGGCGAAGCGCTGCTCCGAGACTCCGGCGTTCCCGTGTTCCGCACGGTAATCCGGCGCAGCGACAAGGTCGACGAGAGCACATTTGCACGGCTGCCCCTCAATGAGTACAGCCGCTATAGCTCCGCCGGCCGGGACTATCGCGCTCTGGTCGCAGAATACCTAGAGGGGGCGGGTGTTTAATGGCAAAGAAGCCGTTTTCAGTATCTGATTACATAACGCCTGAGGACGTGTCCAAATTGGACACCGAGGCAACAGCCATAACCTTCATTCCACGCGAGCGGCTACTGCTGAATGAGAAAAACTTTTATGATACGAGCAACACAGACGAGCTCGCGGACAGCATTGCACTCAACGGCCTCATTGAGCCGATAATTGTTAGGCCGGTGCGCGACGGCAGCGGAGACTACCGCATAATATCCGGACACCGTCGGTTCCTTGCAATTTGTGAGCTGGCGAAGGACGAGCCGGAGCGCTGGGCCCGAGTGCCGGCCATTATCAGGGAGCCCGCCTCAGATATCCTGGAGGAGCTGCTGCTGATCGAGGCCAACCGCGCGACAAGGGTCATGTCGTCGGCGGACACGATGCGCCAGGCGGGGCGCTACAGAGAGCTGCTTGCCGAGCTGAAAAGTCAGGGTGTGGAGATCCCCGGTCGGCTGCGTGACGCCGTGGCCGAGGCTATGCAGATATCGGCATCTCGCCTGGCGCGGCTGGATGTTATACGCAAGAACCTCTCCTCGGAGTGGATGGAAGCATTCGAGACCGGCAGCCTCTCCGAGTCGGCGGCGTATGAACTTGCACGGCTGCCTCAGGAGCAGCAGGCAAAGGTCAGAAGCAAGGCTAAAGGGACGCCTACTGCACAATCTGTGGCTGCTATCGCGTCTGAGCTTAGCAGGGAAGCGGACGCTTCTTTAGGTCAAAGCCATGCAAAAACAAGCCCCAGCGAGGAGCCGGAAGCAGATGAAAGGCCTGACTGCCTTATAGACGGCCAAAAAGAGTTTTCTGCTCGGTGGCGACATCTCGTTGATGTATGCTCTGAGGCAGGCGTCTCAATTAGTGAGGTCGCCGATACCCTTTGGGAGTCCGAGGAAGATATACGATGCTTTGTATCTTGGCAGCCAAATAGTGACGGACATATATGGTCTCCTGAAGAATTCTGCGACCTTGAAGATATGCTGGCCCTTTCAGAGATGACCGGCCTCTGCGTAAATGCGCTGCTGGGACGGGTGCCGACAGATTGTGCAAGCTGTAAGTGGGCAGATGCAAAGACTTGAATTGGAGGACGAATATGGATATTACCGCTGAAAGGTACGAGCAGGTGATTTCAGACTTGAAGCGCATATCGGTGCAGGACGCGCATCGCTGCCTTGGCTGTGGGCGTGAGCACAACTGCAGCCTCCACGGCTGCGCCATAATACGCGACGTAATCGACCTTATACGGTCACTGTCAGCTCGGTCAGCTGCAAAGCGGACGACGATAATGCCGAATGACATCGTGCTGCATGTGCCGTCGGGTGAAAAATGGGCCGTATGCGGCGTGGATCACATGCGAGGTGAGCTTGTTCCATACGGATATCCGTTCCCGACCATCGCACAAATTAGTGACTGTGTCTTGCTCGAACTGTGTTATGAACAGATGGGACAGACCCGCGAGGCAGCTCAAGAGCTTGAAAAATGCGGACTTCACAGGTTTATTGACCCGTGCTGGCTGATAGCCCAGGCTTACGACAGCGCTGAGCTATACAGAGAATCATTCGACGATTTGATGTCAAAGGGGAACTGCAACAACTGTGTAAAAAAACAATGGTGCGGGTCGGCAGCAAAGCCGGGAGAAACGGTCAGGGCAAATTGCCCGCTGTACGCAGCTCCCGCCGAGGAGGAAGCCAATGCCGAAGAATAAACGCCTGGTGCGGCTGATCGTCCGCGTCACCCCTCAAACTGCCTGGCACATCCGAGAGCTCACCCGGCTCTGCGGCTACCGCGAACCCGGCCGCGTCATAGACAAGCTCGTGCGGGATAAGGCCGTGCAGATGAGGACGCAGTAATGCCGGATGAACTCATAGTAGACAGCTTCGCTGGAGGCGGCGGAGCGTCTACGGGCATTGAGCTGGCAACTGGGCGGCCGGTCGATATCGCTATCAACCACGACCCGGACGCGATACTCATGCACAAGACGAATCACCCGCACACTGAGCACATTCAGGCCAGCGTGTGGGATGTTGACCCCGTGGAGGTCTGCGCCGGCAGGCCGGTGGGCCTGCTGTGGGCCTCCCCGGATTGCAAGCATTTCTCCAAAGCCAAGGGCGGGAAGCCCGTGGACAAGCATATCAGGGGCCTCGCCTGGATCGTCCTGCGCTGGGCGGGAACGGTGCGGCCGCGGGTGATCATCCTGGAGAACGTGGAGGAGTTCCAGACCTGGGGGCCGGTGCGCAGGGGGCGACCGGTAAAATCAAAGGCAGGACAGACCTTCACGAAATGGCTGGGGCAGCTCCGGGACTTGGGGTATGACGTCGAGTGGCGCGAGCTGGTAGCCGCGGACTATGGCGCGCCAACCACGCGCAAGAGGTTTTTCCTCATTGCCCGCTGCGACGGGCGGCCCATCGCGTGGCCGGAGCCTACCCACGCGCCGGCTGACAGCCCGGAGGCGAAGGCGGGGCTGAGAAAGCCGTGGAGGAGCGCGGCGGAAATCATCGACTGGTCGCTGCCATGCCCGTCCATCTTTGACACGCGGAAGGAAGTGCGTGATAAGTACGGCCTCACCGCACAGCGACCACTCAGCCCAAACACCATGCGGCGTGTCATCCGCGGCGTGGACAAGTTTGTGATTAGGTCGTCGGCACCGTATGTCGTGCATGCTGCGGAACGGCCTGGGGAACGTGGAGGCTGCCGGCCTTATATCATCCAGTACCACACTGAGCGGCACGAGCATGTCCGGGGGCAGAACGTGACAGAGCCACTGATGACAATAGACGCCGCCAACCGTTACGGGCTGGCGGCGGCATCGCTGACTGCATATTACGGCGCTGAGAGGCATGGGCAGAACGCGAAGGCCCCTCTGCGTACCGTTACAGCGCGAGACCGCGCAGGCCTGACGCTTGCAAGCCTGGTCAAGATGAAGGGCACAAACCTAGGCGCGGCGGTCTCCGAGCCGGTGCAGACCATCACCGCGGGCGGAGGTCATCATGGCGTGGTCACGACAGAGGTGCGGAAAGCGGAGCCGGGCGTAGAACTGCACAACTGGCCGAAGATTCGCGGACTGCTCAATATTTACTGCGGGTACGCGCTGGCGGATGACGAGGTGCTGCTGCTTGAGCTTGGCGGCGCGTGGTATTTCATAGCCGATATTGGCCTGCGCATGCTGATACCGAGGGAGCTGTATCGCGCCAACGGCTTCCCGGACGACTACATAATCGACCGTGACTACACTGGGCGGGAATATCCGAAGTCTAAGCAGATCGCCCGCTGCGGCAACGCCGTGCCGCCGCCCTTCGCAGAGGCCCTCGTGCGCGCAAACCTGCCAGAATGGTGCGAGAGCTGAAAGAAACCTGAGAAAAGCGAGGAAGGGAGAGATATTTATGGATAAAGTTTTGCACAGGCTCAGCACCACGGCAGTGCGATGGAGGGATAGGTTTTTTGAGGCGCTGGGTTTCGTACCGAGCGCGGAGCTTTACGCCTTGCGTGAGGCTTACAATGATGAGCTGCGCGAGCGGCTCATGCTCAAGCGGGATTATGAGAATCTGTATGAGGACTATCGCAAAGCCCTGGAGATGCCTGTACGGCGTTCTGGTTATGTGATCATGCCCTGCGTCGCTCGGGCGCAGATGCGAAAGCTCGAAGATTCTCTGCTCATAGAGTCTGCGCCGGACGAGTATTTCAAAAAGGGGCTCAGAGAGTCGCTGATGCGGGCTGTTGAGGAGAAGATCATTTATAGGAAGGAAGAAACTCCGGAAGAAATAGTCTGGTATGCCAGATTGAACGTGGCAGTAAAGGAGAAATAACAATGAAACGGGTTCATCATTGCGGGGATTGTGCCCACTTTGAGGCGTGTGGTTATATACTAAAACGTTCTAGTAAGCACCTCGAAATAAGTAGACACGGGCAGGCTTGTGAGCACTATGAGGCCCGTATCAAGGATATCCTCGGCGATAACTTCAACCTCGACCGCCTGCGCGAGCTGATAGAGGCTGAGAAGGAACTTAAGACAGTGCTTGAGCGGCTTGGCGAATTTGGACAGTTGTTCATCGATTACGTAGGTTGCCCGCGCGGGGCGATGGGAAGGCAGTGCGCCCCGCTTACGGAGGAGCTGCTGTCCATGCCGGTGATAACAGATGTTGACGGCGGGCGATGGCGACCTGTAAATGAAGATGCGCTACGGGTAGCTGTCGCATTGTTAAAACTAGTCGAAATGAATGGCTTCAGCGATCTTGAAGCTAAGAACGCAGCTGCCTCTGCAGAAGACAATTTTAGTAATTATAAGATTCAGCTGTGTTATGCCAGCAAAGTATTTCAGGAAAACGAGAGTATTTTGAGTACTCCCCAGTTCATCAGATATATGTTGGCGGATTCTGTTTTGCGCGAGGCAAAAGGGCACATCGTTTTCTCTGAAAGAAACGCTGGAAAACAAGGCGCTATAATGTTCAGCGCCAGATTATTGATTGCTGTAGAGGAGGACAAACTGCGTAAATGACTAGCATTGACCGCCTGTTCTGGGCGATGTGGTCTGAACTTGTCGGCTGGACCGCGTGCTGCTGGCTCGATGTGCCGCTTTGCGGGTACATGCGCATACGCTCATGGACGGGCTATGCCGGAGCTGTGGCGGCGGTGATGGCCATTCTTATTACATACCGGATATCGGCATACCGGAAGAGGAGACTGCCTTGTGAGAACTGAACGTCATATTACGCTGTGCGTGACCTGCAGCCCGAAGTTTGAAGAGGTGACCGAGCTCGACGCGGATAAACCGCTGAGCCGGGTCCGCTGCGCCTGCTGCGGGCGGTCTCGGGATGGGTACTCATATCGGGTGCGAACTCGAAAAACTGCTGAAGATGGGAGGAAGGCCAGTGCCAAGGATAAAGTTTAGACTAGCATCAGACGCCGACGGGCGGAGTGTTGACTGCAAATCATTTCGACGACTGCCGGGCGGCAGCGCCGTGTGCGATATCCTCAACCACCCTTGGTGCGTAGCCAGGGGATCGGCCGGGCCGGAAGGCTGCTCGTTTCGGCAGCCTCGGGAACAACAGAAAAGGGAAGGCGAGGCTGCGGCCTCGCCTTCGCGCGTAAAGGGGGGCGGCCACCATAGCAAAGACTAAACGCCTCATCACGGTGACAGCCGGTCGGCTCGTGTACGGCGTGTGCTATACCCAGGCCATGGCGGCGGACTCTCCAAGAGAGCGTGCAGAGAAAGCCAAGTGCAGCAGCGCGGCCAGACAGAAGCTGAACTTCAAAGCGATGTGGAAGCAGCTGCAGCTGTTGCTCTGTGCCAATTTCAAAAGGCACGACCTGTGGATCACCCTCGGCTTTGATGCCGATCACCTACCTCCAAACCGTAAGGCCTGCAAGAAGATCATGGCCCGATTCATGGACCGGCTGCGGGCTCGGCGGCGTGCGGATGGGGAGGAGCTGCGCTACGTTTATGCGATACATGAGCTTCAGGACGACGGATCCAGGCGGTATCATTTCCACTTGATCATCAACGCCACGTCCGGCCGGGCGGACTATGAGCTGATTCGCTCACTTTGGGAGTGGGGCGACAATATAGAGATTTCCCAGCTCTCGGACAGCGAGCACTATGGCCGCGATGATTTCATGGAGATCGCGCAGTACATGGTACGAGAGCGCAACCCGGACGCTGATTCAAAGGTAATTGCAGTCGGTGACAAGGGTTATGTCGGTTCACGCAACCTTGCCAAGCCTGTGCGGGAGTCGCAGCTGGTTGACGACAATGTGACTATCACAGCGCCGCCGGGAGCCGTAATCCTGGATCGAGACGAGCGGCAGAACGGATACGGCTGCTACACATATATATCGTATCTGCTGCCCGAGCCGCGGCCAGAGCCTGCTCGCAGACGCCGAAAAATCGAATAGCTACTATTTTCTGACTTGGGGTTGTGTATATCTTTAGGCGGGAGGTACGAGAAAATGACGGAAGGTACACGAAAACGCTTGACGCAATTAGGTGCGCCGGGTAAACTGGAAGTGCGAGAAGGCCGAATCGTCTGCCCGATATGCGGCAGCCGCACAGACCAGGTTATCCTGCCGGATACCCGAGCGGCGAAGCTGCCGGTGTGGTGCCGACGATGCAAGCGCCAGATCCTCGTAACAATCGCAGACGGCGAGTGCCAGTGCCAAAGTGCCAGCGCCTGACTTCGACTATGTGTCGGAGGCAGGCGCTTTTTTGTTTGCCGCCGGGAGGTGTTCTGGATGTGGGACGGATACGAGAGCCGACGATGGCGTGTCTATGTCAGACCGCGCATCTTGCGCCGTGATGGATACCGCTGCCGCGAGGCGCGGCGCTATGGGCGCAACGTTGAGGCTACTGTTGTTCACCACATCTGGCCGGCCGAGGATTGGCCAGAATATGCCTGGGCTGACTGGAACCTCCTGAGCCTGTCGGCTGAGGCGCACCGCGCGATGCATAACGACGACGGCAGTCTCTCGGCGCTCGGCGAGTCATGGCGCCGCCGGACTATCCCCCCACCCCCCTGAGGCTGAAAATCTTTGCCCTTGATCACTGGGGCCGGGACTTCTTCCGACAGCGGGCAAAAAAATCGAGGGGGGGTAGAATTCGGGGCTCAGGAGAAACGGAAACAAGAATTCGCGCGCGGACAGCGCCCGTGAACGACGCGCCTGCGTGAATGAGCCGGAGGCGGTGAATTGGCCAGAGAGGACATGATCCGCGACGCCATGCGCGCCGTGGACACCTACAACGAGATATATGAGCCGACCATCAAGGCCCTGGCCAAGACTGAACGCCAGCTCTCCAGAGCGGAAAAGGAATGGCGCAAGCAGGGCGGCCAGATGGTGGCTCGCATGACCAACAAGGCCGGAGCCGAGTACATGGCGAAAGACCCGTACTGGTCGGCCGTCGAGAAGCTGCGTGCGGATGTCCTGGCATTGCGCACTCAGCTGGGCCTGACTCCCGCGGGGCTGAAAAAGGCCAGAAGCGCTGTTGAAGCAAATACCTCGTCGGGAAGCCCCATAGAGGCGCTGCTGGATACGGCCAGGGAAACGGCGATTGCCAAAGCGGCAGACTACCAGGCGGCCGTCGACGCCTATGTTGAGGGCGTCCTGTCCGGCGAAGTCCCCGCCTGCACAGAGATCCGCCAGGCCTGCGCCAGATATGTGTCCGATTTGGACACGGGGCACTGGGACTTCCGGGCGGAAGAGGCCAACCTGATAATCGCGCTCATTGAGACGACAATCTGCCACCAGCAGGGCGAGGACCTCGAGGGCTTGCCCATGCGCGGACGCCCCTTCGAGCTGCTGCCGTATCACAAGTTCTGCGTTTACAACATCATGGGCTTTTATCAGCCGGGCACACAGCTGCGGCGATATGTTGAGGCCCTGATATTTGTGCCAAGAAAAAATGTCAAAACCACCTTCGCCGCGGCACTGGCCTGGGCCTTTGCCCTCTATTACCGGATGTCGGGCTCAAAGGTGTATGAGGTCGGTGGCGCGCTGAAGCAGGCCCTGGAGGGCTTTGACTTCCTCAAATTCAACGTGAAGCGTCTCGGCATATCCGTAGACGAGGACCCCGACAACGGGCTGCGGATCATAGGCAGCAACAATGAGCACAGCATATCGGGCGATGTCGGGGACGGGTATATCTCTATCAATGCCCTGGCTACGTCGCCCGACCGCCAGGACTCGTTCAACGCCAACGTCATCATCGCCGACGAGATGCATACCTACAAAAGCGCCAAGCAGTACCAGGTGCTCAAGGACGCGACCAAGGCGTACTCCAACAAGCTCGTCATCGGCATCTCGACTGCAGGCTCGCTGGAGCTCGGCTTCTGTGCGCAGCGCGTGGACTTCTGCCGGAAGATCCTCGACGGCACCGTGACCGGGGACATAGCTGACCGCACCTTCGTATTCATAGCCGCGGCCGAGCAGGGCGCGAACGGCGAAGTAGACTATGATGACCCGGCTGTCATGCAGGCCTGTAATCCGGGCTGGGGCGCGAGCATCCGCCCGGCGGACATGATCGCCGACGCGCAGCTTGCCCGCGAGGATCCCCAGATGAGACCGGAGTTCCTGACCAAGAGCCTCAATGTCTTTATCCAGTCGCTGCGTGCGTATTTCGACATCGAGGAGTGGCGGGCGTCTGACGCCAAGTATGACTGGACGCTTGACCAGCTTGCCAGGCTGCCGGTCGAGTGGTACGGAGGCGCCGACCTCTCAAAGCTGCATGACCTCACCGCAGCGTGCCTGTTCGGCCACTACCAGGGCGTGGATATCATCGTCCCACACTGCTGGTTCCCGCGTCCGGCTGCGCTCGTAAAGGCAGAGCAGGACCAGATACCTCTGTTCGGCTGGCTCGATGACCGCTGGCTGGACATGACAAACGACAAGGTCACAAACCACGCCGATGTGGTCCGGTGGTTCACGGACATGCGCACGCGCGGCTTCAAAGTGCGCCGGGTGGGACATGACCGTAAATTCTGCCGCGAGTACTTCGTCGGCATGAAGGCAGCGCACTTTACCGTCAGGGACCAGCCGCAGACGGCTCTTCTCAAAAATGAGGGGTTTCACTATCTCATGAACTCTGCCAAGGCCGGCACGCTGTATTACTGCCACGCTGAGCCATTTGAATACTGCGTCCAGAACGTCCACGGCGTCGACAAGGCTGATGACGTGACGTATTACGACAAGCTGGCTCCGAATCTGCGCATAGACGTGTTCGACTGCGCAGTGTTCGCAGCCTGCACCTATCTCATAGATCTCGAAGCCAAAAAGAAAGGCGCCGGCTGGTTCGGCGCTCAGAAGGAGGGTGATTGATTGCGAGTTAAGCCGGTCCCGCGCTCGCGGGATGCCCCGCTGTCGACCGGGGCGCGATGGATAACGCTGGCCGACACAGACGCGGACCTCACTGTACCCGGATATTCGAGGCTCATCGACTCGCCGGACGTTGCCAATGCCGTCGGCATGGTGGCCGATATCATATCCGACGCCACAATATGGCTCATGGAGAACACCGACGAGGGCGACAAGCGGCTCAAAAACGAGCTGTCGCGCATGATCGATATCACTCCGTACAGTCTGGGGACACGCCAGGCCTGGGTCAGCTGGATCGTGACCACGATGTTCACATCCGGGGATGGCAATGCCTTCGTTCTTCCTGATTCCCATAACGGTCGGATAGAGGAGCTGCTGCCCATGCCGGGCGCGACGACGCTGCCGCAGGACAACGGCCTGAGCTATTCCATCCAATGGCGCGGCCAGATGTTTGCGCCTGATGATGTGCTGCACTTCCGGCTGCATCCGGATCCGGCTGCGCCGTGGCGGGGCAGAGGCCCGCGTGTGCAGCTGCGCGAGGTGCTTAAGAATCTGCGTCAGGCCGCGGCGACCACAAACGCCTTTATGTCCTCAAAGTGGATGCCGAGCGTGATCATCAAGGTGGACTCCAATTCCGAGGAACTAAGAGATCCGTCTGGCCGCGAGAAGCTGATGCATGAGTACATACAGACGCAGCGCGCCGGCGAGCCCTGGATGATCCCCGCAGAGCTCATGGACGTTGTCACGGTCAAACCGCTGTCCCTGGCCGACATTGCGATATCGTCCAGCGTGGAGATGGACAAGCGCTGCGTCGCGGCTGCAATACGGGTACCGCCGTATTTCCTCGGCGTGGGGGAGTACAGCGAGGCGGCGTACAACAACTTTATCCGCACGACGGCCCAGCCGATAGCGAACGGCATCGCACAGGAGCTTACAAAGAAGCTCCTGATCTCCGAGCGCTGGTACTGGAAGTTCAACACCCGCAGACTTTACGCCTACGACCTCAAGACACTGGCCTCGGTCGGCGACGACCAGTATGTCCGCGGCATAATGACGGGCAATGAGGTCCGCGACTGGCTTGACCTGCCGCCGGAGCCCGGCCTGGATGAGCGCGTTATCCTGGAGAACTATATCCCCGCCGGCATGATCGGCAATCAGAAAAAGCTGCAAAGTGCGGAGGACTGATATGCCCGCAGCCAATAGAACTAACATGGAACGCCGCTGCCTGCCGGTCGAGTATTCCACGCGCGAGGAGGGAGTTGAACTCTATATCGAGGGATACTTTGCCGTTTTCAACAGCCCTTACGAGTTTTGGCCGGGTGCAACGGAGATTATACTGCCCGGCGCTTTTGACGAATCTGTGTCCGGTGACGTGCGAGCGCTGGTAAACCACAATACAGACCTCGTCCTTGGTCGCACCCACGCCGGCACTATGACCTTGAAGCAAGACTCCAGAGGCCTGTGGGGGCGCATAACCATCAATCAGGAAGACCGAGCGGCGATGGACCTCTATGCCCGCGTTAAGCGCGGAGACGTGAGCCAGTGTTCGATTGGATTTGAAATTGAGTCCGAGCGGTTTATCGAGCTGGGTGACGGCAAATGCCGCTGGGAGATAGAGAAGATCAGCCCTCTCTACGAGGTCAGCCCCTGCACGTTCCCGGCGTATGAGGACACTGGCATAGAAGCCAGGCGCAGGGACCTGGAGACCATCAACCGGCGCCGCCTGGAGCTTTGGCGCGCTGAAATGAGACGAAGATTAGGAGGTAGCAATGGCACTTAAAGTACTCGTTCTCCGCAAGAGGATCGAGCCCCTGCAGGCCGAGCTGGAGCAGCTGCGTACCGCCGCATCCAGCTTCGAGGCTCGCGAGGCGGAGCTTGAACAGGCGATAAACGAGGCCGCCACTGATGAGGAGCGCGAAGTCGTGGAAACGCTTGTAAGTGAATTCGAGCAGACGCGGGAAACCAACACGAGCGAGCAGACCCGCATATCAGGCGAGATCGCCGAGCTGGAGAGACAGATTGCGGAAATCGAAGCAGCCGGCACGGCCGCAAGAAGCGCCGCGCCCGGCGCAGATGTGAAGAAAAGGAGTGATTCTGTGGCGAATATATCGACCAACACCAGGGCGATACGTGCCCTGGGCGAGACCCTTGAACAGCGCACGGCGCTTGTTACCCGAGAGGACGTAAAAGAGTTCCTGACTCGTGTCCGCGGCTTTCGCCGCGCTGCATCCTCCGTGACCGGCGCCGAGCTCGGTGTTCCCGACATTCTGATGGGCGTGCTGCGCGACGGAGTTGATCGCTATTCAAAGCTGATTAGGTTTGTTACGCTTCGCCCGATATCCGGGAAAGGACGTCAAAACGTTGCCGGAGCAATCCCGGAAGGGATATGGACGGAGGCGGTTGGTGCTGTCAATGAGCTCACCATAACCTTTACACAGGTAGAACTGGATGAATACAAAGTTGGCGGCTATGTGTCCGTGCCTAACAGCAGCCTTGAGGATGACTCGGATCTCCAGCTTCTGGCCACAATCATTGACTATCTTGGGCAGGCTATAGGTCTTGCACTTGATAAGGCAATCGTGTATGGCACCGGCACAAAAATGCCCGTGGGCTTTGTCACACGACTGGCCGCCGCTACGCAGCCTGCATGGTGGGGCAAAAACCAGGGGACTTTTACAAACCTGTCAACCTCCAATATTCTGACTCTTGACCTGGCGGCAAGCACCGGCAAGGAGTTTTTCTCGCCTCTACTGGCTGCTCTGGGAACCGCGAAGCCTAACTACGCAACTGGTGCCCCTGTGTGGGTCATGAACAGAAAGACTCATATGGACCTCATTTGCCGCTGCCTTGAGTTCAATAGCTCCGCAGCGCTTATGTCCGGTGTTTCCAATGTCATGCCGGTTATAGGCGGAGAAATCGTGGAACTCGAGTTCATGGCGGACAACGACATTGCAGGCGGATATCTGACGCTGGAGGTTGTAGCCGAGCGGAGCGGTGCGAAGATTGCATACTCTGACATACCCATGTTCCTGGATGACTGCACGGTATTTAAGGGCACCCAGCGATATGACGGCAAGCCTGTGCGCGGCGAGGCCTTTGTGCTGCTCAACTATGCGAAAACGGCGCCGACGAAGACCGTAACATTCGCCACGGACGCCGCTAACTAAAAGGAGGTGGGCCGAGTGACGCCTACGGCAAACCAGAGGATACTTTTGCAGACCGATCTCGGCCTGCTGCATCCCACGCCCGAGCAGGAGGTGCAGCTTGACCACTACCTGTCAATGGCTCATGCGGCGATATCGAGAGAGGGCGTCCAGCTTAATCCGGACGCCCCTGAAGATGACGCGCTGCTCTCCATGTATGCCGCCTGGATATATCGCCGGCGGGCAAGCCCGGACGCCTCGGGAATGCCCCGCATGATCCGGGCAGAGCTCAATGACCGCAAGATCGCTCAGGCAGGTGGCAGCGCATGATCTATGACCGCGTGCTGACTGTCTGCACACTTGATACTGAGGCCGAGCCCCGCTGCCTGCGCCCGGGCCGGAGATATTACTTCGGTGAATCCACCGTCGGCGTGACGCGATATTACGCCGCACTTCAGGCCGGTGAGCGCGTGGACATTGCCGCCGAGATGTGGCCGGCGCCGATAAGCGCCGAGCAGTTTTGCCTGGTCGACGGGGTCCAGTATCGCATAGTGCAGATCCAGCGCAAAGAGAACTCCGACGGGCTGCCCGTGCAGCTGCTGTCGCTCAGACTGTCTGAGACGGTGTTCCCGGTTGAGGAGGCAGAGCATGATACCGATAGCTGAAGCCCTTGCGGACATTGGAGCGCCTGTGTCCTCGGTTCCATACAGAGGCACTGAGGACGTCTTCGTGACATACCAGTGCATAGGGCAAACCGGGCAGATATACGCCGAAGGCGTGGAGGCCGAGACGGGTGTGGCCTATGCCGTGGACATCTTCACCGGCGGGAGCTATGTGCCGCTGATGAAAAAGGTGAAGGCTGCACTCGAGGCTGCCGGCTGGGTCTCCACGCTGGATGCCGTGCAGTACTCAGACGACAAGCGCCAGTCCCAGGCGAGCTTGACGGCCATAGCTGCGGGGGCGCTGTATGGCTAGTTTTCAGTATTCAGAGAGCGCCTTGCCGGAGCTGATACGTCAGCTCGAGGACAACGGCCTGTACGATGAGGAGAACACCAAGAAGATCCTGTACGCCGGCGCCGAGATATTTGTTAAAGAGGCCCGGAGCGCCCTGGTGCGCGCCGGGCATATTGATACCGGAGCCATGCGCGACAGTATTACCTACTACAGAAAGGTTGACACAAAGGACGGAGTCCACAGCGTATCCATGTCCATTAAGGGCAGGGACGAGAAGGGCGTAAAGAATGCGGTCAAGGGCTTTGTCCTGAACTATGGCCGCAAAAAAGCCTACGGCTATATCCCGGGTTCGCACTTCTGGAACGCTGCCATCCTGTCCGCGACCCCGAAGATGATCCGCGCCTGTGAGGACGCGGCAAACACGATATTGCACGAGAAAGGACTGATATAATGCCCGCGTTTGACCTGAGATATATCAAAATCGGCAAGTACAAAAATACAAGCGGGACCATCTCATACTCAGACGTCACCACCATCGGTGACGCCATGGATGTGAACCTGCAGTTCAAATATGCCGAGGGACGCCTTTATGCTGAGGGCGTGCTCTCTGAATTTATGAAGCTCATCACCGGCGGTACTATGAGTGTCGCGACCAAATACATACCAGCTGAAGCCCAGAAAATGATGTTCGGAGCAAAAGATTCTTCGATAACCGTTTCCGGTCTCGAGCCGGCCGCGAAAGGGCTTGCATACACAGGCGCAGACAAGCCGTCCGCTGTAGGCTGCGCGTTCTTTGCTCCCGACATGATCGACGGCGAGCTCAAATACACCTGTGTGTTTGTGCGGCGCATCATATTCGGCCTTCCGGCTATGGTATACAAGACAAAGGGCGACAGCCTTACATTCCAGACGCCCACGACGACTGGCGAGTTCATGGCAGACCACTCCTCCACGCAAAACCTGGTCGACGTAGTGACCGTTGATACTGTCGAGAACGCCAAGAAGTGGGTCGATGGGGCACTCGGAGGGTCCCAGGCATGATAGATATGCGCCTTGAGCGTGTGCCGTTTGAATTTGACGGGCACACCTTTCAGCTTTGCTGCAACATGAACGTCCTGGCCGATGTCCAGGAGGCCTTTGACGGAAAAATCAGTGAGGCACTGTCGGGCAAGACCGGCGTCCGGTCGCTGATGGAATTCCTCGCGGCCATGCTCAATGATTCCGCTGATGAGCAGGGGATAGAGGTTCGCTATACCTCTCGTCAGGTGGGGCGCATGCTCGCACCCGCACGGATGAACGAGGTCAAGGCGATCGTCATGCGGCTGGTGGGAAAAGCCATGTCTGCCGACACAGAGCTCTCCACAGAGGAGGACGCCCCAAAAAACTGACTGACCAGGCGGAGCCGGAGTCGCGCAGTATCGACTTCGCCTGGTACCTGTATGCTTGGATGAGCGTCCTGAAGCTCGACGAAAGGTCCTTTTGGCGCACCGCAACACCTGCGCGCGTTGCGGCTCTGCTGCAGGCTGCCGCGCCCCGGAGGACACTGCAATGTGAGGACAAGCCACAGAAGTCGTTGTCAGCCTATTTACTCGGAGGAGGTGGTTAAGCGTGGCCACGCAGCCCATCAAGACCAGATTCGAACTCGACGGAGAGCAGGAATATAAGGCGGCGGTATCTGAGATAAACGCCTCGCTCAGAGTGCTCAACTCTGAAATGAAGCTGGTCTCTGCACAGTTTGCCACCAACGCCGACAGCGTGGACGCTCTCACAGCCCGCAGCGACGTGCTCACACGGCAGATACTCACACAGAAAGAGAAGGTCGAGGCCCTGCAGGCTGCGCTGAAAAACAGCGCCGACCGTTACGGCGAGGCCGACGACCGCACAAAGCGCTGGCAGACCACCCTCAACAACGCCGAGGCCGAACTCGCAAAAATGGAGCAGCAGCTGCAGTCCAACACGGAGGCCCTGTCTGACGCATCCTCAGGGCTTGATACGCTCGACGGCGGGCTGCTTGATACCACAGAGAGCGGCAAGGGCCTCGGCGACGTTCTGAACGACCTAACTGGCAAGCTCGGCATTAACCTCCCGGAAGGCGCCACAAACACGCTCAACTCCATGGTCTCGCTCAGCGGCGAGCTTGCGCTGCTGATCGGTGGCTTTGCAGCTGCTGCGGCCGCAGTCGTTGAGGTTGAAAAGGCACTCGCAGATCTTACCCTTGAGCAGGCCGCCGCAGCGGGCGAGATCCAGGACCTCTCTATGCAGACGGGACTTTCCACTGAGGCCGTGCAGCGGTATCAGTATGCCTGCGACCTCATAGGCGTGTCCTTTGATACTGTGGCCAGCTCCCAGGCCAAGATGATCCAGAGCATGGCCGATGTACAGAGCGGTTCTGAGACGGCTGCAGCAACATGGAATCAGCTCGGCATCGAGGTTATGAATGCCGACGGCAGCCTCCGTGATGCTCAGGAAGTGTTCCTGGAGGTCATAGACGTCCTTGGCCAAATAGAGAACGTTACCCAGCGTGACGCGGTGTCGATGGAGATCTTCGGCCGGTCGGCCCAGGACCTCAATCCTCTTATCGTTCAGGGCACGGATGCCTTTCAGGCTCTCTGCGACGAGGCCTCAAAAGTGGGAACTGTCCTAACAGACGTACAACTTGAAGCGCTTGCAGGTGTGGATGATGCGCTGATCCGCTTCAACGAGAGGCTGGACGCTGGGGAGAAGGCTATGGCCCTCAAATTCACCCCTGCGCTGCAAGCCTTTTTTGATGAGACAGGTGAGGGCGTGAAAGGCATCGAGGAGGCCTTGGCCGACAGCGGCCTGGTGACCGTGTTTGCCTCTTTGCTTGAACTGGTGACTGCGCTTTCGCCTGCCTTTGAAGTATTAGGTGATGTATTGGTGGCCTGTTCTCCAGTATTTTATGCTATCGCTTGGGTTATAGCGACCATATCCGACGCACTCAAAGTCGTGCTGCTGACGCTGTCCTCAATAGTAAACATCCTGACGCTGGATTTTGCCGGGGCCAGCGATGATTGGAGCGCTATAGGCGGAATACTGTTCGGCGGCGACAGTGCCTCCGGCCGCGTATTCCAGTCCATGTACAACGCCTCCGGAGACTGGAACTTCCCCGGCGGCGTCACCTGGGTCGGCGAGAACGGCCCAGAGCGCGTGTTCCTGCCGCGCGGCTCCGTCATCCAGAGCGCCCAGGAGTCGGCCCGCAGCGCCGGCGATGTGTACTATGTCACGCTGAGCCTACGAGAGATCTCTGAGCTCAATGACATAGCACGCCTAGCCCGCGACCGACGGCGCAAAACACGCATGAACCCAAAGGAGGGACATTGATGTCGACCGTCAGGCTCTACGCATCTGACTGGGTATTTGTATGCCGAGACAATCCGAACGTATCCGATAAGGCATCAGCAGTTGCTCCGCTTGTTTCTGCAGCGGGCTCACCAGGTATGCTGTACGTCAAATTTCAGGAGCTGCCCGAATCGCTGTGGTTTAAACGCATAGAAACACAGGGAACGTATGTATATGTATATGCTGATGCCACCCTGTCGTCGTGGTACGATGCTCGCGCATATGTTTATATCAATTATCTGGACGGCCCTGTGAATTTTGCTACCCTGAATTATAATAATCAGCCAAGCTTAGATATGTCTATTTTGGGATCTGCCACAGTTGTTGGTGCGGACTGGAGGCCTCTTGGTGTAGGTTACCCATATGTCGGTGAAAGCCTCAGAAGATTGTTTTCAAATGGCATCGTACTGTCTGGCATCGTTATTGATTGGTATGGAAATGGGCCTCTACAAATCAACACACCAGTCGGACAGTATGCGCCGTATTTTGAAATAACCTATTACACAGACGCGAAAAGCGAGCTGCGCGACATATCGCCGCAGGCTGGCTATGTCCCCAAAAATGGCGTGTCAGTATTTGCGTGGCATATTGCCTTGCAAGAGGGTGAGACCTGTTATGGCGATATGGGCCAGAAGTCAGGCACATTTCGGTGGCGCGTCAATGGCGCCGGGACCGTCAATAGCATAAGCTGCGGGACGACACAGCGTTGCGAGGTTCCTGCCGGAACGTTTACGGCAGATACGATAGAGTGGCAGATCGAGGTCATCACCAGCGCGGACCAGACCATCACATCTGACTGGTATACGCTCAGCACCGTGGAGGCATTGCCTGAGGCCGTGCCGATATCGCCGGTGAGCACCATGGTAGACGGCTCTGCGCCCTGTACATTCTCCTGGGTGCACAGCATCGCAACGAGCACGGCCCAGACCGCTGCAGACCTCCAGTATCACACCGGCGACGGGTCGTGGCAGACGCTGGGTCATGTTTCCGGCGCAGAGACAGATTTCACAGTCCCGGCCAACACCTTCCCCTCAGGCTCTGTATTCTGGCGCGTCCGGACGTATAACACAGACGGCGCTGCTGGAGACTGGAGCGACGCAGTTGAGATAATCGTGGTAGCTGCACCGCTTGCTCCAGTGGTGCAGGTCACAAGCGGAAGTGCGCCGCGGGTGAGCATATCCTGGCAGTCCACGGACCAGCAGGCGTGGGAGGCTGTTGTTGCCGACATAAGCAGCGGTATAGTTTACGGCCTGGCCAAGGGCTGGCGGCTGCCCGACTACCTGCCGGATGGCACATATACGGCAAAGGTCCGTGTGTGCAATAAGTACAACCTGTGGAGTCAATGGGGAACATGTTCTGCCCAGGTAAGCAATTCTGCGGGAGAGCCTGTAGTCCTGACAGCAGCCGACGGCGTTGCGGTGTCCCTGCGCTGGATATCGAGCGGCTATGACGCCTACTATGTGCTGCGAGATGGACGCCCCATCGCCAGAACCACGGAGCAGAGCTACACGGACAATTTCTGCTCCGGCAGCCATACCTACACAGTGCGGGGGGTGTTGGCCACAGGCCAGTATGGCCTCTCCAACGCCGTGACAGCATGCTCCATCTGTGACACCGTGTACATATCTCCTGTGCCCAGCGCGAAGTGGCTGCGGCTGCGATACGCCGATATATCCGACCGACGCACATCGCTCAACACGAGCCGCACCGTTAACTATCAGTATCTGCCGGGAGCGGAATATCCTTCTGCCGAGATATCTGAGTGGACGTCCGCCACGATGTCGGTGCAATGCGCGTTCGCGTCACCGGCAGAATCCGCGGAGCTGGAGGCCCTCCAAGGCTCTCTGGTGTGTGTCAAAGACAGGCGCGGCAACTATGCCATCGGTGTGCTCGAGGCCTTGGACAAGCAGAGCTCGCGTTTCTTCGATGTCTTCAGCTTCTCAATACAGCGCGTCAACTATGTCGAGGAGGTCACCTATGATTAGGCACGTCTCGGCTCGAGTGGACATTCTGCGGGACGGTGTGTGCTGCGGCTCTCTGCCGTTCCCACAGGCTTCACCGCCTTCGGTCATGGCTGACTCGGCATCTGCCATCAAAACAAGTCTCGCCGGCGTATTTCTCCACACCGGCGAGATCGACTACCTCAATGATGAACTTCAGCCAGTGCTCATAATCGACGGCGTGGAGACGCCCATCGGCGTGTTTGTGCCGGGCACGGTCACAACGTCCTCAAACGGCTACGGCACAGACCTTGACCGTGTGGAGGCCTATGACCGCGGCGTCAAGCTCCAGCAGTCTAAGACCGAGACGCTGCGGCACTGGTCAGCGGGGACGAAATACCTCGACGCGGTCAAGCAGCTGCTGGTCTCTGCCGGAATAGGCATGGTCATGGAGACACCGAGTACTCTGACCCTCACAACCGACCGCGAGGACTGGGCGATAGGAACACCTTACCTGACCATTATTAATGCGCTGTTGGCCGAGATCAATTACAACGATATCTGGTTTGATGCCCGCGGCACTGCCGTGCTCCAGCCACGCCAAGAGCCCAGCGCGGAGCGTATTGCACACACATACACGGACGGAACACCGCTGTCGGTGCTGATGCCAGACAGCGAGTCAGAGCTCGATATCTATGACGCGCCCAACGTCTTTATCTGCACGGTATCCAATCCGGACCTTGAAGAGCCGATGACGGCGACAGCGGTCAACGACAACCCAATGTCGGCGCTGTCCACCGTGCGCCGACGGCGGCGCATACCAACAATCGTGCAGTTGGACAATATAGCGTCCCAGGAGGAGCTGCAGCGCTATGCTGAGCATCTCGCCTTTGAGAGCATGCTGGCCAGTAAGACCGTCACGGTGACGACGCTTGCGGAACCTGGCCACGGAGTGGGTGACGTAGTGGCCATAAGCCGGCCGGAGCTGAGTGGGATTTATCAAGAAACCGGCTGGTATCTTACCCTCTCCGGAGGGCAGACGATGTCGCACACTCTCAGACAGGTGGTGTTGATATGAGCGACAAAACCTCTGAAGATCTCTCGTACTCATTTGCGACCATTGACCAGATTTATGAGGATGGCATAACGCTGATATTCGACGGCGAGGAGACCGCGTCGGAAAAGCACTACAAGTGCAATTCGTTCTGCGTCTTTGCCGCCGGGCAGCGAGTTCGCATAGTCAAAGACTCGGGTACGTATGTCGTCGAGTATCCGGTGGGCAACCCCAATGCAGACGCCATTCTGCCGACGGGCGGATCGGATGGCCAGGTTCTGACCAAGGACGGCAATGCGAGCTTTTCTTCGAAGTGGTCTGACATGAAAGGTATTCCGTCCGGAGGGACAAAAGGGCAGCTTCTGTCCAAACGCACTGATGAGTCATTCGATGTGGAGTGGTCAGCTGCCCCAAAGAACTATATTCCATCAGGTGGCAGCAACGGCCAGATGCTCGTCAAAGATGGGTCAACCGACTATTCCCTTAAATGGACAGACACTCCCGTCGACCACATCCCAGACGGCGGCAGCAACGGCCAGCTGCTAGCGAAAAATGGCACCGTTTCCCGCGCACTTAAGTGGGTAGATGCTCCGACCGAGCGGATACCTACTGGCGGAACTGACGGGCAAATGCTCGTAAAAGACGGCACAACAAGCTATGCGCTAAAGTGGGCAGATGCTCCTGAAAACCACATTCCGACAGGCGGCACTGATGGACAGGTCCTGCTGAAATCCGGAACAACGAACTATACACTGAAATGGGGTAGTTTGTCAGTATACAGGCTTTATCAGAGCACCCAAAACTATGTCGATTTGAACTCCAGCCGCGCTTTGGTGCCACATGCTAGTTCCAGTGTTTACTCTTATAGTTTGGGTACGCGCTCAATCCCATGGTATTCGCTGTATACCGGAGATGGCACTAGCAGGATATGTGGTACAAGAGGCACGCTGAGTTTTTTTGGTGCTTCTGGCGCGACTAAGCAAACATTATCGCTTAGTTCTAACAACATGTCCTACACCTCAGTAACGGCGAATAATTACCTCATTGCCCTCAACAATCTCATAGGGATCCTGAAAAACAAGTACGGCCTGATAGCATAGGAGGCTCAAATTGATTATCAACATATGCAACCCGCCATTGGGTTATGTAGAGATAGGCCGCACGGGAGAGAATAAATACCGAGAACTGGACATTGACGTGTCCGCCTGGCTCGCAGAACTTCCTGGCTCCACTGTGTCGGTGGTGTTCCGCAGGCCAGACGGACAGGTGTATCCGGTAATCGTGAATTCCACGGACCCAATCACCGTGTGGCGTCCAAACAGCGCAGACCTGGCCGTGCCCGGCACCGGCATGTTAGAGGTGCGCCTGTACCTCGAAGATGTTATACGTAAGTCGGAAATCATCAACACCGTGACCTGCCGGGCTCTCGGTGGACCAGGCTCTGCGCCTCCAGCTCCTGCGCCTGACTGGGTTTCCATATCCGGCGATAATGCAAATCGGGCGGAGGCAGCGGCTGACCGCGCAGAAAGCGCCGCTATACATCAACCTATGATATCGGCCAAACAGACCTGGCTGACATGGGACGCCGACAAAGATTTGTATATAGACACAGGCGTGCTTGCGGCAGGCGTGCCGGGCCCTACAGGCCCCACAGGCCCTTCCGGCGGACCTGCAGGGCCCACTGGCCCAACGGGCCCCACAGGCGTTGCTGGAGCTGCGGGTTCTCCTGGAGCTACTGGTGCAGCAGGTGCGACTGGGCCTACTGGCCCGACCGGAGCGTCTGGAAGGCAAGGCCCCACTGGCCCAACGGGCCCCATGGGCAGCACAGGCCCCACAGGGCCAACCGGAACTAAGGGCCCTACCGGAGCTTCTGGCGCGACGGGGCCTACGGGCGCAACGGGCGCTACCGGCCCTACTGGGCCAACTGGTGCAACAGGCGCACCGTCAATCGTTCCCGGCCCTGCCGGTTCCACAGGTCCTACGGGTCCCACAGGTGCCCCTGGACCTACTGGCGCAACCGGCCCTACGGGCCCGCAAGGCAAAGGAATTCAGGTCAAGCAGCAGTATGATACATTCGAACAGCTGGAAGCTGCGGTGACATCGCCCAACCTTGGCGATATGTACTATGTCGGCGAGAACCCACCTTACGATCTGTATTCTTGGATTATAAAAAACGGATTGCCGCAATGGGACAATCAGGGCAAATTGCAGGGCGCGCCGGGTATTACTGGCCCAACAGGAGCTGCTGGGCCCACCGGCCCGACTGGAGCGGCGGGTGCCGTAGGTGCGACCGGGGCCACCGGACCGACTGGCGCATCTGGAGGACAAGGTCCAACAGGCCCTACAGGCCCAGCGGGCGCGAACGGCACCCCCGGCGATGCCGGGCCCACAGGTCCAACGGGGCCTGCTGGCGCTTCGGGTGCTACCGGAGCCACGGGCCCCACTGGCCCAACAGGTGCGTCCGGCTCGAACGGTGCACCTGGTGATCCTGGCCCCACTGGTCCCACCGGTCCCACAGGCCCGACTGGAGCTACCGGTGCTACCGGTGCTTCAGGAGCCGCGGGCCCTACCGGCGCTTCGGGTGCTACCGGAGCCACGGGCCCCACTGGCCCGGCTGGAACCGCCGGCGCAACCGGCGCAACAGGTGCAACTGGCCCCACCGGGCCGACCGGCGCGCCGAGCACTGTGGCAGGCCCGACCGGGCCGACCGGTGCGACTGGCCCCGCCGGAGCTGATTCTGTCGTTCCCGGCCCTGTTGGCGCAACCGGCGCTACCGGCCCTACCGGAGCTGTTGGCTCAACGGGTCCAACCGGGCCGACAGGACCGACAGGGCCGACAGGCGCGGCGAGCACCGTAGCTGGCCCCACCGGCCCAACGGGCCCCACTGGCCCGGCTGGAACCGCCGGCGCAACCGGCGCAACAGGTGCAACTGGCCCCACCGGGCCGACCGGCGCGCCGAGCACTGTGGCAGGCCCGACCGGGCCGACCGGTGCGACTGGCCCCGCCGGAGCCAACGCCACAATCAACGGACAGAATGCTGTGACACTGCAAGGTACGGGCGGTGTTGATGTCACGGGCTCGGGCGGCACAATATCCATTGACGGCAGCAACTTTGTCCAGAAAACCGCCAACCTCTCCGGTACGGATTATACCACCATTCGTGCGCGAGGCATCCAGCTCGTAAGCTCTGCGCCGGGCACCCTGCCCAACGGGTGTATCGCCATTGTGTATTCATAAGGAGGAATAATATGCAGACAAGTATTAAGTTTTCCGACGGTGCTTCCTACAAAACCACGTCCTCTGTAATAAGCACCGAGACGCTTGCTGGATTTCGGCGTGAGGTTGTAACTATCACGGCTGAAATGACATACTCACAGGCCGCGTCACATTTTGTCGATGGCGCAACTTTCGAGCTTATCGACGAGAACGGCGAATCGTTCTATTGGTCAGATTATGGTGTAGCAGGAGCCATTACCGACAACCGTGATAACACTATAAGCGCCGTAATGGGCAAAAACAATACAACGGAGCAAGATTATCAGCAGCGGGCACAGAAAGCGGAGCAGAGCACAGTAATTCTTGCTGGCAAGTCTGTTTCCACCAGCGATGAGGTAAGCGAACTGCGCGCGGCCTTCGAGCAGGCGGCGGCAAAACTTAGTGATTCTGATGCGCTGATTGCTCCCTCTCTGTCTGCCGTATGGAATCCGTACATCTATGTGGCACAGGGCGAGCGCCGTTACTATGCGCCGAATGGCGCACTATATAAGTGCCTTGTGTCGCATGAGACTAGCCTTGAGACAGCGCCCGATGTCTCAAAAGAATATTGGAGCAAGCTGTGAAAGTTGGTATAAATGGTGCTGTCCGCGATATCTCCGATTTCAAAGCTGGGGTTAATGGGGCTGTTCATGCTGTATCTGAGTTGTGGATAGGTGTTAACGGCGCGGCAAAAAAGGTGTGGCCGCTTATACCTATTGGATATCAAGTAATCCTTGATACTGTCGGTTCTGGTGAGTGGGAATGTCCCGTTTCTGGCAATTGGCATATTGAATTACATGGTGGCGGAGGCCGTGGCGGTACTTTTGATTTTTTAAGCTTTCGCGCCGGTGGGGGCGGCGGCGGTTCTGGTGAAGAGTATGAAACTACTCTCAATGTCGGGCAAAAAGTGTCGTATAGCGTAGGCGGCGCAACCACGACAAAGGGTGATACTACAACGTTTGGCGAGTATTCTATCAGTGGTGGCAGCAATACTTGGGACTGGAATGGTGCCGCTGGTTACGGGAGTTTGGCGACTAGCGGAAAAAATGGTGGTAATTCCCCCGGTAAAGGTGGGTATGGAAACAAAAATAAACCTCTGCAAACGTACGGAAATGGTGGCGATGGTGCTGCTGACATTGGTACGAGCCCTGGGGACGGCAAAGACGGCGCTATAATCCTTACTTATCTTGGTTAAGGCGGTGAATGTGTGAAAATCATCATCTATGCCATATGCAAATCTGAGGCGCAGTTCGCCGCGCGCTTCATGGCCTCGTGCGCGGAGGCCGACGGCGTTTATGTGCTGGACACAGGCTCCACGGACGGGACGCCGGAGCTGCTGCGTACTCTGGGGGCCACCGTGTACGAGCAGTCATTCAGTCCCTGGCGATTTGACGCGGCGCGCAACGCCTCGCTTGCCTTGCTGCCCGAGGACTCCGACGTCTGCGTCTGCCTCGACCTCGACGAGGTGCTTTGCCCCGGCTGGCGCGAGGCGCTTGAGGCGGCGTGGACGCCCGGCACCACCCGGGCGCGGTACACCTACGTGTGGAGCCACCAGCCCGACGGCGGCGACGGCGTGGTGTTCTACGCCGACAAGATCCACGCCCGGCGCGGCTACCGCTGGTTGCACCCCGTCCATGAGGTGCTGGCCGCCGACGCGCCCGAGAGCTGCGTGACGATACCAGAGCTGCGTGTGGAGCACTGGCCGGATGACACCAAGTCGCGCGGGCAGTATCTCCCGCTGTTGGAGCTCTCCGTCGCCGAGGCTCCGAACGACGACCGCAACATGCACTACCTCGGGCGCGAGTATATGTTCCACGGGCGCTGGGGCGATGCCATTGCAACGCTGATGCGGCATCTGGCGATGCCCTCCGCAACGTGGAAGGCCGAACGGGCGGCAAGTATGCGCTACATAGCCCGCTGCTGCGACGCGCTGGGAGACTGGCGCAGCGCGGTACACTGGCTCGAGCGGGCAGCCGAGGAGGCACCGACACAGCGCGAGGCGCCGTATACTCTGGCAATGCTCTACTACCGGCGCGAGGACTGGCCCCTGTGCCGATACTGGGCCATGCGGACGCTGCACATCACCGCGCGCGACAACAACTACATGACCGAGCCTGAGGCCTGGGGCGCGGAGCCGTATGACATTATGGCAATAGCCAGCTGGCAGCTCGGGCATTATCAAGACGCTGTTACGGCGGCGGAAAAGGCCGTGGAGCTGGAGCCCGGGAATGAGCGGCTCCGCAAAAATCTGGAGATAATGAGGTGCAGCTATGATAGCAAACCCGAATGACGGCAACAGCCCGCGGGTCGAAGCCGCCACACCGATAATCGACGTGAGCGCCGAAGGGCTTATCACGGCCACGACTGAGCAGGAAGCGGGCTATGTGCCCGGCGGCAGCAAGAGCGCCACGCAGCAGCTTCCGACGCAAGCGGCTAAAACCGTGACCCCCGGCACCACGGCGCAGACAGCCGTAGCGTCCGGGCGATACACCACCGGCGACGTGGATGTGGCGGGCGACGCTAACCTCGTGCCGGAGAACATCGCCGAGGGCGTGAGTATATTCGGGATAGAAGGCACACTGAAGGGCTCAAGTCCAATTTTTATGGGCTATCAAACTCTGAACTCGGCGCCCGTCTATATAGCTATCCCCAGCAACACAAATGTTGTAATTGGCTCAATTAGCGCCGCCGTTCCGTTCGGCCAGCCTGATGTGTTCCTGTTCGTTAGAGGGTATGCTTCTTCGTATAATCTTATGGCACAAACAAGCGTGGACTGGAATACTAACAGATTATCCTTCTTGAATGGCGATGGGGAGACTGTGCAATACGTTTGCTTTGAATAGAAAGGACGGCACCATGCTACACACCGGCACACTGCTCCGAGCGGAGCTGTGCGTTGAATATCGGAGGTGATGCGAATGGACCTACATCAGCTTTTCCTTACGCGCAACGCTTGTTATGTGGCCGGCGTTCCAATGACGCCGCGCGGCATTATGATACACAGCACCGGGGCGGATAATCCCAACCTGCGGCGCTATGTGCAGCCGGATGACGGCCTGCTGGGCGTTCATCCGTACAACAACCATTGGAACAACTACCATCCCGGCGGCAAGGATATAGGGCCCCATACGTTTGTCAATGACGGTACTGGATACTGTGCCGTCTGCGGCGGGCGACAGGTGTGCGCCCATGCCATGATAGGCAAGCTGGCGGATGGCGATGTCGCTACATATCAACTCCTGCCATGGGATTGGCAGGGCTGGCATTCCGGCAGTGGGACGAGGGGACAAGCCAATCGTCTCGGCTACATCGGCTTCGAGATATGCGAGGACGCGCTGGAGGACCCAGAGTATTTCTTGCGTACCTACAACGAAGCGGTTGATTTCTGCGCTTACATCTGCGATATGTTTGGGCTCGACCCGGAGGGTACAACGCCGGAAGGATATCCTGTAATCCTCGACCACGTAACCGGGTGTGAGCTGGGCATTGCCGCCCCGCACGGCGACGTCGGGCACTGGTGGCCGAAATTCGGCAAGTACCTCGATGACATCAGAAAGGACGTGAAAATCAAATTGAGCGCTACATACTGGAACACGGTGGACGAGGTGCCTGAGTGGGGACGCCCGACCATCAAAAAGCTCGTTGATAAGGGCGCATTGCAGGGCGTGGATGACGAAGGTAATCTCCGGCTAACCTTCGACCTTGTGCGCCTCTATGTCGCGCACGACAGGCTCGGCCTGTACGATATGAAGGGAGGTGAGAAATGATGGACATGGGTATCGCATCCGTGGCCGCGATCACGGTGATATGCTATCTGCTTGCGCAGCTCATCAAGGCGACGCCACTGGATAACAAGTGGCTGCCAGGTATCTGCGGCCTGATGGGTGCCGCGCTTGGTGCCGTGTGTTTGGCCCTGGACGTTCCGGACTTTCCTGCGACTGATTATATAACGGCTGTCGCAGTGGGTATCGTCAGCGGCCTCGCCGCGACTGGCGTGAATCAGGTGTACAAGCAGCTCACGGACAATAATTAACAGGAGGGCAAGATGACGGAGTGGGCAGTGGTGGGCGTCATCGTCGTGCTCGTGGGGCTGGTTGCGTCCATAGTAAAGCCAATGTTGACACTGAATACCACGATCACAACGTTGACTTCGCAGGTACAGCAGTTGGTCGAATCTCGTTCAGCATTTGAAGAAAAGAGCCGCAGATCGCACGATAAACTGCATGGCCGCATAGATGAGGCCGATGACAGGCTTGACGATCACGAGCGAAGGATCACGAAGCTTGAGACGAAGGATCAGCTCAGAACATAGTAGGGTAAAAAAATATCCCCAAAAGTATCCCCAGTCAGCTTTTTAGAGGCTCTGATTTGGGGATATTTTTGCGGATTTATCCCTTGCATTATTACTTTTGCCAGCTCCATGCTGCACGCAGGGAAAACGAAAAAATACGAGAAAACCCTGAAACCACAAGGGTTTCAGGGTTTTCTGCTTGGTGGAGACTGCTGGACTCGAACCAGTGACCTCCTGCGTGTGAAGCAGGCGCTCTAACCTGCTGAGCTAAGCCTCCACATAAAATTTGGTGACCCGTACGGGATTCGAACCCATGTTACCGCCGTGAAAGGGCGGTGTCTTAACCACTTGACCAACGGGCCATAAGGCTCCGGGGCGCCTGAGGCGCCCCGGTGGTAGCGGCGACTGGATTCGAACCGGTGACACTCCGGGTATGAACCGGATGCTCTGGCCAACTGAGCTACGCCGCCAAAGGCAAAGTGAATTATAACCGACCTTGCCCTGCTTGTCAACACTTTTTTGGCGGCGCGGCTCATTTTCTGTCTCAGACTTTCACAAGCTCGTATTCGCGGCTGCCCAGGCCGATCTTTTCGGCGTGCTCGGTCTGGGAATGCCAGTCGGTGGTCGGGGAGATATCGGTGAAGTGGTCGTGATGCGTGCGCTCCGCCTCGCCCAGCATGCTGTTGGCTATCGGCGGCTGGGCGTTTATCGCGTCCGCACAGGCCACGTCGATGGCCACGGGGTCGAAGGAGGCGAACATGCCCACGTCCGGCACGACGGCGGCGTCGTTTTCCGAGTGGCAGTCGCAGAAGGGCGAGATATCGATGGCGAGGCAGATGTGGAAGTGCGGCTTGTCCGCGCAGACGGCCTTGGCGTACTCGGCGATCTTGCAGCCGAGGATCTCGAAGGCCTCGTCGTTCGCGGGCGTGACGGCGTCCTTGGGACATACGCCGATGCAGCGGCCGCAGCCCACGCAGCGGTCCTGGTCTATGGTGCACTTGCCGCCCTCGATGATGGGCGCGCCGTGGGCGCAGATGCGCGCGCAGGCCCCGCAGCCTATGCACTTTTTCTGCTTCACGAAGGGCTTGCCCGCGGAGTGCATCTCCATCTTGCCGGCCCTGGAGCCGCCGCCCATGCCGAGGTTCTTGAGCGCGCCGCCGAAGCCGGCCTGCTCGTGGCCCTTGAAGTGCGACAGCGAGATGATGATGTCCGCATCCGCCAGCGCGCGGCCTATCTTGGCCTCTTTCACATACTCGCCGCCCTCGACGGGTATGAGCGCCTCATCCGTGCCCTTGAGCCCGTCCGCGATGATAGCGTGGACGCCGGTCTGGAAGGGGTTGAAGCCGTTTTTGTAGGCGCTGTCCAGGTGGTCGAGCGCGTTCTTGCGCCCGCCGACGTAGAGGGTGTTGCAGTCGGTGAGGAAGGGCTTGCCGCCGAGTTCCTTCACATAGTCGCAGACCGCCGCCGCCCAGTTCGCCCTCAGATACGCCAGATTGCCCGGCTCGCCGAAATGTATCTTCACCGCGACAAACTTGCCGTCAAAGTCGATGTTTTCAAAGCCGGCGGCCTTCATAAGCCGCTTGAGCTTGAGCAGCAGGCTCTGTCCGTGGGCGCGCATATCGGAAAAATATACTTTTGATGCAGCCATGGGTAAATACCCCTCCTTCAAAGGTTTTGTACAATGTTAACACATTTTGGCCTGAATAACAATGCCCGGCGATGATGTTAATTTGTTGACAAATAGATGGGGTGATGTTAAAATTGTTACATATGCAACACGCTTTGCGGCTAAAGGTGTGAATTTTTCACATTATTGGGGGAAAATTGACAAGGTTTCGCATAGAAGTCAGGGGAATAGTGCAGGGAGTGGGCTTCCGGCCCTTCATACACCGGCTGGTGCGCAGGTATAAATTAACAGGCTGGGTGCGCAACAGCCCGGAGGGCGCAGAGCTCGAGCTCGAGGGCGAGGCTGCGCAGCTGCGCAGCTTCCTGCACGCGCTGGAGGTCGAGGCCCCGCCCCTGGCGCTGATAGAATCGGTGGACTGGCGCGAGCTGGCCGGGACGGCCGAGTACGCGGGCTTCCGGATCATCGGCAGCGAGAGGGGAGAGGCCATGCGCACCCTCGTCTCGCCCGACGTCGGCATCTGCCCGGACTGCCTGCGCGAGCTGCTCGACCCCTCCGACCGGCGGTACGGATACCCCTTCATCAACTGCACGAACTGCGGGCCGAGGTTTACCATAATCCGTTCGGTGCCTTACGACCGGGCCTTTACCTCGATGGCGGAGTTCCCGATGTGCCCGGACTGCGCGGCGGAGTTTGCGGACATTGAAAACAGGAGATACCACGCGCAGCCGGACTGCTGCCCGGCCTGCGGGCCGCGGACATTTTTTGTGGACGGCGGCGGGCGCAGGCTGCCGGGCGAGGGCATAGAGGCGGCGCGGCGGCTGATAAAGGCCGGCGGCATCCTCTGCGTGAAGGGCCTGGGCGGCATGCACCTGGCCTGCCTCGCGGAAAATGAGGAGGCCGTGCGGGAGCTGCGGCGGCGCAAGCACAGGGACGAGAAGCCCTTTGCGGTCATGTGCCGCGACCTCGGCTGCGTCCGGCGGCTCTGCGAGGTCTCCGAGGCCGAGGAGCGGGCGCTGACGTCCTTCAGAAAGCCCATAGTGCTGCTGGACAAGCGCGAGCGCGGCTCGATGATGCAGCTGAGCGAGAACAACGCCCTGGGCGTGATGCTGCCCTACACGCCGCTGCATGTGCTTTTGTTCGGGGACGACCTGGACTGCCTCGTGATGACGAGCGCTAACCTCTCCGACACACCTATCGTATATAAGAACGCCGAAGCGCTGGAGAAGCTGCGCGGGGTAGCGGACGGCTTTCTGCTGCACGACCGCGAGATACTGACCCGCTGTGACGACTCGCTCCTGCGGGTGTACGAGGGCCGGGACTACCCGGTGCGCCGCTCGCGGGGCTATGTGCCGTACCCGGTGACGATAAAGGGCCTGAGGCCGGGCCTGCTCGCCTGCGGGGCGGAGCAGAAGGCGGGCTTCTGCCTGTCGAAGGAGGGCCACGCCTTCCCGAGCCAGCACATCGGCGACCTCAAGAACCTTGAGACGCTCGACTGTTATGAGGAGCAGCTGGGGCATTTTGCAAAGCTCTTCGACTTTGAGCCTGCGGCCGTGGCCTGCGACCTGCACCCGGACTACCTCTCGACGGAGGTGGCGGAGCGGACAGCACGGGAGAGAGGCATACCGCTCCTGCGTGTGCAGCACCACCACGCGCACATGGTGTCCTGCATGGCGGACAACGGCCTCGAGGGCGAGTGCCTGGGCCTCGTGTGGGACGGCACGGGCTATGGCCCGGACGGGACTACCTGGGGCGGCGAGCTGCTCGCGGGCGGCGCGTCGGGATTCAGGCGGCTCGGGACGATAAGGCCCATGCCCCTGCCGGGCGGCGACGCGGCGACGAAGGAGATATGGCGCACGGCCGAGGCGCTCAGGTACGAGGCCGGGCTCGAGAATAATGATGTGACGATGAAAAAGCTGCTCGAGCGGGGCCTGAACTGCCCGAAGAGCTCGGGCATGGGCCGGCTGTTCGACGGCGTGTGTGCGCTGGCGGGCATACGCGAGGTCTGCAGCTACGAGGGCCAGGGCGCGGTACTGCTCGAGGCCGCGGCGGACGCCGGAGAGCGCGGGGAGTACGAGCTGGCGTTTTACGACGAGGGCGGCGTGATGGTCTTTGACTGGCGGCCCATGGTGAGGCAGATCGCCTCGGGCGGAGAGGCGCCGGGGACGGTGGCGGCGAAGTTTATGAACACGCTGGTGAGCGCGGCGGCGGCCCAGTGCCGCGCGGCGGCGGAGGCGTCGGGCCTGCGGCGCACGGCGCTCTCGGGCGGGGTGTTTCAGAATATGTATCTAATGTCGAGGCTGCCGGGGCGGCTGAGGGTTGAGGGCCTTGAGACCTTCACGCACAGCCGGGTCTCGCCGAACGACGAGGGCGTGGCCCTCGGGCAGCTCATGATCCTGGAGGCAAAGTATGTGTCTGGCGGTACCGCTGAAAATAGTTGAGATAAACGGCCTGGACGCCGTGGGCGAGGTCGAGGGCCTGCGCCGGCGGATGCGTCTGGATTTTATAAAGGAGCCGAAGCTGGGCGAGTACGTCATCGTCCACGCGGGCTTTGCGATAGAGCGGCTGCCTGAGCAGCAGGCGCTGGCGGACATAGCGGAGTGGGCCGAGGTGGAAGATGCGCTCCGCTGAGATATTGGAGAGGCTCCGGGCCCTGCCGGGGCAGCGCGTCAGGCTGATGGAGGTCTGCGGCACGCACACGATGGCGATAGCGAAGGCGGGGCTAAAGCGGCTCTTGCCGGAGGGCGTGGAGCTGGTGTCGGGGCCGGGCTGCCCGGTGTGCGTGACGCCGCCGGAGCTCATGGACGCGGCGCTGGAGCTTGCCTCGAGGCCGGGCGTCACGGTGGCGAGCTACGGAGACATGATCCGCGTGCCCGGCTCGAGAAGGGGCGACGACCTGGCGCACAGAAGGGCCAGGGGCGGTTCCGTCGCGATGGTGTACTCGCCCATGGACGCCGTGGAGCTGGCGCGCAGGCAGCCGGAGCGCGAGGTGGTGTTCCTCGGCGTGGGCTTTGAGACGACGGCGCCGGGCACGGCGGCGAGCGTGCTGGCAGCACGGGCGCAGGGGATAAAAAACTACTCCGTGTTCCCGATGCTGAGGCTGGTGGAGCCGGCGCTGCGGGCGCTCATAGGCTCGGAGGGCTTCGACGTGCAGGGCTTCCTGTGCCCGGGGCATGTGGCGGTCGTGACGGGCTCGGAGTTTTTCAGGTTCCTGCCCGAGGAATACGGCCTGCCGGCGGTGGTCGCGGGCTTTGAGCCGGAGGATGTGCTGCTGTCGGTGTACGAGCTGCTGAGGATGCTCTCCGAGAGCCGGCCGGGGCTCGTGAACGAGTATAAACGCGCGGTCAGCGCAGAGGGGAACGCCCTCGCGCGCGAGACGATGGAGCGCGTGTTCAGGCCGGCGCGGGCCTCCTGGCGCGGCTTGGGCGAGATAGACGGAAGCGGGCTGGAATTCACGGAGGAGCTGGCGGAGTTCGACGCCGTGAAGAAGTTCGATATCCGCCTGAACAGGGCCGGGACGCCGACGGCCTGCCGCTGCGGCGAGGTCATAACGGGCCGGATGCCGCCCGAGGGCTGCCAGCTGTTCGGGAAAATATGCACGCCGGAGGACCCGGTCGGGCCCTGCATGGTGTCCTCGGAGGGCGCCTGCGCCGCGGCGTACAAATACCGGGAGTGCTGAGATGGACGATATACTGACCCTCGACTACGGCAGCGGCGGGAAGAAGACGGCCGCGCTCATAGACGAGATAATACTGCCGCAGCTCGGGAACGAGGCGCTGAGCAGCCTCGGCGACGGGGCGATGCTGGACGGGAAGCTGGCCTTTTCGACGGACAGCTTCGTCGTGAGCCCGCTGTTTTTCCCGGGCGGGGATATAGGAAAGCTCTGCGTGTGCGGCACGGTGAACGACCTTGCCATGTGCGGGGCGGAGCCGAAGTACCTGAGCCTCGCGCTCATCATCGAGGAGGGCTTCCCGACGGAGAGCCTGCGGCGCATCGTCGCCTCGATAAAGTCTGCGGCGCAGGCCGCGGGCGTCGCGGTGGTCACGGGCGATACCAAGGTCGTCGAACGCGGAAGGGGCGACGGGGTTTACATAAATACCTCGGGCATAGGCGCCGTGAGGTACCCCGGCCTGGGCCCGGAGCGGATGCGCCCGGGCGACGCGGTGCTGATTTCGGGCACGGCGGGCGACCACGGCGCGGCGGTGATGCTCGCGCGCGACGGCCTCATGGAGGGCGAGATACGCTCCGACTGCGCGGCGCTGAACGGCCTGGCGCGGGCGGTGCTGGAGTCGGGCGCGGATGTCAAAGTCCTGCGCGATCCGACGCGCGGCGGCGCGGCGACGACGCTCTGCGAATTCGCGGAGGCCTCGGGGCTCGGCATAGAGCTGGACGAGGCGGCGATACCGGTGCGGCGGGACGTGGAAGCGGCCTGCGCGCTGCTGGGGCTCGACCCGCTCTACTGCGCGAACGAGGGCAAGATGCTAGCCGTCGTGGCGGCGGAGGACGCGGAGCGGGCGCTGGAGGCCATGCGCAGCTGCCCGGAGGGGGAAAACGCCGCGATGATCGGCAGGGTGATAGCCGACAGGCCGGGCAAGGTGGTGCTGAGGACCCGCACTGGCGGAGGGCGCATCCTGCAGAAGCTGGCAGGTGCGCAGCTGCCGCGAATATGTTAGTCCGCAATTTTCTTTGAGATACATCTTATTTTGTGAACAAAGAGGTGGAGAGAATGCAGGAATACAGGATGACCCAGATATCGAAGGAGGAGATCATCCCCACCGCACTGCGGATGCGGCACGAGGGCCGCTGGCTCGTGATGATCCACGGCCTGGTTGAGCCGGACGGGCAGGTGCGAGTGAGCTACGACTACGCCGTAGACCCCGCCGTGGAGTCCTACTACGTCCTCGGGGAGACGACGCTGCCTTCGATCTCGGGCATCTACGACGAGGCCGCGCGCTGGCCTGAGTGTGAGCTGCATGAGCTCATGGGACTTGAGTTTGAGGGCCTGGATACCTCCAAGAGGCTTTTCCTGCCCGAAGACATGCTCGAGACCCAGGGCAAGGGCCACATCCTGGTCACGCCGTTGAGCGAGCTTCGCGCCAAGCGCGTGGAGCAAATGGAAAAGGGGGAATAAGGACGTATGAGCTACATCGTACCGATAGGGCCTTACCATCCCGCACTTGAGGAACCGATACACGCGAAACTGTATACCGAGGGCGAAGTCATAGTGGACGCCGAGGTGAACGTGGGCTACAACCACCGCGGCATAGAGAAGCTGGCGACGGAGCGCAACGCCATCCAGACGCTGGTGCTGGTGGAGCGCGTCTGCGGCATCTGCTCGCACTCGCACGCCTTCACCTATGCGATGGCCGTGGAGGGCGTGAACGGCACGGAGGTGCCGAAGCGCGGGCAGTATATCCGCGTCATCACGGCGGAGCTGGAGCGGCTGCACTCGCACCTGCTCTGGGCGGGCATAGCCTTCCACATCATCGGGCATGACAGCATGTTCATGCACACCTGGGACGTGCGCGAGCTCATCATGGATATGCTCGAGGAGCTGTCCGGCAACCGTGTGAACTACGGCATGGTCACGATAGGCGGCTCGAGGCGCGATATCTCCGACGAGATGCGCCGGGATTTCCTGGCCAAGCTCGACAAGGTCGGCCCCATCGTGGACAGGATAGTGGACATCAGCCTCAACGACAAGACCATCGCGATGCGCACCAAGGGCGTCGGGGTCATGTCTACCGAAGACGCCATACGCTTGGGCGCCGTGGGGCCGCATGCGCGGGCCTCGGGCGTGAAGATAGACGTCAGGCGCGACGCGCCGTACTCGTCCTACGACGACTTTGAGTTCGACGTGCCGGTCTGCGACAGCTGCGACGTGTTCGCGAGGGTGGTCGTGAGGCTGCTTGAGTGCTACGAGAGCGTGAAGATACTGCGCCAGGCGCTTGAGAACCTGCCGGCGGGCCCGATAAACCTGGGCAACAAGATACCGAAGATAAAAGAAGGCGAGTTCGTGGCGAGGCACGAGGCCCCGCGCGGCCAGCTGTCGCACAAGGTCGCGGGCAACGGCGGGCAGATGAACCAGCGCGTGAGCATCCATGTGCCGAGCTATAAGAACACGCCGACCGTGCCGCACATGCTGCGCGGGAACACGGTAGCGGACGCGGGCCTCATCATAGCGAGCATAGACCCCTGCTTCAGCTGCCTTGACAGGTGAGATGCACGAGCTTGCGATAATGCAGAGCGTCGTGGGCGTCTGCGAGCGCGAGGCTGCGGAGCGCGGCTTTCGGCGGGTGGAGAGCATAAAGCTGGCCGTCGGGGCGCTGAGCGGCTTTGAGCCGGGCTGCATGTTCGAGTTTTTCCCGGCGGCGGCCGCAGGCACGGTGGCCGAGGGCGCGAGGCTCGAGACGCGGGTGATACCGGCGGCGATAGAGTGCCCGGACTGCGGCTACTCGGGCGAGGCGCACGGCGCGGAATGTCCCCGATGCGGCGGAGCAGGCTTCAGGCTCACACAGGGCAGGGAGTTTTACATTGATTCGATCGAAGTAGAGTAAAACAGGAGGTGTCAACTTGGAAGCAAAGCGTAAGACGACGTTTGGCGCGTGGTTTGCCACGTTCGTACTGTGCTATTTCTTCTGGATACTATTTACGGGCTCGTTCGCCTGGCAGGAGCTCGTGGTGGGCGCGGTTGTCTCGGCGGGCGTGGCGCTGTTTTCGGCGCGCTGGTTCGTGCATGAGGCCCCGGGCAGGTTTTTCAGCTGGAGGCTCTTTGCGCTCATCTGGTACTGCGTGGCGATCTTCCCCTGGGAGCTTATAAAGGCCAACTGCGACATGGCGCGGCGTTCTCTCTCGCCGAAGCTGAACATCAACCCCGGCATAATCAAGGTACCCGTGGACGTGCCGACGGAATACGGCAAGACCATGCTGGCCAACTCCATCACCCTCACGCCCGGCACCATCACGGTGGACATAGACGAGCAGGCGGGCCAGACCTGGTACTACATCCACTGGATAGACGTCGTGGAGACCGACAAGGCCGCGGCGGGCGAGATCATCAAGGGACGCATGGAAAAATGGTTAAGGAGGATATGGCAATGACGGAATATATATACTTTGCCATCTTCTACATCCTGTGCTGCTTCATAGTCATCTGGCGGCTCATAAAGGGCCCCACGGCCCCTGACAGGCTGGTGGCGGGCGACTGCGTGGACGTGCTGACCGACATGGCCCTGGTGCTCGTGGCGATGTTCTCGGGCAGGGGCATCTACCTCGACATCGCCATCGTGACGGCCATACTGGGCTTCTTGAGCCAGGTGCTCATCGGCAAGTATCTGGAGGGCACGCTATGAATATCGTACTCAGGGTCATTATCGACATATTTATCGTCGGCGGCTGCTTCTTCGCCTTTGCGGGCGCGGTGGGCATAGTGCGTATGCCGGACACCTTTTCGAGGATGCAGAGCTCGACGAATATCACCACGCTGGGCGTGCTGCTGACGCTGGTGGGCGCGTTTTTGTACTTCCTGCTGGTCATGCACAGCTGGGGCAGCGCGGCGAAGGTCGTCGTCATCGGCGTGCTGACGGTGGTGGCGAACCCGGTAGGCGGGCACGCTGTGGCCCGCGCGGCCTACCGCATAGGCGTGAGGCCGAAGCGTGAGTTCGTGGTGGACGATCTGGCCGACCCGGCCTCCTGCGTGGAGCCCGGCGAGCAGGCCGAAGTGGTAAAGGAGGGTGACGAGGCATGATAACTCCGCTGTACATCCTCAATGCACTCATCGTCCTCGGCATAGTGGTGAGTGCGGTGCTGACCGTGACGGCGAAGCGCACGCTCACGAGCGTCATCTGTCTTGCGGCCTGCGGCGCTTTTGTGTCGCTGGAGTTCATCATGCTCCAGGCCCCGGACGTGGCGATAGCCGAGGCGGCGGTCGGCGTCGTGCTCACGACGATAATCTTCGTCGTGGCGCTGCGCAAGACCGGCGGAAAGGGGGAGGATGAGAAATGAAAAAGCTCGTTCTGTCAGTTTCGCTCATCGTAATCCTCGTCGCCGGCATCATCTCCGTGGTGTACATGCAGCGCGAGATACCCGTGACCTACGACGGCAGGGGCACGGAGGTCTACCAGCTGCAGCAGGACCCGGAGAGCTATGACGTGTCCGACCCGGACGGCGCGGCGAGCATAATCGTGCAGGAGAACCTCTCGAAGACGCAGGCGGTCAACAACGTCACGGCGATAGTGTTCGACTTCCGCGGCTACGACACCTTGGGCGAGAGCTTTGTGCTGCTCATCGCCATAACGGGCGCTACCGTCATCCTGCGGCGTCAGACCAAGAGATGGGAGGGCGGCCGCAATGAATAAAAAGTGGAAGCGCGACGACCTCATAGTCCGCTCTCTGGCGGACAACTACCTGCCAATAGCGCTGGTGCTGGGCTTTTACGTCATACTTCACGGCAACATCAGCCCCGGCGGCGGCTTCCAGGGCGGTGTGCTCGCGGCGAGCGGCGTGCTGCTGCTGTACCTGGGCTACGGCTTCAGGGGCATAGCGACCGCCATAAACATGGAGCGCATGCACAGGCTCGAGGCCGTGGGCGCCATAGCCTATGTGCTCTTTGCGATGCTGGGCATTTTCGCCGGCTACAACTTCTGCCGCAACATCCTCTGGTACAGCGGCAATATAGGCGACCTGTGGAGCTCGGGCACGATAGCGCTCATGAACTACGCTGTCGGCTTCAAGGTGCTCACGGGCGTGGGCTTCTTGCTGCTGCTCGTCATCTACCTGCTCGGCATGGGCGAGGACGAGGAGCATGACGGCACGATACCCACCATGGAGCACGAGGAAGGGGGTCTGTCCAAATGATGCTGGCCAACTACATCGGGGCTGTGGCCCTGGTCGTCATCGGCTTTTACGCCATGGTGATGAAGCGCGACATCATTAAGATAGTCGTCGGCATGGGCCTTGTGGACTACGGCCTGAACCTCATGATAGTCTCCGTGGGCTTCAACGAGGGCGGCACGGCGCCGATATATACCTTCGGGGAGCTGACGAGCGGCATGTACTTCGTGGACCCGATCCCGCAGGCCCTGACTCTGACGAGCATAGTCATCGGCGCCTGCGTGACGGCGATGGCCCTGGCGCTCTGCGTGCGGCTGTACAAGGAGTACGGCACGCTGGACGCGCATGAGATAAGGAGGCTGCACGGATGACATACGATGTGTATATGCATTTCCCCGTGCTCGCCATAATGGCTCTGTTCGTGGGCGCATTCCTGGTGACGCTCTCGGGCAAGCGCGAGGTCCTCAGGAACATCATAGCGGGCGCGGCGGTGCTCATAGCGCTGACGCTGCTGGCGCTGCTCATAAAGCCCGTCATGGTAGACGGGGAGATCATCACCTACTGGATGGGCAACTGGGAGCCGGTGAACGGCTACGCCATAGGCATAGCCCTCGAGGTAGACGCGCTGAGCCTGTTCTTCGGCCTGCTCGTCGCCATAGCTGTGGCCTGCTCCTGCTTCTACTCCTTCCAGTATATAAGACAGGACGACGCGCGCGGCGGCTACTTCACGCTGTACCTCATGCTGGCGGGCGGCGTCATGGGCATAGTGCTCTCGGGCGACCTGTTCAACATCTACGTCATGCTCGAGGTCATGACCTTCGCGGCGGTGGGCCTGACGGCCTTCCGCACCTGGAACCCGAACGCGCGTGAGGCGGCGTTCAAGTACCTCGTCGTGGGCTCCATCGGCTCGAGCTGCGTGCTGCTCGGCACGGCGCTGGTGTACGCCCAGTGCCACACGCTGAACCTGGCGCAGATCTCGGCGCTCATCCCGGGGCGCATGAACCCGACGATGGTGCTGGCCTTTGCGCTGCTGTTCACGGGCTTCGGCTGCAAGAGCTTCATGTTCCCCTTCCACCCGATAGCGGCGGACGCGCACGGCGCAGCGCCGAGCTCGGTGTCGGTGCTCATCTCGGGCGTGTTCACGAAGACGGGCGTGTACGGCATCATCAGGGTGAGCTACTTCCTGTTCCGCAGCATGGGGCTGACGTCGATGCAGACGGGCCTCGTGTTCATCGGCTGCGTGTCGATGTTCGTGTGCGTGACGATGGCGCTCAACCAGCACGACTTCAAGCGCCTGCTGGCCTTCCACAGCATCTCGCAGATAGGCTATATCCTGACGAGCCTGGGCCTGTGCACGGCGCTGGGCATAGCGGGCGGCCTGTACCACGCGATAAACCACACGCTGTTCAAGGGCCTGCTGTTCCTGACGGCCGGCGCGGTGCTCTACGCCACCGGCACGACCTATCTGGAGAAGCTCGGCGGCCTCGCGCGGAAGATGCCGCAGACGGCGGCGCTCTTCCTCATCGGCGCGTTCTCGATAAGCGGCATACCGCCCTTCAACGGCTTCTACTCGAAGTGGATGATCTACCAGGCGACCTTTGAGAAGGCCTCGGAGACGGGCAGCATAGGCTATGCGCTCGTGACGGTCGTCTGCGTGGTGACGAGCGTGCTGACCCTGGCCTCGTTCATCAAGGTGGGACAGTCGGTGTTCTTCGGCCAGATGCCTCTGGAGTACGAGAACGTGAAGGAGACGCCGCTGTCGATGCGCATCCCGATGTGGATAATGGCGGCGCTGTGCGTGTTCACGGGCGTAGCGCCCAACATCATGATAAATTACGTCATCGGCCCTGCAACGGGCGCGGTGCTGAATTTCCCCGGCTACATAGACGCCGCAATGGGCGAGGGCTACGCCGCGGCGACCATCACGGATACCGGCTACCTGGCTGAGCCGAGGCTCCTGACCATAGGCGCCTGGAACCCCGTGAACTGGCTGCTGCTGTTCGTGGTCGTGCTGGCGGCGGTGTTCCTGGTGTCGATACTTGGCAAGCGCGACAGGGGCGAAGTGAACTGCGCGCCGGACTCCAAGCACGCGGTGTTCTTCGGCGGCGAGGAGAGCCAGTATTCGCATGTGGCGAGCGGCGACCTGTTCTGGGGCTTCAAGCACAACCTGCGCGGCTACCTCGGCTTCATGTCGAAGGCGCACAGCGGCGTGACGAACGATTACGTCCTCTGGGGCGTCACGGCGCTGGCCGTGATAATCCTGTACTGCTTCGCATTCATGTAAGGGGGTGGACGTGAGATGGAAATACTGATAAAAGCAGTCTATATCCTCATATTCCCCGGCCTTTTGTTTGCCACTGTGTTCGGGCTGTGGCTGGCGGGCATAGACAGGAAGCTGCTCGCGCGCATGCAGAAGCGCGTGGGCCCGCCCGTGCTCCAGCCGACCTATGACTTCTTCAAGCTGCTCGGCAAGGAGACTATAATACCTGCCAACGCGGCGAAGGTGACCTTCCTTGCGGCCCCGTATGTGGGTCTCATAAGCCTGGTGGTGACGGCGCTGTTCATCCCGATAGGCGGGCTGCAGGCCTTCGGCGGCATGGCGGATACGGTGGTCATCCTGTACCTGATGGCGATACCGTCGCTGGCGATCATCTTCGGCGGCTCGGCGTCTGGCTCGCCCTTTGCGGGCGTCGGCGTGTCGAGGTCGATGGTGTCCATCATGAGCTACGAGCTGCCGCTCATCCTGGTGCTGCTGGCGGTGGGCCGCGCGGCGGCCTACGGCGGGTATACGACCTTCTCGCTCGAGCAGATAACCGTGATACAGCAGCTGACGGGCCCCTTCCTGCTGGATTGGCGGCTCATCCCGGCGGCTGTGGCGATGCTGCTCGTCATACCCTGCGAGGTCGGTGCGCACCCCTTCGACGTGGGCGAGGCGGAGACCGAGATCTGCGAGGGCCCGCTGGTAGAGTACAGCGGCGCGCCCCTGGCGGTGTTCAAGCTCTCGCACTGCATCAAGATGTTCATCATGACGGCACTGTTCACGGCGCTCTTCCTAGGCGGCGTGACGACGGGAATGCTGTGGCTGGACGTCATCATCGCGCTGGTGTTCTGCACTATCGTGACGGTGGTGAGCATGACCCTGACCCATGCGGTGATGGCGAGGTTCAGGGTGGAGCAGCTGTTTAAGTTCTTCTGGACGGTGGTCAGCGGGCTGGCGCTCGTGAGCCTCATCCTCGTGTGGTATGTGTAAGGAGGCGGAAGTATGTTTAAGAAGCTGATAGACAATTCCGCAGCCAAATCGCCCTGGCTGTTCCATATCAACGCTGGCAGCTGCAACGGCTGCGACATAGAGCTGGTCGCGGTGCTGACCCCGAGGTACGACGCGGAGCGCCTGGGCTTCAAGCTGGCCGGCACGCCGAGGCACGCGGACATCGTGGTGGTGTCCGGGCCTATCACGGCCCAGTCGAAGGACAGGGTCGTGCGGACGATAGAGCAGGTGCCGGACCCGAAGGTCGTCGTGACCCTGGGCAGCTGCCCGAGGTCCTGCAACGTGTTCAAGGGCAGCTACTCCGTGGTGGGCCCGCTGGACAAGTATGTGGACATCGACGTGTCCATAGCCGGCTGCGCGCCGAAGCCCGAGGCGATAATCGACGGGCTGGCCCTGGCGACGCAGATACTCAAGGAGAAAAGGGGGGCCAAGGAATGATACCGTTTCTGAGAGAGGCCGTGAGCGGGCTGTTCTCCAAGCCCAGCACCGAGGGCTACCCCTTCGTACCCAAGGAGGCCCCTGCGGGCTACCGCGGCCGCATTGTGTTCCACGCCGACCAGTGCATCAGCTGCGGCATGTGCGAGCGCGTCTGCGCCGGCGGGGCGATAAGCACCACCTCGGTCGAGACTGAGGAGGGCCAGCTCATAACGAGGAAGTTTTTCCTCGGCTCCTGCACCTTCTGCAATACCTGCGCGGACTTCTGCGTGAAGCACGCCATAGAGCTGACACAGGATTACCACATGGTCGCGCGCTGCGAGGACGACCTGGTCGTGACTGGCACCTACCTGAAGAAGAAACCGGTGAAGAAGGCCCCGCCCGCCGCCTGCGGCCAGGCGGAAGAGCCCGCCGCCGAAGGCCCGAAACCGAGGGAGGACGGCCTGCCGGTGCAGGACCCGGCCAAGTGCGTGTACTGCACGCTCTGCGCCAAGAAATGCCCCGCGGGCGCGCTCACCGTGGACAGGGCGGCGAAGACCTGGACCCTCGACGAGGACAAGTGCATCGCCTGCGGCACCTGCCACGACGTCTGCCCCAAAAAGTGCATCATTATGTAAACCAAATCTCTGTCAAAAGGGGCACGCACAGCGTGTCCCTTTTGGCCGTTGCTGGGCTTTGGATGGGATGCGTTCCTCTCGAAAAAGAATCACGAAATAGCCAAAAAAATTCAAGCGTCCCCCTTGTGCTTTTGGAAAATATATAGTATGATAATCTAAAAGAATTTGTGCGCGAATAAAAATTATTATGATATCTGGAAGGGGCGACTTACAATGGCGCGGAGTGCCGGAAAAAGGGTAGCGGCTGTCGGCTGTTCCGGCGGCGTACTTGCGCGGAGGAAGCTGCCGCGCGAGGCGCTGACTGGGGATTGCCGGCAGGCGCTCGCGGAGAATCCCGGGGGGATATTGGAATGTAAGTACGGCTGCCTGGGCCTGGGCAGCTGCGCGGCGGCGTGCAAGCTGGGCGCGATCAAGGTAGGCGAGAAGGGCGTTGCCGAGGTGGACAGGGACAAGTGCGTGGGCTGCGGCCTGTGCGTGAAGGCCTGCCCGCAGGGCATCATCCGGCTGGTACCGAGGGAGCAGAACATCGTTGTCGCCTGCAGCAGCTGCGACACGGGCGCGGTGACGCGCAAGGCCTGCGACGCGGGCTGCATAGCCTGCGGCATATGCGAGAAGAACTGCCCGATGGGCGCCATCAAGGTCGTGGACAACCATCCCGTCATCGACGAGAGCCTGTGCGTGAGCTGCGGCATGTGCGCGTCGAAGTGCCCGAGGGGCGTCATCAAGGACGTCTACGGCATCCTCGGGCCGGCGGTCTGAGAAGGAGGCGGCAACATGGCAGAGTATGTGTTTAAAGTAAACGGCATCACGCGGAGCACGACGGAGGACAAGCCGCTGCTGAGGTACCTGCGCGACGATCTGAATCTCAAGTCGGTGAAGGACGGCTGCAGCGAGGGCGCCTGCGGCACCTGCACGATAATCGTGGACGGCCGGGCGGTGAAGTCCTGCGTGCTGACGACGAAGAAGGCCGTGGGCCGGAGCATCGTGACGGTCGAGGGCCTGACGCATGACGAGCAGGAGGCCTTCGTGTATGCCTTCGGCAAGGTGGGCGCGGTACAGTGCGGCTTTTGCATCCCGGGCATGGTCATGGCGGGCAAGGCGCTCATCGACCAGGTGCCGGACCCGACGGAGGAGCAGATAAAGGTCGCGCTCAGGGGCAATATCTGCCGCTGCACGGGCTATAAGAAGATAATCGAGGGCATCACGCTAGCGGCGGCGATACTGCGCGGCGACGCGGAGATAGACCCGATGCTCGAGAAGGGCGACGAGTTCGGCGTGGGCCAGAGGGCGTTCAGGACGGACGTGCGCCCGAAGGTGCTCGGCTACGGCGAGTACTGCGACGACATCGAGATGGAGGGCATGGTGTACGGCGGCGCGGTGCGCTCGAAGTATGCCAGGGCCAGGATACTGGACATCGACACCTCGAAGGCCGCGGCGGTGCCGGGCGTACTGGCGGTGCTGACGGCTGAGGACGTGCCGAACAACAAGGTCGGCCACATCCAGCAGGACTGGGACGTGATGATAGCCAAGGGCGACATCACGCGCATGGTGGGCGACGCGATCTGCCTCATCGTGGGCGAGACTCAGGAGATCGTGGACAAGGCCCGCAAGCTGGTGAAGGTGGAGTACGAGGTGCTGGAGCCCGTGCGGAACGTGCAGGAGGCGAAGGCCCCGAACGCGCCCAAGCTGCACCCGAACGGCAACCTCTGCCAGCAGCGCCACGTCGTGCGCGGCGACGCGAAGAAGGCGCTGGCGGAGTCAAAGTACACGGTGACGAAGAGCTTTGTGACCCCGTTCACGGAGCACGCCTTCCTGGAGCCGGAGTGCGCCGTGGCCTTCCCGTACAAGGACGGCGTGAAGGTGTATACCTCCGACCAGGGCGTGTACGATACGCGCAAGGAGATAGCCATCATGCTCGGCTGGGAGCAGCGGCGGGTCGTCGTTGAGAACAAGTACGTCGGCGGCGGTTTCGGCGGCAAGGAGGACGTCTCGGCGCAGCACGTTGCGGTGCTCTGCGCGCTGAAGGTGGGCCGGCCCGTGAAGTTCCGCTTCTCGAGGCAGGAGTCGATAAACTTCCACCCGAAGCGTCACTACATGGAGGCGACCTTCACGCTCGGCTGCGACGAGGAGGGCATGTTCACCGGTCTTGACTGCGAGATATACTTCGACACGGGCGCGTATGCGTCCCTGTCCGGCCCCGTGCTGGAGCGTGCCTGCACGCACTCGGTGGGCCCCTACACCTACCAGAACACGGATATCAGGGGCTACAGCTACTATACGAACAACCCGCCCGCGGGCGCGTTCCGCGGCTTCGGCGTGACGCAGAGCGAGTTTGCGCTCGAGAGCATCATAAACCTGCTGGCCGAGAAGGTCGGGATATCCCCGTGGGAGATCAGGTACCGCAACGCGATAGAGCCGGGCAAGGTGCTGCCGAACGGGCAGATAGCGGACGTGTCCACGGCGCTCAAGGAGTGCCTGCTGGCGGTGAAGCCGGCGTACGACGCGAACCCGGGCCGCGTGGGCATCGCCTGCGCGATGAAGAACTCGGGCGTCGGCGTGGGCCTGCCTGACAAGGGCCGCTGCCGGCTCGAGGTACACGACGGCAAGGTGCAGCTGTACTCGGCGGCCTCGGACATCGGCCAGGGCTGCGCGACGATCTTCCTGCAGGAGCTGGCCCAGACGACGGGCCTGCCGCTGTCGCAGATGAAGAACATGGGCAGCAACTCCGAACTTTCGCCTGACTCCGGCACGACTTCCGGCTCGCGCCAGACGCTCATCACCGGCGAGGCCGTGCGCATGGCGGCGGTGGATCTGAAGAAGGACCTCGACGAGGCGGGCGGCGACCTGTCGAAGCTCGAGGGCAAGGAGTATTTCGCCGAGTTCTTCGACCCGACGGACAAGCTGGGCGCGGACGTGCCCTTCCCGAAGAGCCACGTCGCCTACGGTTTCGCGGCGCATGTGGTCGTGCTGGACGACGACGGCAGGATAAAGGAAGTCTACGCCGCGCACGACTCGGGCAAGGTCGTGAACCCGACGTCCATCCAGGGCCAGATCGAGGGCGGCGTGCTGATGGGCATGGGCTACGCCCTGACTGAGACCTTCCCGCTGGAGGACTGCGTACCGACGGCGAAGTACGGCACGCTGGGCCTGCTGCACTCGACGCAGATACCGGACATCCACGCCATCTATGTGGAGAAGGACGAGCTGCTGCCCTTTGCCTACGGCTCGAAGGGCATAGGCGAAATCTCGGCCATCCCGACCGCCCCGGCGGTGCAGGGCGCGTACTACTTCCGCGACGGCAAGTTCAGGACGACCCTGCCGCTCGAGGACACCTGGTACAGCAAGAAGCATTAAAAGACACAAAAAGCAAAAGGGCGCGCCTTCACAGATGAAGGCGCGCCCTTTTCAGCGTTCCGGTCAGCCTTTCTTGCCCAGGCTCTCGTCCAGGGCGCGGCGGACTGCTTTGAAGATGTTCTCGTAGCCGGTGCAGCGGCACAGATGCCCGGCAAGTTCGCGGCGGAGCTCCTCGTCAGAGAGCGGCTCGCCCCTGTTTATGAGCGACTGCGCGGTCAGGATGAGGCCCGGGGTGCAGAAGCCGCACTGGATAGCGCCCTCGTCCACAAAGGCCTGCTGCAGGGGCGAGAGGCTGCCGTCGGGCTCGGCGAGGCCGTCGACCGTGGTGATGTCCTTCCCGTCGGCCCAGACGGCGAGGTAGATGCAGGAGTTGAAGGGCTCGCCGTCAATGAGCACCGTGCAGGCGCCGCACTCGCCCACGTCGCAGCCGTGCTTGACGGAGGTGAGCGCAAACTCGCCCCTTAGCAGCTCGGTCAGCGAGGCGCGCACGTCCACCATGGCATCCACCGCCCTGCTGTTTATCGTACAGCGTATATGCTTGAACTGCCTGTCGTTCATATCGCACCTCCGGCCCTTCTGACGCACTCGCAGAACGCGAGGTACGCGCTCTCCTCAGCCACATGCAGCCTGAAGGCCCGGCTCGCGCGCCAGGAATCCCTCGGGCTGAGCTCCGAGACGGCGGAGCGGGCGAGCTGCCGCGCCGTGTCCTCGCCGAGCGGCGCGCCGGCAAAGGCGAGTTCGGTCTGCGGGCAGCGCGAGGGCACGGGCCCTGCCACGCCGAAGGCCAGGCGCAGGCGGTCGATGTGCGCGCCGTCCGCGCTCAGGCGCAGGTTCACCGAACAGCCGAGCACGGCGATGTCCAGCGCGCTGCGCATGGAGTATTTTATATAGCAGCCGTGGCAGCGCTCCCAGCTCTCGCGGCCTATGAGGATGCCGGTGAGCAGCTCGTTTTCGCGCACGTCGGTCCTGCCCGCGCCGAGATAGAAGCCGGCGATGTCGAGCAGGCGCGTGCCGGAGCCGCCGCGCAGTTCCAGCTTCGCGTCGAGGGCGAATAGGGTGGAGGCCGTGTCCGCCGAGGTGGCGCCGTTGCAGATATTGCCGCCGACGGTGCCGATGTTCCGTATCTGCGGCGAGCCGACCTCGCCCGCGGCGTCTGCCAGGACGCGCAGGCGCTCTTTTATAATGCCGTCGCGCGTGAGCTCGGTGAAGCTCGTGAGCGGCCCTATGCGGACGGTGCCGTCCGCCTCGAGCGAGACGCCGCGCAGCGAGTCGATGCCGCGGATGGAGATGAGCTCGGCGTCGGGCAGCTTGCCGTCGCGTATCTTGATGAGCAGGTCGGAGCCGCCGGCGATGAGCCTGGCCCCAGGATGTTCGCGCCGGAGCGCCAGGGCCTCCTCCACCGTCTGCGCCTCGTAGAGCGCCCGGATATCATACATCGCTGCCGCCTCCTTCCTCCAGGGCCCGGAAAAGTTTCTCGGGCGTCATGGGTATCGCGCCGAAGGCTATGCCCGTCGCCTGCAGCACGGCGTTGCGTATGGCAGGGGCCGGCGGGCAGGCCGGAGGCTCACCCAGGGCCTTGGTGCCGAAGGGGCTCGTCGGCTCCGCGTTCTCGCAGAACAGCGCCTCGAGCCTCGGGTGGTCGGTAAAGGTGAGCAGCTTGTAGTCGAGCAGGTTGCCGTTGAGCGGCCTGCCGGTCTTCTCGTCGAACCTCAGCTGCTCGGAGAGCGCGTAGCCCATGCCCATGGACATGCCGCCGTGCACCTGAGCCTCGGCCAGCTGCGGGTTTATGAGCTTGCCGCAGTCGTGAACGTTCATGAGCCTCGTGACCCTTATCCTGCACAGCCTCAGATCCACCTCGACCTCGGCGAAGGAACAGCCGAAGCTGTAGGCGTTGGATTTTATCTGCGCCGTGGCCTCGGCGGTGATGTGGCGGCTGTCCTCCATGGAGTAGAGTGCCTCCGTCGCCAGTTCCGCGAGGGACATGAGCCGCTCGCCCCTGTCGTTTTCGATGAAGCCCTCGCGCAGGCCGAGCTGCCCGGCGGGCAGCTTCGTCAGCTTGGCCGCGTAGTCGAGTATCTTCCCGCGCAGTATTTTGCCCGTATTGTCGATGGCAAAGCCGCCGACATAGGTCTGGCGCGAGGCGTAGGCCCCGCTGCCGTAGGGCGTCGTGTCCGTGTCCTGCACCGTGACGACGTGGACGCTCTCGAAGGGTATGCCCACGGCGTCCGCCGTCATCTGGGCGTAGACAGTGTCGCAGCCCTGGCCTATTTCGGTCTCGCCGGTGAAGACCTGCACCGAGCCGTCCTGGTTGAGCACCATGCGGCAGGACGAGGACTCGAGCGAGATGGGCCACACGCCGGTGTTGTACCAGTAGAGCGCCATGCCCACGCCGCGCCGGATATTCCCCGTCTGCGGCTTGGAGAGCTCGGCGAACCTGCGCTCGAAATCCGTGGCCTTGGCGCCGGCCTCCATGCAGGCCCGGAAGCTGTCCGACCAGTTCACGTTGCCGGAGAAGTCATCCCTGTAGCCCTTGGGCATGGCGATCTTCCTGCGCAGCTCCAGCGGGCTCATGCCTATGGCCCGGGCGACGTCATCGATGTGCGCCTCGCCGGCGAAGGTGGCCTGGGGTATGCCGTAGCCGCGCATCGCGCCCGCCGGAGGCAGGTTCGTGAACACGGTCCAGGCGTCGCACTCGAGGTTGTCGCAGGGGTAGATCTGCGGGAAGGCGTTCATGCCCTTGGCGGCGATGCCGTGGCCGTGCGAGGCGTAGCCGCCCTGGTTCGACCAGCACTCGAGCTTGCGCGCGGCGAAGCTGCCGTCGGGCCGCACCCAGGAGATGATGTGGCTGCGTATGGCGTGGCGCACGCGGTTGCAGTGGAAGGTCTCCTCGCGCGTGCACTCGATGCGCACGGGCCTGCCGCCGAGCATGGTGGTGAGCCAGGCGCAGAGCGGCTCATAGAGCGCGTCCTGTTTGTTGCCGAAGCCGCCGCCTATGTAGGGCTTGATTATCCTGACGTCGCCCCAGGGCCGTCCCAGGGCCTGGCCGACGATGCGCCGGACGATGTGGGGTATCTGCGTAGAGGTCACGACCGTGACCCTGCCGCCCTCCATATAAGCCCAGCAGTTGTGGTTTTCGATGTGACAGTGCTGCACGGTCGGCGTGTCGTACCAGCCCTCGACCCGGATGAGCCCGGGCTCGCGTATCGCGGCCTCGAGGTCGCCGCGGCGGATGCTGGAGTGGCCCAGGACATTTCCCGGGAAAGCCTCGTGCAGCTGGGGCGCGCCGGGCTCCATGGCCGCCTGCGCGTCGAGGACGAAGGGCAGGTCCTCATATTCCACTTCGAGCTCGCGCAGGGCCTTGACGGCCGAGAGCTCGTCCCTTGCCACGACGACGGCTATGTCGTCGCCCCAGAAACGGACGTGGTCGGTGAGCAGCAGCCTGTCTGCTACATCCTGATGTTCCGGGTCGGTGGACCAGGGGTGGCCCGCCGTGGGGAAGTAGTATTTGGGCACGTCGAAGCAGGTGAAGACGGCCTCGACGCCCTCCGCCTGCCTGGCCCTGTCGGTGTTTATGGATCTCACGAGTGCGTGCGCGCGCTCGGCGTGCAGCACCTTGGCCACGAGGGCGTCCCTGACGCAGAGGTCGGCGGCGTATTTCGCCCGCCCGGCGGCCTTGTCCTTAGCGTCTACGCGCGGCATACGTTTGCCTGTATAGCCCACATCGCAGCACCACCTTTCAAACTTATATTATATATTAGCCCTCAGCCCCTGGCAAGTTCTATCGGCGTACTTGACGGGCTGTTTGGTATTTTATATACTCATTCCGGAGGTGTGGGGAGATGGAAGCGCCGCGCATAGCCTGCATAATCATGGCCGCCGGGGCCTCGAGCCGGTTCGGCGGCGACAAACTGGCGGAGGAGCTCGGCGGGCGCAGTCTGCTGCGCCGTGCCTGCGAAGCCGTGCCTGCGCGGCGGTTTTCACGGGTCTGCCTTGTGACCTGCCGGCAGGAGGGCCTGGCGCTGGCGGCGGAATTCGGCTTCACGCGCGTGGCGAACGGCCGGCCCGAGCTCGGCGCGAGCCTCACGGTCAGGCTGGGGCTCGAGGCCGCCGGGCCCTGCGACGCGGCCCTGTTCATGGCCTCTGACCAGCCGCTGCTGCGCCGGGCCACCGTGGAGCGGCTGCTGGACGCCTGGCTGGGCGAGAGGGAAAAGATAGCCGCGCTCTCACACGATGGAGTGCGCGGCAATCCGGTTATATTCCCCTCGGCCTACTTCCCGGAGCTGCTCTGCCTGGAGGGCGACCGGGGCGGTTCGGCGGTGATAAGGCGGCACCCGCAGGCGCTGCTGTTGGTGGAGGCAGAGGCGTCCGAACTCGCGGACGTGGACGTCGCCGCCGACCTGGAGGCCCTGCGCTAGTCCATCCAGCGCGCGAAGCATTCGGCAAAGAGGGCGTCGCCCTCGTCGCCGAGCCGGCGGCAGAAGAGCTCGTAATCGGCCAGGAGCGCTGCGCCCTCCTCGGTGAGGACGGCCCCGCCGCCGTGGCGCCCGCCGGTGGTGCTGTCGAGCAGCGGAAAGCCCAGCGCCTCCTCGCAGTCGCGCAGGATACGCCAGGCCTTGGAATACGCCATGCCCATCTCGGCCGCCGCTGCGCGCAGGGAATGACGCTCCCGTACCAGCGACAGCAGCGTTGCCATGCCGGGGCCGAAGCACTTTCCCGCCGTGAAGAGGCGGACTGACAGGTTGTAGTGCATATTTTTCATGGATACATTATAACACCGCCCACAAAGCCGCGTCAACGCTTGACGCCGGTGGAAATGGGTGGTATTGTTGTTCTCAGGAGAGAATAACGGGGTGAGCGGATGAGGTTTTGCGAGGCGCTGGGCATAGAGCCGGGCATCACGGCGGTCATAGGCAGCGGAGGCAAGTCCAGCCTGCTGGACAGGCTGGCGGCGGAGCTCAGGCCGCGGCACAGCGTGGTGCTGTGCACGACGACGCACATGTTCCCCGCGCCGGGCATGCCTCTGCTGACGGAGCCGGACGAGGCGGAGCTGGGGCGGCTGCTGGAAGCGGAGCGCGCGGTCTGCACGGGCCGGCTGGCGGAAGACGGCCGGCTGCACGCGCCGGGCCTTCCGCTGCCGCGGCTCGCGGCGCTTGCCGAGTACGTCATAGTGGAAGCGGACGGCTCCAAGCGCCTGCCGCTGAAGGCGCACGCGGCGCACGAGCCGGTCATACCGGCCGGGACTGCGAGAACGGTCTGCGTGGTGGGCCTCTCGGGCCTGGGCAGGCCCGTGGCCGAGGCGGCGCACAGGCCGGAGCTTTTCGCGCCGCAGGGCGGCACGGTCACGCCGGAGCTGTTGGCTGGCGTCCTGAACCGGGAAGCGCTGGCGGACGTGTATTTTTTGAATCAGACGGACCTGAGGGGCATGCAGGCGGCCAGGAGGCTGGCGGCGCTGCTGGAGCGGCCCTCGGTCTGCGGCAGCCTTCGGGAAGGGGTGCTGGAATGTTTGTACTGATACGCGGCGCGGGCGACATCGCCTCGGGCGCCGCCATAAGGCTGCACCGCAGCGGGATAGCCGTCGTGATGACGGACACGGCGCGGCCGACGGCCATACGCCGGACGGTGAGCTTCTCGGGCGCCGTGATAAGCGGCAGCCAGCGGGTGGAGGATGTGACGGCGCGGCTGGCGAAGTCGCCAGAGGAGGCGCTGGAGATGACCGCGCGGGGCGATATCGCGGTGCTGGTGGACGAGGGCTGCGGCTGCCTGGACGCCCTGAGGCCGGACGCCCTGGTGGACGCCATCCTGGCGAAGCGGAACCTGGGCACGCGCATGGACATGGCCCCGGCGGTCGTGGGCGTGGGCCCGGGCTTTACGGCGGGCGAGGACTGCCACGCCGTAGTGGAGACCATGCGCGGGCACACGCTGGGCCGGGTATACTATGAGGGCTCGGCCCTGCCGAATACCGCGGTGCCCGGGCTGATAGGCGGCTATGCGGGCGAGCGCGTGCTGAGGGCCCCGGCGGACGGGGTCTTCCGCCAGGTGCTGGACATAGGCGCAAAGGTGGAGGCCGGGGACGTCGCGGCCTACGTCGGCGGCGTGCCGATGGTGTGTACGATAGGCGGCGTCCTGCGCGGCATATTGGCGGACGGCACGCCGGTATTCAAGGGCATGAAGGCCGGGGACGTGGACCCGCGCGGGAATGTGGAGCACTGTTATACCGTCTCGGACAAGGCCCTGGCCGTCGGCGGCGGGGTGCTTGAGGCGGTGCTGAGGCTGAGCGGAGCTTTGAACGGAGGCGCAGGACGATGGAAAACGAGATAAAGCTGACCAAACTTGCAAAATGCGCCGGCTGCGGCGCGAAGGTGGGCGCGGGCGTGCTGGCACAGCTGCTCGAGGGCATCAAGGTGCACACGGACCCGAACCTGCTGGTGGGCTTCGACAAGAGCGACGACGCCTCGGTCTATAAGGTCTCGGAGGAGCTGGCCATCGTGCAGACGGTGGACTTTTTCCCGCCCATAGCGGACGACCCCTATACCTTCGGCCAGATCGCGGCGACGAACGCGCTCTCGGACGTGTACGCCATGGGCGGCGAGCCGAAGCTGGCGCTGAACCTGATGTGCGTGCCGGAGAAGATGCCGCGCGAGGCGGTGCACGCGCTGCTCAGGGGCGGCTACGACAAGGTCTACGAGGCCGGGGCGATCATCACGGGCGGGCACAGCATCCTGGACGAGGAGCCGAAATACGGCCTGGCCGTGACGGGCTTCGTGCATCCGGAGCGGGTGCTGACGAACTCGGGCGCGAGGCCCGGGGACGTGCTGATACTGACAAAGCCCCTGGGCATAGGCACGCTCACGACCGCGGCGAAGGCCGGGCTCTGCTCGGACGAGACCATGGCCTATGCCGTGCAGCTCATGACGACGCTGAATAAAAATGCGCGCGACTGCATGGTGAAGTACCGCGTCCACGCCTGTACGGATGTGACGGGCTTCGGCCTGCTGGGCCACTCGGTGGAGCTGGCCCAGGGCAGCGGCGTGGCGATAGAGTATGAGGTCTCGCGCTTCAGGTTCATAGAGGAGGCCATAGGCCTGGCGAAGGAGGGGCTGCTGCCCGAGGGCATGTACCGCAACCGCGCCTTTGCCGAGTGCCGGGTGGACGCGGGCGAGGCGGAGCTCTGGCAGCAGGACCTGCTCTACGACCCGCAGACCTCGGGCGGGCTGCTGATGGCCGTGGACCCGGAGGACGCGGATGCGCTCATGGCGGAGCTGGAAGGCTGCGTCCCGGCGGCGCAGAGGATAGGCCGCGCGCTCGAGTACGGCGGCGGGGCGTATATAAGGCTGAGGTGAGGGCATGATCTACCTCGACAACGCCGCCACAGCCTACCCCAAAGCGCCGGGCGTGGCGCAGAGCATGTACGATTATGTGGAGAAGGTCGGCGCGACGATAAACCGCTCGAGCTACGCCTCCGCGCAGGAGGCGGGACTTGTCACGCTCACGCTCAGGGAAAGGCTGTGCCGGCTGTTCGATCACCCTGAGCCGACCTGCGCCGTGCTGACCGCGGGCGCCACCATGGGCCTGAATATGCTCATAAAGGGCCTGCTGCGGCCCGGCGACCACTGCATCGTCTCGGCCATGGAGCACAACGCCGTCATGCGCCCGCTGGTGCAGCTGGAGGGTGAGGGCGTGAGCTTTGACCGCATCCCCTGCGACGGGCAGGGCAGGCTGGACGTCGCCGCGCTGCCGGGGCTCATCCGCAGCAGCACCCGGCTGGTCGTCATCGCGCATGCCTCGAATGTCAGCGGCACGCTGCAGGACGCGGAGGCGGTGGGGAAGGTCTGCCGCGAATACGGCCTGCCCTTCGCGCTGGACGCGGCGCAGTCGGCCGGGCATACGCAGGTGGACTTCGCCCGCTTTGGGCTCTCGGCCCTGGCAGTGCCCGGGCATAAGGGCCTGCTCGGCCCGCAGGGCATCGGCGCGCTGCTGCTGGACGCGCAGTTCGCGGAGAAACTCCGGCCGCTTATAGCTGGCGGCACCGGCAGCGCTTCGGACTCGGAGGAACTGCCCGGCTGGATGCCGGACAGGTTCGAGTCCGGCACCATGAACCTGCCCGGCATCTACGGCCTAGAGGCCGCGCTGGGCTTTATAGAGGAAAAGGGCGTCGCAGCCCTCGAAGCACACGAGCTGGCGCTGACCGCGCGCTTCCTGGACGGCCTGAGCGGCATGCGCGGCGTGCGGCTCTACGGCCCGCCGGATACGCGCATGCGCACGGGCGTCATATCCATCGGCTTCACCGGCCTGGATAACGCGGAGGCGGCCTGGCGGCTGGAGCGCGACTTCGGCGTGCTGACCCGCTGCGGCCTGCACTGCGCCCCGTCGGCGCATAAGTGCCTCGGCAGCTTCCCGGAGGGCAGCGTCCGCTTCTCCATCGGCTACGCCAATACCGAGGCGGATATAGACGGCGCGCTGGCCGCCATAGAGGCGACTTCCAGCTAAATAACATTCGTAATTGCTAAATAATTGTTGAAATCCCCCTGGCGTTGTTCTATAATGAGAATAACGCCAGGGGGAAATTACATTGAGAGGGGTAGTGTTGTGAAGAAGATAAGCTGGCTGGTAGTCGTGGCGGGCCTTGCGGTAGGCGCTGCTGCGGTGGTACTTACGCTGCTGGGGAACCCGTCGAACATGGGCTTTTGCATTGCCTGCTTTCTGCGCGACATTGCGGGCGCCTGCGGCCTGCATTCGGCGGCGAAGGTGCAGTATGTGCGGCCTGAGATAATCGGCCTGGTGCTGGGCGCCTTCATCATTGCGGTGGCGACGGGCGAATTCAAGGCCAAGGCGGGCTCGTCTCCTGCGACGCGCTTTGTGCTGGGCGGGTTCGTGATGATCGGCGCGCTGGCGTTTTTGGGCTGCCCGCTGAGGATGGTCATAAGGCTCGGCGGCGGCGATTTGAACGCGCTGGTGGCGCTCGCAGGCTTTGTGTGCGGCATACTCTGCGGCGTGTTTTTCCTCAACCGCGGCTATTCGCTCAAGCGGGCGTATCCCGTGGGCAAGGCCGAGGGCGGCGTGCTGCCCGTGATAATGGCGGGGCTATTGATACTGGTGCTGGCGGTGCCGGCGCTGTTCAAGTCGAGCACGGAAGGCCCGGGCTCGATGCGGGCCCCGGTGATTGCGGCGCTGCTCATAGCGGCGGTAGTGGGCGCGCTGGCGCAGAGGGCGAGGCTCTGCATGGCGGGCGGACTGCGCGATGTCTTCCTGTTCAAGGACTTCAAGCTGCTCTACGGCTTCGTGGCGATCTTCGTTGCGGTGCTGGTGGGCAACCTGATAAACGGCACGTTCAAGCTGGGCTTTGAGCTGCAGCCGGTGTCGCACAGCTCGCATGTGTGGAACTTCCTCGGCATGGCGCTGGTGGGCTACGGCTCGGTGCTGCTGGGCGGCTGCCCGCTGAGGCAGCTGATCCTCGCGGGCGAGGGCAACGGCGACAGCGCGGTGACGGTGCTGGGCATGATGGCCGGCGCGGCGATCTCGCACAACTTTGGGCTTGCCGGCAATGCCGACGCGCTAAACGAGGCGGGCGAGCTGGTAGTCGGCGGCATTTCGACGGCGGGCAAGGTCGCGGTCATCCTGGGCTTTGCGGTCTGCCTTGTGGTGTCGGTGATGAATCTTCCGGGGAAGGAGGAGAAGGCGTGAAGACAGTTGACGCCAGGGGACACAGCTGCCCCATACCCGTGGTGATGGTGCGCAAGGCGGTGACGGCGGAAAAGCCGGAGGCGCTGGAGGTGCTGGTGGACAACCAGTGCTCGGTGGAGAACGTGACTCGCTACGGCAAGAGCCAGGGTTACAGCGTAGATGTCGCGGCAGAGGGCGCGGATTTCAGGCTGAGTCTGAAGAAATGAGGCTGTACATAGCGACCTTCCACACCCATCTGGCGGCGCTGCGCAGCTGCCGGAGCCTGGGCGCGAAGGGGCTCAGGGCGCAGATGACGCCCGTGCCGCGCAAGCTCTCGAGTTCCTGCGGCACCTGCGTGCGCTACGAGGCCGAGGAGCCCGAGTACGCCTGCCTCGACCGCGATACCGAAGCGGTCTACGAGGACCTGGGCGGGGAATACAGGGCCCTGCGCACATTTTGAGAACGAAGGCACAGAAAACCGCCGTCCCTCACCGGGACGGCGGTTTTCTGTGCCTGGGTGCATTATTTTTCTATGTAGACCTTTTCGGCCGTGATCTCGCCGAGCGTGTGCGCGCCGCACATGGTCATCGTGTCCACGAGCTCGGCCTTGAGCTTGGCGAAGAGCAGCTTTGCGCCCTCGGCCTCGCCGCCGTAGACTGCGGGCACGAAGGGGCGGCCGATGAGCACCGCGTCGGCGCCCAGGGCAAGGGCCTTGAACACGTCCACTCCGGTCCTGATGCCGCCGTCGACAAAGATGACGCACTTGCCGCCGACAGCCTTGGCGATGTCGGGCAGCACGTCGGCCGTGGCCCTGGTCTGGCCGAGGACGCGCCCGCCGTGGTTGGAGACGACGATGCCGGCAGCGCCGGCCTCGACGGCCTTCTCCGCGCCGGCGACGGTCATGATGCCTTTGACGATGAAGGGCATTTTGGCGTAGTCGATGACGGCCTTGAGGTCGGCCACGGGCTTGGAGCCCGCATTCGGGTTCATGGCCTTGAGGAAGGGCAGGCCCGCGCCGTCGATGTCCATGGCGGCGGCGAAGATGCCCTGCTCGTTGAGGATGTCGAGCTTTTCAAACACTGCCTCGTTGTTCCAGGGCTTGATGGTGGGCACGCCTACGCCGCCGACCTTGACCATGGCCGCAACGGAGCGCTTCATGATCTCGGGGTCCACGCCGTCGCCGGTGAAGGAGGCGGAGCCGCACTCCACAGCCGTGGGGATGAGGATGTCGTTATAGGCAAAGTCGTCGTAGGCGTCGCTGTAGTGCATGGGCAGGGCGCCGATGGGGGCGGTGAAGATGGGCAGGCCGAACTCGCGCCCAAAGAGCTTGAAGCTCGTGTCCGGAGTCGCGTTGGAGCAGATGGTGTCCATGTTCACGAAGATCTTCTGCCAGGCGTCGTAGTTGCGGGCGGCGCCGTTGCCGGGGCCCTTCGAGCCGGGGCCGGGCATGGAGTTGCCGCAGGCCTTGCCGTTGCACACGGGACAGGCCTTGCAGTAGGGGCCTATGTTGCCGCGCGCCTTCTCGAGAACTTCCTTGTAATCCATGTCATTTCCTCCAATTATCAATAATTGTACCAATTACCTCAATTAAAAACCCATTGGCCGGATTTGTCAATCCAAACCCGTGCCGTTGAAGGCGGGTATCATGTCCTCGCCGGCGGCCTCGGGCTCCTGCCAGTAGCCGTCCTCTATGCCGCACTCGAGCAGATACTCGTAGAGCATGTTCGATTCAGCCTCGGTCACGGTCCTGCCAAGTTCCGGGAAGCGCTCCGCGACGCCCGGCATCGGCGTGTACTGGCCCATGAGCGAAAACAGCACCCCGCCCATGGGGAAGTGCCCGGCCACCCAGTCGATGACCCCGCGCGAGTTTTCGAGCTGCCCCGGCAGTATAAGGTGCCGGATGAGCACGCCCGACTGCAGGATCTCGTCCTCGTCCATGCGGTAGACCCCGACCTGGCGGAACATCTCGAGTATCGCGGCCGCCGCGACCTCGGGGTAATCCGGCGCGTCGGAGTAGCGCTTTGCCGGCCCGGGCAGGGAGTACTTGAAGTCCGGCATGTATATCTGCACGAGGCCCTCGAGCATTTTGAGCGTCCCGACGCTCTCGTAGCCCGAGCTGTTCCACACGACGGGGATGCCGAGCTCCAGCCCGGACAGCGCCTCGGCGATGGGCCGCACGAAGTGCGAGCCGGTGACGAGGCTGATGTTGTGCACGCCTGTGTCGCGCAGGCGGAGCATGGTGTCGCGCAGTTTGGGCACGGTGAGCTCCACGCCTCCGCCGGAAGCTATCTCGTGGTTCTGGCAGTAGACGCAGCCCAGGGCGCAGCCGGTGAAGAAGATGGTGCCGCTGCCGCGCGTGCCGCTGATGCAGGGCTCCTCGCCGAAGTGCGCCGCGGCCCTGGCGGCGCGGGGCAGATATCCCGAGCGGCAGCGGCCCTGCGCGCCGTCCTCGCGCGCAGCCCCGCAGTGTCGCGGGCAGTCATGGCAGGCGCTCAAAACTCCAGCGCCTCCCTCGTGTGGCCGTAGGGCTCGCGCGGGACGCTCAGGGGCTTCATGCGCCCGCTCTCCATGCCCTTGAGGGCGAGCTTGAGCATCTTCTTGAGCGTGTACTTGCTCTCGCCGGCGAAGCGCTCGGCCCTGTCGTAGCTCACCGTCTCGCAGGGGAAGCCGAGGCGGGTGATGAGCCCGCGCAGGAAGAGGTCGTCGCCGTGGTAGAGGGCCAGCTTGTCCAGGGCCTCGGGGCCCATGAGCCGGAAGTCTGCGTGGTCGTAGATGAGGTCGGAGCCGAAGAAGCGCATTATTTTATAGTAAGCCCTGGCGGTGGAGCGCTTCAGGAAGGTGTCCGTCTCCCGGCTGGCACGCACGCCGCAGACGATGTGCGCCCCGTCGCTGCGCTTTTGCGCCATCTCGTCTATGGCGTCCACGTCGTCCTGCAGGTCGGCGTCTATGGAAACGGAGACGGCGCGCTCGGCCCTGGCGGCCATGAGCCCCTCGGTGAGCGCGGTCTGATGCCCGCGGTTGCGGTCGAGGGAGAGGCCGGTGAAGATGGGATAGGCCTCGTGGGCCTGTTTGATCATTTCCCAGGTGCGGTCGGCGGAGCCGTCGTCAACAAAGAGGATGCGGCTGTCATCGGAGGCGAGGCCGCGCTCCTCGAGCGAGAGGAGCTTTTCGCCCAGCCGCTTCATGGTCTCGGGCAGGACCTCCTCTTCGTTATAGCAGGGTACTAGGATAAAGTATTTCTCCATGTCTTCCTCCAAAATGGGCCGCTCCGCGAACCGAAGGGCCTTTTTTGCAGCCTCATTATAAGCCATTTCCCTGCCGGATTCAATATCGCACACTTTATATGACGGATTTTACAAAAAATTAATCAAAAAATATGTTTTTACGGCATTATTGGTATTGTAAAATTGTAAGTATGGTAGTAAAATGTCCTCGGTCAAAAATTATGGGTAATGACACAAACGTATGTAACAAGCTGGAGGCGCGGCCGGATGGTCGATATTGTGCTCGTTGAGCCGGAGATCCCGAACAACACCGGGGCGATAGCGCGCACCTGTGCCTGTACCGGGGCGCGGCTGCATTTGATAAAGCCGCTGGGCTTTGACATATCGGACAGCGCGGTGAAGCGCGCGGGCCTGGACTACTGGTATCTGGTAGACATCCGGGTGTACGACAATATCGAGCAATATTTCAGGCTGAACGGCGACGAGGGCCTCTGGCTGACGACGACGAAGGCCCCGAGGAGCTACGTCGACTGCGACTGGAGCGGGGACGTTACCCTGATGTTCGGGAAGGAGACCGCGGGCCTGCCCGAATGGCTCAGAGAGAGATACCGCGATAAATGTGTGCGAATTCCCATGATCTCCGAGGCGAGGAGCCTCAACCTGTCGAACGCGGCGGCCGTACTGACGTATGAGGCGCTGAGGCAGCAGGGATTCAAGGGCTTAAAAGACTACGGAAATATGAAACAGGAGGAATCAGAATGAATTACAACAAGAAGACGGTCACGGATTTCGATCCCCACGGCAAAAAGGTGCTTCTGCGCTGCGATTTCAATGTTCCCCAGAACAAGGAGACGGGCGAGATCACGAGCGACAAGCGCATCGTCGCCGCTCTGCCGACCATTAAGTATCTGCTTGAGAACGGCGCTGCCGTCATAGCCTGCTCGCACCTGGGCAAGCCGAAGGGCGAGTGGAAGACCAGCCTGAGCCTGGCCCCTGTTGCCAAGAGGCTTTCCGAGCTGCTGGGCATGGAGGTCATATTTGCGAAGGACATCATCGGCGAGGACGCCAAGGCGAAGGCCGCGGCCCTGCAGCCGGGCCAGCTGCTGCTGCTTGAGAACCTGCGCTTCGACAAGCGTGAGGAGAAGAACGGCGCCGACTTCGCCGAGGAGCTGGCGAAGATGGCGGACGTGTATGTGTCCGATGCTTTCGGTACGGTGCACAGGGCCCACGCCTCCACGGCGGGCGTCGCGGCCTTCCTGCCGGCGTATGCGGGCTTCCTGGTGGAGAAGGAGATCTCCGTCATGGGCAAGGCGCTGAGCGACCCTGCGAGGCCGTTTGTGGCTATCCTCGGCGGCGCGAAGGTCAGCGACAAGATCGGCGTCATCAACAACCTGCTCGAGAAGGCCGACACCATCATCGTCGGCGGCGGCATGGCCTATACCTTCAAGCTGGCCCAGGGCCACACGATAGGCAAGAGCCTGCTGGAGGCCGACAGGGTCGAGTACGCGAAGGAAATGATGGACAAGGCCGCGGCGAAGGGCGTGAAGCTGCTGCTGCCCGTGGACAGCGTCTGCGCTGCCGAGTTTGCGAAGGACGCCGCCCCTGTCGAGGCTGGCGAGGACATCCCCGAGGATCTCATGGGCATGGACATCGGCCCCAAGACGGTGGAGCTGTACTGCGAGGCCGTGAAGGGCGCGGGCACCATCGTGTGGAACGGGCCCATGGGCGTGTTTGAGTTCCCGGCCTTTGCCAACGGCACCTGGAAGATGGCCGAAGCCGTTGCGAATTCCGGCGCCGTGACGATAATCGGCGGCGGCGACTCCGCCTCTGCGGTGGAGAAGAGCGGCCAGGCCGACAAGATCACCCACATCAGCACCGGCGGCGGCGCTTCGCTCGAGTTCCTCGAGGGCCTGGAGCTGCCCGGCGTCGCCTGCCTGCTTGACAAATAAGGAGCGAACAAGATGAACAGAAAATACCGCAAGACAGTCATAGCCGGCAACTGGAAGATGAACAAGCTGGCCTCGGAGGTCAAGCCCTTTGTTGAGGAGCTGCGCGGCATGATGCCGAAGACCAAGAGCTGCGAGACGGTGCTGTGCGTGCCGTACCCGCTCATCCCGGCGGCGTCGAAGGCCATCAGGGACAGCCGTCTGGCCTATGGCGCGCAGGACGTGTCCGTGCACGATTCCGGTGCCTACACCGGCGAGGTCGCGGCCCCGATGCTGGCCGACCTGGGCGTGAAGTACTGCATCGTGGGCCACAGCGAGAGGCGCGAGTACCACGCCGAGACTGACGCCATGGTCAACACCAAGGCGAAGAACCTCCTTGCCGCCGGCATCACCCCGATCATCTGCGTGGGTGAGAGCCTGGATCAGCGCGAGAAGGGCCTGACCATGGAGTACGTTGACTACCAGGTCAAGGCGGCGCTTGCCGGCATCGAGGCGAAGGACGTGAAGAAGTGCATCATCGCCTACGAGCCCATCTGGGCCATCGGCACTGGCCGCACGGCGACCGCCGAGCAGGCGGAGGAAGTCTGCTGCGAGATCCGCAGCGTCATCCGCGGCATGTACGACGCCCGCACCGCCAGGGCGGTGAGCATCCTCTACGGCGGCAGCATGAACGCCAAAAACTGCGACGAGCTGCTTGCCCAGCCTGATATCGACGGCGGCCTCATCGGCGGCGCTTCGCTCAAGCCTCAGGACTTTGCCCGCATAATCTGCGGCACCGCGCTGGAGGAGCCATGGATAAGATAAGGCCCGCCGCGCTGCTGATACTCGACGGTTACGGCATCGGCGTCCCCGGCCCCGGCAACGCGATCTGGGAAGCCAAGACCCCGGTGATGGACAAGCTGCTGGCCTGCTGCCCGCATACCGAGCTTTCGGCCTCCGGCCTGGACGTGGGCCTGCCCGAGGGCCAGATGGGCAACTCGGAGGTCGGCCACACCAACATCGGCGCGGGCCGCGTGGTGTATCAGGACCTGCCCAAGATAACTAACGCCGTGAACGACGGCAGCTTTTTCGAGAACCCGGCCTATATAAAGGCCATGGACGACGCGCTTGCCGGCGGCGGCGCGCTGCATGTGCTGGGCCTGCTGTCCGACGGCGGCGTGCACAGCCACATCAAGCATATTTTTGCGATACTGGAGATGGCCAAGCGCCGCGGCCTGCCGCGTGTGTACGTCCACTGCTTCCTGGACGGGCGCGACGTGGGCCCGAAGACGGGCGCGGGCTATGTAAAGCAGCTGCAGGACGAGTGCGAGAAGCTCGGCAACTGCAAGATAGCCACCATCCAGGGCCGCTTCTGGGGCATGGACCGCGACAAGCGCTGGGAGCGCCTGCAGAAGGGCTACGACGCCATCGTGCGCGGCATCGGCGTGCCTGCGAAGGGCCCGGTGGAGGCGGTCGAGGCGAGCTACGCCAACGACGTGACGGACGAGTTCGTGGAGCCGGTGGTCTGCGACAAGGCGGGCACCATCCACACGGGCGACAGCGTCATCTTCATGAACTTCCGCCCCGACAGGGCCAGGGAGATGACCTGGGCGCTGACGGGCAACCTGCCCGAGGGCGCGCAGATGAACTGCGAGGAGCTGGAGCTCTCCTACGTCTGCACTGCGCAGTACGACGCGGCGCTGACCCTGCCCATCGCGTATCCGCCGGAGCACCTGGAGGGCACGATAGGCGAGTATGTGAGCAGCCTCGGCATACGGCAGTTCCGCGTGGCTGAGACGGAGAAGTACGCGCACGTCACCTTCTTCCTGAACGGCGGCGTTGAGAAGCAGTACGAGGGCGAGGAGCGCGTACTGGTGCCTTCGCCGAAGGAGTTTGCGACCTATGACCTCATCCCGCAGATGAGCGCGGTGGAGGTCAAGGACAAGCTCGTGGCCCGGATGGACGAGGGCGGCTGCGGCCTGTATGTGTGCAACTTTGCCAACTGCGACATGGTCGGGCATACGGGCGTGACCTCTGCGGCGATAACGGCTGTGGAGACGGTGGACAAATGCCTGGGCGAGGTCGTGGAATGCGCCAAGCGCAACGGCATCGCGCTGGCGGTGACCGCGGACCACGGCAACGCCGACCGCATGGTCGAGCCCGACGGCAGCCCGAACACGGCGCATACCACGAACCCGGTGCCCTTCATAATCGTGGGCACGGAGGACATGAAGCTCAGGGAAGGCGGCCGGCTGGCGGACATCGCGCCGACGCTGCTGGAGCTGATGGGCCTGCCCGCGCCGAAGGAAATGACAGGCGTATCCCTCATTGAAAAGTGAGTCCAATAAAACTTATTGTAAGGAGAATTTCAGATGAAAGAGTACTTCGAGATCGTTGACGTCACCGCGCGCGAGATACTTGACTCCCGCGGCAATCCGACCGTTGAGGTCGAGGTCACCCTGGACGACGGCACTGTTGGCCGCGCCGCCGTGCCTTCGGGCGCTTCCACGGGCATTTACGAGGCCTGCGAGCTGCGCGACGGCGACAAGAGCCGTTACCTGGGCAAGGGCGTGAGCAAGGCTGTCGAGAACGTCAACACCGAGATCGCCGAGGCCATGCTGGGCCTGAACGTGCTCGACCAGACCTCGATAGACAAGATGCTGATAGAGCTCGACGGCACCCCGAACAAGACCCGCCTGGGCGCCAACGCCATCCTGGGCGTGTCCCTGGCCTGCGCGAAGGCTGCTGCGACCGCGCTGAACCTGCCCCTGTACAACTACCTGGGCGGCGTGAACGCGAAGACCCTGCCCGTGCCGATGATGAACATTCTGAACGGCGGCGCCCACGCGACGAACAACGTCGACATCCAGGAGTTCATGATCATGCCTGTCGGCGCTCCGAGCTGGAAAGAGGCCCTGAGGATGTGCGCCGAGGTGTTCCACACCCTGAAGAGCGTGCTGAAGGAGAACGGCACTCCTGCCGCCGGCGTGGGCGACGAGGGCGGCTATGCCCCGAACCTGAAGAAGGACGAGGACGCCTTCAAGTGCATCGTTGCGGCCATCGAGAAGGCCGGCTACAAGCCGGGCGAGGACTTCATGCTCGCCATTGACGCGGCCGTGTCGGATTGGTACAACCACGAAGACGGCACCTACACCCTGCCGAAGGCGAAGAAGACCATGACCCGCCAGCAGATGGTCAACATGTGGAAGAAGTTCGCGGACACCTACCCGATCATCTCCATGGAAGACTGCATGGGCGAGGACGACTGGGAAGGCTGGGGCATGCTGACGAAGGCCCTGGGCGACCACGTCCAGCTGGTCGGCGACGACCTGTTCGTGACCAATGTCGAGCGTGTGAAGACCGGCCTTGAGAAGCACGTTGCCAACGCCGTGCTGATAAAGGTCAACCAGATCGGCACCCTGACCGAGACCCTGGACACCATGCAGCTTGCCAACAGGGCCGGCTACACCACCATCGTGTCCCACCGCTCGGGCGAGACCGAGGACACCACCATCGCGGACCTGGTCGTTGGCCTGAACGCCGGCCAGATCAAGACCGGCGCGCCGAGCCGCACCGACCGCGTGTGCAAGTACAACCAGCTGCTGCGCATCGAGGAGGAGCTCTTCGACGTGGCGCAGTACGCCGGCAAGGACGCCTTCTTCAACCTGAAGAAGTAAGAAAATCGAGTCCAATGCCCCGGATGCGCCGCATCCGGGGCGCTTTTTAGGGTCTTGCGCGACTGGAAAATAGAATATAATGTATAAGGGCGCGAGGTACCTCGCGCCCGTTTTTTGCAAACAAAGCAAAAAACGACAAGCCCTGCAAACATGGGAGGCGAGATAAATGAAGAAAAAACTGTTCAGGCTTGCGCTTCTGACCGCGCTGGCCTGCGCCCTGCTCATCGTCGGCGCGTCCGCGGCGTCGGAGCCGACGCAGCCCGCAGGCAGCGGCACGGTGACTGACCCCTACCAGATCAGCACCGTGCAGGAGCTCTACTGGTTCGCACAGGAAGTAAACAACGGCGATAACGACGCCAACGCCAAGCTGACGGCGGACATCACCATCAACGAAAACGTGTTGGACGAGGACGGCGGCCTCAACGGCGGCACCAACCTCCGCGAATTGACGCCCATCGGCAGCAGCAGCAAGCGCTATACCGGCACCTTCGACGGCCAGGGCCACACCATCAGAGGACTGTATGTTGATATTAAAAGCACCAGCAACAGCGAAGATGTCTACGCCGGTCTGTTCGGATATGTCGGCAGCGGCGGCACGGTTAAGGACCTGAGCATAGCGGACAGCTATATCTCCGGCAGCTTAAGCGACATCGCGAGCGGCTTCGGCCTCGCCGTCATTGGC